>VFZX01000373.1 GCA_016871015.1 Acidobacteriota bacterium | reverse complement strand
CTTGCCCATCTTGGCCCGGTTCCTATTCACACCAGCCGCCGCCCGCCATTCCGGATCGTAGTCGACCCCATAGGGCGGATCGGTCACCATCAGGATCGGGGAGATGCCGTTCAGAAGCCGCGTGACGTCAGCAGCGGCCGTCGCGTCGCCGCACAGCACGCGGTGCTTGCCCAGGAGCCACAGGTCTCCCGTTTGCGTAGTGACTTTCTCCTGAGCCTCCGGGACCGCGTCCTCATCAGTCAGCCCGGAGTTGGCCTCCGGATCGCGCAGCAGTTCCTCAACTTCTTCATCAGTGAAGCCAACCAGGTCGAGGTCGAAGCCCTCTTCCTCGAGCGACTCCAACTCGACACGCAGCATCGCTTCGTCCCACCCAGCGCTCAGCGCCAGCCGGTTGTCCGCGAGAACCAGGGCCCGGCGCTGCGTTGGCGTGAGATGGTCGAGGACGATGACCGGCACTTCGTTCATCCGCAGCTTGCGCGCCGCCGCCAGCCGCGCGTGGCCAGCAATGATCACCCCGTCTGCCCCGACCAGGAGCGGATTCGTCCAGCCGAACTCGACGACGCTGGCGGCAACCTGCGCGACCTGTTCGTCCGTGTGCGTCCTGGCATTCCTGGCGTACGGAATCAGCTTGTCGATTGGCCAGATCTGGACAGCGAGTTCGCGGAAGCGCGAAGATGCCACACTGGCGTTGGCAACTTCCGGATTCGTGGTGCGCGACTTCGCCTTCATGCGATCTTCCTCTTCGGGTCCGCATGAACGCATCGAGACTCCGCGACAGCGGCGAACGTCTCTCCGGTGGCTGCGAGGGTCGCCGGAGCGCCAGTCAGGTTCATCACTCGGCGCACGATCACATCGCAATAGGCTGGGCTGATCTCGCAGCCGTAGCCGGTTCTATCGAGCAACGCCGCAGCAGCCATCGTCGTTCCGCTCCCCATGAACGGATCGAAGACCACATCGCGTGCATCCGAAAATGCTTTGACGAAGAACTCGGCCAAGGCGCGCGGAAACGGAGCGGAGTGGGAGCCTTGGCTCGACTCGCTCTTAACCTCGATCACGTTGCTCGGGCGCGCCAGTCCGGTGTGCCTGCCATCCGAATCTTCGGACAGACTGTTCCTGCTGCGCTGCCACGCACTCTGGTTCTTCCCACCGTTCGCGGCCGCGCCACGCGCGCCGGTCCCCAGGAGACCGCTCCCGGAGTTTGATTTCGGGTTGTTTGGGGAATAGTCGAAGCAGTCCTCCGACTCATGGCTCACGGCCTGCGGCCGAAACTTGATCTGTTGCTGGCGGCAGAAGTGAAACACCGGCTCCCAGGCATTCTTGAATCGGTTCCCCCATCCGCCCGGCACGCCGTTATCGGTCTTGCGCCAGCAGAGTTCATCGACGAATCGCCAGCCCCATTGCCGCCGGTGCGCGATGACCAGGTCCTTCACGTACAGATCGCGTTCTCCTTCATCCGCATGCTCCTTGATGTTGAGGAAATAGGAGCCTTCTGGCGCGAGAATCGACTCGACTCCAGCCGCAACCGGACCGAACCAGTCCACATACTCGTCTGGACGCACCGGTTTGAAGCCGCTTGAGGCGTCGTACTCGCGCTGGGTCGCGTAGGGCGGTGACGTCACGACGACGTTGGCCTTCACATCGCCGAACAAGGCGCGAATCGTCTCCCCGTCGCGGCAGTCACCACAGATCAGGCGGTGCTTTCCGATCAACCACACGTCCCCGGGCTGGGTTACCGGCTGGACTAGCGGTTCGGAAACCTCGTCGGCGACATCCGGCGGCGGCGCTTCGGCGTCTGCGAGCAGCGCTTCCAATTCTTCGTCGCTGAAGCCTACGAGAGCGAGGTCCATGCCATCTTTCTCGAGGTCGCGCAGTTCGCGGGCGAGCAGTTTCTCATCCCATCCGGCGTTCATCGCGAGCTTGTTGTCCGCGAGGAGGTACGCCCGCCGTTGCGTCTCGCTCAGGTGGTCCAGCACGACGACCGGAACCTCTGTGAGGCCCAACTTGCGGGCAGCCAGGAGGCGGCCGTGGCCGGCGATGATCCCATCCATCGAGTCCACAAGGATCGGATTGGTGAAGCCGAATTCCACGATGGACGCCGCGATTTGCGCTACTTGGTCGGCAGGGTGCGTGCGGGCGTTCCTCGCGTACGGCACCAGCCGGTCAGTCGGCCAAATTTCGATACGCCGCGCCATCGCGGGCGTAATGGTCGCCGAAAGTGTCGTCATTGGCTTGAGAATCTGCGAAAGGCCGGCCACGGGCGCACCCTGGCCGCCCCCTGACCGCTGACCACCCGACCGCCCCTTTTTGCGTCTGTCACTAGCGGAGTTGTGCAATGGTGCAACGCGCGGAGTAATTGGCCCGGAAGTACCTTAGAAATCAACAGGATCAGTAGGCGGTGATAAGCCCTTCGTTCGCGGTGTTTGCATCGGCCGCAATCTCGAAGACGCGTCCGGTCTCGCCGATCACAACGGCAAACCGTGCCCGGCGTCGCGTCTCGTGGAACTTTGCTTCATCGGTGGTCTGATCACCGCGCCCCTTGCCGAGCCAGGTAGCGCCCACCAATCTGGCGTCGATTCTTCACGCGACCAGACAATCCGTGACAACCTGAAGAAAGACGCCGCGCGTGTTCACAGGCTTGCAGTCGTCATCCCGGCCATCCACTCGGCGAAGCTTCCAGCATCGCCTTCCACTGTCGAGGCTCTGAAGGACGCAGTACCGCGTGCCAGCCCGCGGATGCGTCTCAATGGGGTTGCCACCGTCGTTCTGGAGCAGCCAGATCGCCTTCAAGTGACCTCGCCGGCCGTAGGATGGTCTCACATACCCGCCTGCGATGAGCCGCTTGGCAGCTTTCAGCGTTCGAAAGCCCATGGATCTTCCATCTGGGGCGTAGTACGGGATCTGATCAGCAGGCTTCATCGGGGCACACTTCGGGTATCGCGAAAAGGGAAGGAGTTTGGTGAGAGTCCCGTCTCTCGATTTCGGGGAGGCCTTCGGAGGGTGCGCTTCGCGCTGGGCTGCCGAACGGCTGCGATTACTATATACGCACGCTCGCCTGTTTCTGTCTCACAGCATCGGTCGGTTCATAACGCGCTTCACTTGGTTCACGCGGTTCGCCCCTACTTGTTTGTGGTTTCAGAGCGAGTCCTGAAGGGAGCAATCTCCCGCGTGAATACAAAATAGAGGCAACCGCGTGAACCCCGTGAACTCCATGAAGCTATTCGCGCTCGTCCACCGTTGAGCCAAGGCCCACGTAACACCATGACAGCCTGCCATTTATGGTTCGCTGGCGCTTCTCAATCGTGGGCCGCAACTGCGCAATGGCTCGACCGAGGGCGGTCTTGCTGACCGTTGGCCGACCCTTCGCCATGCAGTCTTGGTTGTACTCTTGCCAGAGGCGATCCGCAGGGATCAACGCCTCGGGTTCGAGCACAGTGTGTCGGTCAAGCCAGACTGCGACCGGATCAGTCGTTTGCCGAAACTCATCCATAGCTCGCCGCGTGGATTCGCTTTCGGATAGTCCGTGACTGCGGATCGACGCGAGGGCCTCAAGAGCTTTGTTCAACACGCCGCTGAGTTCAACGGGGTCGGCGAGCATCGCGTCCAACTGGTCGCGGGGCAACGTGCCGGAATCGCCGGAGTGAAAGGTCCGCTCGAAAGGAACGACAACCCATCGGCGAAAGAAGGCCGAGGAAGCATCCTGGCTCTTCGGCGGGTGATTGGCCGAGAAGATCAGCCGGGTGAAAGGCACAAAGTCGAACGACTCCTCGAACTTCCGTTCAGCCAGCAGAGCATCACCGCCAGTGATGGCCTTGAAGACCGAAGTGCTGGACAAGTCCTCGCTCGGCAAGTCGGGACAGATGTTCGCAAGCCTTCCGACGAGGCGTGCGACCGAGAAGCGGTCGTTCTCCAACCGGTGCAGGCTGACGGCCGCGACATTCTGACGGCCAATGAACGCGAGTACGGCCCGCAGGTACGTCGACTTTCCGTTCGCGCCATCGCCGGTCAACAAAACCGCCTTCTGAATCGACGTATCCGGCGTCGCCAGCCAGGCCGGGATCTCCCACGCGATGGCCTCCGAGTCTCCAGGGAACACTTCACCGATGAACTTATCCCACATTGGACATCGCGCCTCACGGTCGAACCTCACCGGTATCTGCACGGGTGACAGGAAGTCAGCGGAGTGCGGTTTGAGCGTGCGCGTGCTGACTTCCAGCAGGCCGTTCAAAACATTCACGACATCGGTCTTAGGCCGATCCCACAGTTGAGGAGCGTCAACCTCGATGTACTTCACGACCTCTTCAGCTTTATGGCTGGTCCACTTCGAAGCCAGCCTCATACGCTCCATAAGCTGCTTAACCTGCTGGCGGACGAAAGAAGCGCCGTCGGCGTGATAGGTTCCACCGCGGTAGATGTACAGCCTCCCACCGACATCCTTGGCGAACCGGTGTCGGCCTGTGATTGCCTCCGCGATCTGGTTGACGCTCACGCCGTCGTCGGCGTCCGCGCTTTCAAAGTCGGCGCCCTCGATCAGTTCTAAGACCTTGTCCGGGCCCACGTTGGCCACGAGATCATCGATACCTTTACCTTGCGTGACGTCCCAGGTGATGAACGCGACTTGTGCGCCGCGCAGACGTAATTCACGGCCAAGAAGATTTCTGGCAATCTCAACCTGCTCGTTCTTGTCCGCGTCGGCGTCGAACGCGATTATCACCCGGCGGCCCTCCCACGAGACGAGGTCGATATCCGGGATCACGCCCTTGACATCACGGCGACCGCCATTTGGCCCCGTGGTCTTCCCGACTGTACCTCGCCAGTTCCAGACCCCAGCCAGTCCGAACGGCATGAATCGCGGAGCTGTGGATTCGTGGTTGGCAAGACGCCAGAGAGCGAGTGTCTTGAATTCGCCCTCAGTTACGATCACTGGAATGGAGACGTCTTTCACCACGTCCTGGGAAATTCCCGGAACGAAGTAACCCATGTTGCTTCGGCCGGGTGGCGACATGTACTTTGCGCGCTCTTTCGGCCTGCCGTCCTTGTATTCGATATCGGGCTGATCCCGACGTAGTCGCCACTCGCGAACGCGGGACTCGCCAGGGAAGAAGTACGGCAGGGCCATACCTTCATATGAAGCATGATCGCGCCGGCCTACCAGGAGGCGACCCGTGTTGGAGTCGACGCGGCGGATTCGGGCGGATTCCGCCGTGTCCCGGTCAATCCACCGCCGCGCCAGATTCGCGAAGTCGGCGTCGGTAAGAGCGGTTCCGGGTTCGTCACTCATCGGCTACCAGTTCCGTGTGGCGCTCACGCCCCCATTGGGACAGGCCAGCTGCAGTGAACGCTGCCCGGAGCCGTCCGATGGCGCGGTAGACGGTTGCGCGGGAGACACCCAACCGTTTGCCGATCTCAACCGCGGAGTAGTCGATCATTTCGCCAGCTACGCTTCTGTCGAACTGCGACACGTTACGCAAGACTCTCGCAACGTCCGCACGCAAGTCGTTTCGGTCGTTCGGTGCGGCCAAGGCCACGAGATCTCCAAGCGGCTCTTCCCTGAAGTGCCCGGACCGTTCCGAATACATGTTACGCACCAGGGAAGTCATCCTGTTGGCGACCACTCGTTCGGAGAAGGTGCGCCAACTCCCGCGCCGTGCATCGTAGGCCGGGCGTTTTCGCCACAGTTCGAGCAACACTTCCTGCTCTAGGTCCCGCCGGGATTCCGTCGGAAGCCCGTAGAGGGTCGCCACCGTTGCCGCGCGCACCGCCGCGATACGAATCGTGTCAGGGAAGGACTGCTCGAACGCGTTGTTAGCCACGGCGGCCTCCGTTCGTTTCGTGCCGGTGCTCGACCTCCATCGAGAACGGGCGGCCATGCCGGATTTCGAGACAACGGATCTCACCCACTTCGACTGAGCGCACGTACTCGAAGAATTCGACGACCTGGCGCTTGAGTTCGAACTCGTCCGACGTGCGATGCACTGCGGGTTCCTCGGAACCAAACTTCACGCCGCGCACCGAAGTCGGCCATGGGGCAAGCACAAGTTCGCCGCGCTCAATCCGTACGAACTCAAAGCGCCCGAAGCCGAGTTCCATCATCGCGGTCAGGAAGCGGCGTTCTGATGCCAGCAGATCTCGCGTAGAAGTGAGGGGATTCATCGCGCGACCTCCTGTTCGCAAGGAACGACGGATTGACTGTCGATCCACGTAGCCACGTCTTCTGGTCGGTACCTGACAAGGCTTCCGATTTTCAGGAAGCGCGGACCGCGCCTGAGACTCCGCCACTTCCGTAGTGTCAGGACGCTTATCCCGCAGGTCGTGGCTAGCTCGCGCTCATTGAGGAGTTGCTTGGGTAGCTGTTCCTTCATCTTGATGCTTGCGGCAGGGTGTAGCCCGCCGTTCCTGCATCAAGCATGGTCGATTTTGCGTTTGGCCGAAACACTTTGAATCGGAAGTGTTTCGGAAGAAAATCGGAAGCTTTGAGGGCAGGCTGCGATTAGGCTCCTCGCTTCGTGTGATTCCTGCTCCTGAGCATCGGCGACCGCGCCATCGATGAGCGTTTCAATCTAAAGCACCATCTGTCAATTGGATAGCGATGGGTGCGGCGCACGAGTATTGCGTGGGCGAGGGGGATATCGGCCCGCTTCGGGGATGGTTGCTGCTCGACGACTCCCAGTGCAGCCTCAACCCTTTCGGCGAGCGCGCAGGAGGATTCAGATGTCATGAGGACGGAACTCCCCTTTAGATGAGATGGAACATACTCCATACCCCCGAATTTCAAGATCAGGAGAGGAAGGTGCGCGCCAGCAACTCGATGCCGCTCGAAAGGCAAGCATGAGCGCCGGGTCGTTTTCCACCGCGCCCAGAAGGACGGAAGAGAGGCGTTGTCGGCGTTGCTCCGCTTTCATGCTTCTACCCCTTTTCTGGCTGAGGTACTGGCTCGACGGAGCGACAGCCTCCTTCTCCTCACGGCGACGCCTGACGACGGCAACGACCGTGCCTTCGCATCTCTGTGCGATCCCGGCGGCACTGTCATGAGCGCCGAACCGACATACCGGAAGCTCGATCCTGAGCACGCCGGCCCGTTTCACAATACCAGCCCCGGAGGGGCCGGTTCGCAGACCTGCGCTGGGTTATGGCAATCTAGCATCCGGAGCGAAATTCGCGGCCACGCCCGCATCTCTTTGATTCCCGTCGGCCGCTGGGGCTGAGTTCACTTTTCGGCCAAAATCGGAAATTTCGCGCCGGAAAGTAGCTAGCACCTGCGAGCTTGCCACGTTTCGCTGGTAGGAGTTCGGCTGCCGCGCCGGGCCCCCGCGGGCCCTCGAATCTATCAACCACGACGCCACATTGCATCGCGTCGTGCTATGATTATCTTGGGAGCGTCGAACAATGAACCGGTCGCTGCGTGAACAGATCATCGCGATTTCCGCTAGGATCTCGGTCCTTCGTGAAGAGGTCAAAGCAAAGGAGACCGAACTGCGGAAGGCGGAAGCCGAACTCGATGCGTTGTTCGCCGGGTCTGGTGACGCTGCCACGCCCGGGCTCCAGCCTTCGGCCTCGGACGATGGACGAAGTTTGAACGACTCGGTTCTCGGTCTCATAAATTCGACGCCCGAAGCGGCTTTCTCGGCGGAAGAGCTGCTCGCAAAGATCCCAGGCGCGAAGAACATCAATAGTGTCCGGTCCGCCCTCGCTCGACTGACGAGCCAGAATCGGATCGCAAGGGCGGGCCGTGGAGAGTATCGGAGCCTCGCAGGCACGGCAGGGGAGGGATCGAAGTAATGCCTTCGATTGCCTGTTTCGGCGATCGGAGACTTGTTGGAATACA
>VFZX01000372.1 GCA_016871015.1 Acidobacteriota bacterium | reverse complement strand
GCCTCCGCGATTGAGATCCCTTGTTCCAGCCGCCTCACCGCGGCCAGCTTGAATTCCTTGGTGAACTTCCTACGTGATAATCCCATGACTCAATTCTCCATTCGATGAAGGTTGAGTCTTAACTGCCCGTCTCTTTTTAGGGGCCCAGCCCAAACATCGTTAGGCCTAAGGGTCAACCGCCGGACCGTCCGCATGGCGCCAACCGGCCCAGCGCGGCCAGCGACACCTTGCGGCCCTGCTTCTCAAAAATCCCCCGCGCCCCGGCGATCGCCGCCTCCGCCTTCGGGCACATCCCCAGCATCCCGTACACCTCACCCGCCGAAGTCCGGACCCGCGCCAGCTCATACAGCTCCTCAGGACTTCCAGGGGCCTGCCTCACGAATCCCTCATGCGCCGCCAGCGCCCGCTCGATCCGCAGCACCGCCTCAGAGCGCCTGCCCAGGCGCGCAAGGATCACGGCCAAGTCCTCGTCAATGTCGGCGGCCGCGGTCGCCGCACGCCGGTCCGCCGGATCCGCTGCCGCCACTTCCCGCCGGATCGTCTCTGCTTTGAGTGCGATCTCCAGCGCCTCAGCCTCCCGCCCCATCCGGGCCCAGCAGCGCGCAAGCCCGGCATAGTCGTAGCTCACGTCGGTGCGCGACCTCGGCGTCGGCGCCTCCTGCAGCCGCTGCTCCGAATACTGCCTCGCCTTTTGATAGTGCGCCTCCGCCTGTTTCAAGCTCCCCTGCCCGAAGTAGATCAACGCGAGATAGCGGTGAATCACCGCATGGTTGTTCACGCTCCGCTTCGCCTTGATCATGTTCTCAAGCGACTGCTCAAACACCGCGATTGCCTCTGGAGCCTCCTCGCGGGTCCAGAGCACGTATGCCAACCCGAACTGCGCAGCGGCCAGTGTGTTCAGGAACCGCGGTTCGGCTATGAGGACGGCCTGAGCCTCCTTCACCGCCTCGCGCGCCAGCAGCACGGACTCGTCCGAACCCGGGTAGATCCGCGCGCTCTCCGCAAGCAGCATTGAAATCCAGTGGCGGTTCGTCGGATCACTGGAGCGTCCGGCGATGCGCCGCCGCACCTGAAGCGCCTTCTGGTAGCTCGCCAGTGCGCCGCCGTAATCGCCCAGATTCGCCCGGTTCCGGTTGCCCTGGATTGCACCGATCGTCTGATAGGCCTCCGCCATCTCGTTCATCAACTCGATGTTGTCCGGCGCGGTCGCCGACACCCGGTCCAGGTACTGCAAACTTCGCTCGACAATGAGGTGCCGCGCCTTGGTCGACCCGGGGACGTTCTCGATCGCCGGATGAATCTCAGTCAGCAACGATTTGGCCAGCGACCGCACCGAATTGAAGTGCTCCCGCGCGATCCGCGCCTGCCAGGCGGCCACCGCGACGCCTGCGGCCAGCGATACCACTACCGCCACCGCCGCTCCCACGCCCAGTTTGTTGCGCGACACGAACCGTCCCGCGCGGTAGAAGAACGTGTCGGCCCGCGCGGTCACCGGACGTCCTTCCAGGTACCGCTCGACATCTTCGGCCAACTGGTTCACTGTCTGGTAGCGGCGCGCCGGCTCCTTTCGCAGCGCCTTGAAAATGATTCTTTCGATGTCATCTGGAATTCCCGGCGCCGGCTCGGGATCCCGTTCGCAGACCACGCGCTGAACGTCGGCCTGCGACAGGCTCGACACATTCTGCGCTTTCGCGCCGCTGAGCAGCTCATAAAGGATCAGCCCGAGCGCATACACGTCGGTGGCCGTGGTCACGGGCTGTCCTTGGACCTGCTCCGGAGTCGCATAAGCAGGCGTAAACGCGGCGGCGCCGACACGGGTCTGGTCCGGCGCGGACTCGTCCTCCTGGAGCACCTTTGCGATCCCGAAGTCGAGCAGCTTGACGGTGCCTTCCTCCGTCACCAGGATGTTCGCAGGCTTGAGGTCGCGGTGGATGATCAGGTTCTGATGCGCGTGCGCCACCGCGGCGCAGACGTCCAGGAACAGCTTCAGTCGCCCGCGCAGCGGCACCTTGCGCCGCTCGCAGTAGCTGGCAATCGCGGAGCCATGCACGAGCTCCATCACGAAGTACGGCTGGCCGGACGGGGTGGTCCCGCCGTCGAGCAGCCGCGCGATGAATGGATGGTCGAGCAGCGCAAGGATCCTGCGCTCGCGGCGGAAGCGTTGAATGATGTCCGCACTGTCCATTCCAGGCCGGATGATCTTCACCGCCACGGCTTTTGAGAATGCATCATCATCACGGACGGCCCGGTAGACGGCCCCCATTCCGCCGCGGCCGATCTCCCGCTCGATCCTGTAGGCGCCCACGCGCTGGCTCTCAAACGGATCCGCGCCGCCGCCCACGCCACCCGCCGTCTCGATCGCCGGGGTCTCGATGAAGGTGCCGGCCTCGGCGTCCTGCCGCAGCAGCGCCTTGACCTCGGCGAGCAGAGCCGAGTCCTCCCCGCAGGCGTTGGCGGCGTAGGTCTCACGCGCGCCGGGATCCAGGGTGAGGGCGTTCTCGAAGATCTCCTCCATGCGCCGCCAGCGCTCGGGAGCCATCGGTTCGGCCACGCGTCAGGCCTCTTGCAACTGGCCGTACAGCCAGGCCTTGGCCATTCGCCAATGCCGGTTGGCGGTGGCCACGCTAACCTTCATCACTTCCGCGGACTCCTCAATGCTCAGCCCGCCGAAGAACCGGAGCTCGACCAGGCGCGCCTTATCCGGATCCATTTGGGCAAGGGTCTGCAGCGCGTCGTCGATCGCCACCAGCTCACGGCTCCGGTCGTGCGATGCCATCAGACCGTCGTCGAGCGAGACTTTCCCGAATCCCGAACCGCGTTTGTGAGCTGCGTGCGCCCGGGCGTGGTCCACCAGGATCCGGCGCATGGCGTTGGCGGCGACGGCGAGGAAATGGCTCCGGTCCCGCCACTGCGCGCGCGTCTGGTCGACCATACGCAATAGGCTTCATGCACCAGAGCCGTGGCGTTGAGGGTGTGATCCGTGCGCTCGCGGCGAAGGTAGCTCGCCGCCAGCCTCCGCAGCTCTCCGTAGATCAGCGGCAGAAGCTGGTTGACCGCGTCCTGGTCGCCACCACTCACTTGATGCAACAACTGGGTGATGTCCGGATTTTGAGTCTCCATCGTCTCCTAGAGCGGACCTTCCCCAGTGAAACACGGAGAGATGTTCCGCCGCAACAGCGCCGGATGCCCCGCCTTGAGGTCTGGCAACGATTCGCCGGAGAATGGGCCACAGTCTTGGGTCCGAAACATTTCCCTACCGTTTCGTGAGTGGGAAAAAAGGTTCGAGCGCCGGAATAGACCGGCATGTTGTAGGGGATGAAAGAGCCCTACAGGAAAGGAGTAGCGATCCAGTCTGGCCCCCGCGCATCAAAGCACCGGTGTTGCTGATATCCGGCAAGTTCGATGGATCTTTCTGGGCAAGGAGGCGCTGCTCCGGCTGCTTGGCACTCCAACCGCCGACAAGCGCGCTGTCATGTTCGAGACGGCCCACGATGTGTCGGAGCAACGGACTGATCTGATCCGGCATGAAATATGAACCGGATCGGATCACTACCAAAGCAACTTCAGAGCCAACTGTACGTTGCGCGGCTCACCGAAACCAATCCCCGGCGTCAAACCGCCGTTACGCGTGTTCGAGATCAGCCCGAACGAAGCCGGCGCGTTTAAATTGACGCCAGGATTGGCGTAGTTCGCGCGGTTGAACAGGTTGAAGATCTCCACCCGGAACTGCGTCCTGAGGCGTTCCGTGACCGGTGTTTCCTTGAAGATCGAGAAATCCACCGAACCAAACCCTGGACCCCGGAGCGCATTGCGTCCGATGTTGCCGAACGTTCCGGCAGCAGCGGCGGCAAAGGCCCGGGGATTGAACCAGGGCACCACTGCAAACGGATTCGCCCGATTGGGAACACCGGACCGCCAGTCGCCCACCACGTCAACGCGATCGCGATTGTCGAGCGTACCGCTACGGTTGGTGCCGGAAAGCAGGTCCAAGGGCTCGCCCGTATTGGCGGTGATCACCGCGTTCAACTGCCAGCCCCTGCTCAGGCGCGGCAGTTTGGACCCGGGCGCCGGCACGTCATAGATGACGAAGCCAGTGAAAATGTGGCCGTTGTCGAAGCCCGAGGGACCATATTCCCGGCGCAGGTTGAAACTGTTGGCGGGAATCGTGCCGCGCACGACCGATCCATTGTCGAGCGACTTCGCCCAGGTGTAGTTCGCGTTCAGCGTGACACGCCTCCAACGCGTGGCCCGCAGCGAGGCCTGCAGCGAATTGTAGTTGGAGTTACCGATGGACTCCTGAATGTTGATGGCGCCGAGAACCGGGTACTGATTGAGATGCAGGCGCTGCCCGTTGACAACCGGATTCACGCTGCGCAACAGCGGCAGTTTCGTGCCGCGGGATCCAACGTAACCGATCTGCGCCACGGTGGCTGGATTCAACGGGTGCTGCACGTTCACGTTGAAGTTCTGAACGTAGGCCATCCGGAAGTCCTTGCTGACGCCAAATGCGCCGACGTTTCGGGGAACAGCATTGGCCGGGAAGATCGCTTGGCCGGGTACGATATTCACACCTGCCGACGTGATGGTGAATACCGGATCCGGACCCGCTGGATTGGCGTGGATGCCATCCGATCCGCCGTTGGGCATGTTGAGGTTGGCAACGAAGGAATTCATGGCGGGCACGTCGTAGAAGATTCCGTAGCTGCCGCGAACGGCGGTTCTCGATGCCGCGCGGAAGGCGAAGCCCACTCGCGGAGCAAAGTTATTCCTGTCCTTGTCCCACAGGTTCACCCCGTTCCCGCCAACGGTCTCGAAGCCTCTTTCCAGCGAGAACGAACTGATGGTCCCGCCCGTGCCGGATAACGGGCCCATGTAGGTCCATCGCACGCCGAAGTTGAGGTTCAAGCGCGGGTTCACCTGCCAGTTGTCGTGCACCCACCAGTCGGCCAAATTCTGGCGGTAGACGCGCTGCAACTCCCCGCGAACGATGGTCGCGCCGTTGTTGTTGGTCGGAGTGCCCGCCAGGAAATCCGACAACGCACGCAAGGGCGGCGGTACCGACGCATCGGCGGCCCAGGGTCCCCGTGTGCCATCCCAGGTAAAGCTGCCGCGCTTGTTGGTGTGGAAGAAGACGTCGAAATGCGATCTTCGGTACTCTCCGCCGAACTTCCAGACGTGCCGGCCGCCGGAGTAGCTGAGGTTATTGGTAATGTGCCCGGTGGTATCGATCCGGCCCGTCGGCGACTGCGAGCCGGTGCCCGCGAAATTGGCGATTCGCAGAATTGGCGCCCCCCTCAGCGTGCCGTCCTGCGGCACACCCGTGTTCAAACCGGCAGCCACCGGATCAAAACTCGTGTCGAAATCGTTGAAGGACAGCAGGTAGTAGTTGGTGGCCAGCACCAACTGGTTGACGACTCGCGAAGACAATGTGGAATTCAGGTTGATGCTCACGTTGTGGACATGGGTTACGGGCACCTGAAAGAACTCGCGATACGGGACGGCGGATTGGGAAACAAGCTTGGCTGCGCCGCCGATGTAGCGCGCCGACAAAGTGTGCTTCGGGGAGACAGAATAGTCCAGCTTGAGCAGGCCGTTGTAGCTCTCCCGGGTGTTGCGGTCGTCCGCAACGATATTGTTGGCCGTCGCTGGCAGGTTGTTGTACCGGGCGGGCCAGAACGAGAGCAGATTCGTAGCCACTGGATTGACCGGGATGCCGTATCGCTGCAACACTCCCCTGGCGCCGTTGACCCAGGCAGCGGATGGATGGGTGGCCACGAGCGACAGCGCCGCGTGAGACTTGTAGTTTTCGGTGGTGGCGAAGTAGAACAATCTGTTCTTCACCACAGCTCCGCCCGCCGACGCCCCCGCTTGATTGTTGCGGATCACCCGTTTCTTCGAGTTGGCAGGGTTCTGGAACGGCGAGTGCGCGGCGAAGTACTCGTTGCGGTTGAAATAGAAGGCTGACCCGTGGAACTGGTTGGCGCCGGACTTGATGACCACACTGATGTTGGAGCCGCTGTTGCGTCCGAAGTCCGCCGGCGCATCGGTCACGACCGCAAACTGGTCAATCGCCTCGATGGGCAGCAACGTCTCGCTCCCCTGGTTCACCGCCGGCGCATTGGAAAACGCATCGTTGTTATCGGCGCCGTCGATCTGGAAGTTGTTGGCGGTCGCGCGCGAGCCATTTACCGTCGCGGGGAGCGTCGACGACACGCCAGGATTGAGCTTGAGCATCTGCACGAAGGTGCGGCCATTCAACGGCATGTCCTGCACCTGCCGGCGGCTCACCACGGAAGCGAGGGTCGAAGATGTGGTCTCCAGCGTCGCAGCCGACGCAACCACCTCGACCAAACTCGATTGCTGGGCAATCGCCAACCGGGCCTGGATGTTGGTAGTGCGCGACACGGCGGCCTCCACATTGGTCATCCGTAGCGTCTGGAAGAGTCCCTTCTTAAAAATCAACGAGTACTCTCCCAGCGGCAGGTTCGGGAAGAGGAAGTCACCGGACTCACCCGAGAGCGTGTCGAACGCCAACCCCGTATCGCTGTGGACCGCCTGGACGGCCACCTTGGCGATGGCGGCGCTGGACGGATCCACTACCGTGCCGGAGATGGCTCCGCTAAACGTCTGCGCCGCTCCGAATCCGGGCAGCGAGACCGCAAGTATCCAGGGCATCAGCAGGCGCCCGTATTGATCAAGTCTTGTATCAGCAGACATTCGAACCTCCAACAGGAAGAAAAACATGCGCTCCGGCCCGGAGTGCGCCCGGAACCGGAACCCTCGATCGGAACGACTTTATCGCCCGGGGCAGGCTAAAGTCCATGCTTGCGATCTCAAAATTCCATCGTCGCGTAAAGGATTGAGAATAAGCCGCTTGACCGGAGATCTCAAGACGCCCCCGTTCGCACGGCATGATATAATTTGCCGAGGATGCGGGCCCGGATCGCAAAGTTCGGCACCTTCCAGGTCAATCTCGACTCCGGTGAACTCTTTCGGGACGGGATCCGGCTCAAGCTTGGTGGCCAACCGTTTCAGCTATTGGCCGCTCTGGTTTCCCGGCCCGGCGAACTGGTCACTCGGGACGAACTGCGCGCCGCGGTCTGGCAGTCGGCCACGTTTGTCGACTTTGATCACGGACTCAACGCGGCAATGAACAAGGTCCGCGAAGCGCTTCGCGACGACGCCTCCAATCCTCGATTCGTCGAGACCGTGCCGCGCCGAGGGTACCGTTTCATCGCGCCGGTCGTCCAACCGGACGCCGAGGCGCCCATCCCAACGCCGCCTCCGGTCAAGGATCCATCCGACGCCCCGGCCGCGGAGTCCCTACCCAGTCCGCCTGTCCGTGGGGTGTTCACCCACCCGCGCCCGGTCCTTATCGTCTCCACCGCTCTGGCGGCGACGCTTGTCCTGGCGGCGGCCACTTACGTTTGGCGTTCTCAACCGGTTGCCGCGCCTCCCCCTTCCGGAGTTCCTTTCACCTCGTTCCCCGGCGCGGAGTATGGCGCTTCGTTTTCTCCCGACGGGAAGCAGGTGGTTTTCTACTGGGAACGCCCCGAAACCTCGCAAAGCGGCATTTACCTCAAACCGGTGGATTCTGAATCAGAAAAAGTGACCCCGCTAGTTGTCAACGAGGGGCACTTGAACTACAACCCCGTCTGGTCGCCAGACGGCGGAAGCATCGCGTTTCTCCAGCGCACCTGCGCGACCGGACACATCCTTGACACTTTAGCCTGGATTCTTGCTTGACACTTATCAAGGGCGGGTGCGGCTCGATCTTCACCTTACACCTTCTCCGCGCGATTGTCAATACCTCGATATTCCGGATTTCTTGGTTTCCTGA
>VFZX01000371.1 GCA_016871015.1 Acidobacteriota bacterium | reverse complement strand
TACAGGTCGTTGGGCATCGCTGCCAGCTGCCTGCGAATGGCTTGCAAGGTAAGAAAAAATCCGCGGTCTTCCATGACCGCCATCTTGCAGCCAGAACCAGCCGCCGTACAATGGATTTTCAGTCGGCGGCGAACAGTGTCTTAACTGCGTGTCTCACGCCAGGGGCTCACTTCACTCAGGGTGGATACCTCGTGTTCGGGGTTCGGAATGAACCACGCGAAGTGGTCGGCATGGAGAATGACCAGTTCTTTACCTTGGACCCTACGATCACGACCAACACCCTGAACGAACACTTCGAACCGGCGTTGGCATGGAAGCACCATGACATCGAGATGGGCGGAAAGAAGATCGGGTTGATCTACGTCGGGGAAGCGATCCACAAGCCTGTGATCTGTCGGCGCAATAAAGACAGGGACCTTCGGGAAGGCGCGATCTACTACCGCTATCAGGGCCGGACACAAGAGATCCGCACGGCGGAACTCCGCGCCATCATGGACGCGGAGCGCAAGAAGATTCACGACCAATGGCTGCATGCACTCTCCAAGATCGCGACCGTCGGGGTTTCGCAAATCGGAATCCTTGATCTGAGCACCGGCGAAGTGTCGGGAGCGAAGGGTTCGTTCTACATCTCCGAAGAACTCTTGCCGAAGCTGCAATTCATTCAAGAAGGCCGATTCGTAGAGTCCGGCGGCGATCCAGCCCTGAAGCTGATCGGCGACCTGCAACCCGTGGGTGCCGCCGCCGTCAATGCACTCCACATCGTGCAAGTGCCGACGGCCATTTCGGGTGTCGATCTGATTCGGAACTTCCTTGAACAGCGGAACGTGCCGGAACCGATGCAGTGGGTACGCGCGATCTGCAATGAACAGTCAGCGAACTACCCTGTCCACTTTTTCATCATGCAAGCCGGGAAGACGGTTGAACAGGCGATTGCCGAAATCAGAGAAGTGATTGTACGCGGCAAGGTGAAGGAACGGCTCTTGAAGGCGCTCAAGGATGGACGGCAGGACAAGCGCCCGAAGCTCGACGGCGATTCCGAAAAGGCAGTCATCCGCCGGGATATGTTCGACCGGCTCCGCGCCGGGACCCTGACACATGACGACGTGAAAAAGAATTTCGACCGGGTGATGGAAGCGGTGCTTCATCTGGATCGTGAATACGGTGACCGTGCTTTCGTTGCCGAGTTGCTTAACGAAGTGTTGAAGACGTATGGCAATCTCAGCGGCAACCGAGCGACACGATTCCGGTCGGCGGTCTGCCATCTCGATCAAGAATGGTATGGCCCCAGGGCTGGTGAGGTTCCAATAGCGATCCCCGAGTCTGGGTAAGCCTCCCTTGAACCCATCCTCTGCCGCCGGTCCACTTTTTTCGGGCTGCGTCGGAGAGGGGAAGGTCACCGGGCACCTGTGCTCCTTTCCGCGTAGCCTCGATGAGCGGCAACGGGCGTCGGCAACTGGGCACTCAGAACCGACGGTTGATCGCTTGACGAGGATAGCCCAAGGGATCGGTCCATCATCTCGGCCCTCTCTCTCGTAAGCCACTCCAGAGGATCGCTGGTTGGCCGGTGGGCCGACTTCCATCTTGCCGATTGCCGTGCCGGTGCGAACTGGCCATCCGAACGTATTCCTCAGTCCACCAAACCGCCCTTCACAGAAAACGAACGAAAAATTGTTAAATCTCACAACCCCTTCCCCCTCAACCACCTCCAGCCAAAATCACCCCCTCCAACCCGCTGCCAATTTCCCCATCTCCGCTTGACAGGGTTCTACCCTACGCTCGCCGGGCAGTCCCGCACCAACATCATGCAACGCACACAAAAACAGGTCGACGCCAGCCGCCGCAACGGCGCACTCTCCCACGGCCCCACCACGCCTGAAGGCAAACTCCGCTCCTCCCTCAACTCCTTCACCCACGGACTCGACGCCGCTTACCCCATCACCCTCACTGCCGAATCCAAAGAGGCTTTCGCGGACCTCCGCCGCCGCTACCACAACCACTTCGCCCCCGCCACCATCGTCGAATCCCAGCTCGTCGACGAGCTCGCCTCCATCCAGTGGCGCCGTCAGCGCGGCGAAATCGTCGAAGCCGCCTCCCTCGACAATGCAATGGACCGCATGGAGCCGGAAGTCTCCCGCTCCTACTCCTCCCTCGACGCCCCCACCCGCATCGCGCTCGCCTACCGCTCCATGGACGAGTCCTCCCGCTCGCTCCACCACATTCAGATCCAGATCCACCGCCTCTCCCGCCACTACCTCCGCCTCCTCGCCGCCCTCCGTGCCGAACAAAAAAATCGCGGGAACGAACCCAACGTCTCACAACCCGCCCATCATCAACAGGATCCGGACTACGCATGCAATGGCAACCCGCCGCTCACCCATTCGTGAGCCGCAGCAAATTCCACGATGGCCAGCTCCAACCGCTCCCCTGCCACGGCAAGGCCGCCGCGTCCAATACCGCCCCCGCCGCCAGTGTCTTTAGCGAGACCCCCACCCAGAGCCGCATCATCATCTCTACTATCCTCGATACTGTCGAGCTGTTCCCCGACGCCTATCAGGCCGTCCGCCGCGCTGTCCTCGGCATCCAGTGGACCCAGAAGCGCACAGGGCCGCGGAGCAGGCTCCGTTGTGCGCGAGTACTCCAGAAGCGCACAGGGCCGCCGAGCAGGCTCCGTTGTGCGCGCTTTTCCAAGAAGAACCAGGACCCCGGCCGGAATGATCGACCAACACGACTCCCGCCACGCGCCGCAGCATCCTCTGCTGCAACCGCCCATGGGGCAAGTCCACCGTCATCCTGACCGTCTTCGCAAACGATTTCTTCTTCCGTCTGACCGGCCATACCCGTATTCCCGGTATGAGGAAAGTTGCCTGCATTCTGCTCCCGCTGCTCGCCGTCAGGACTTGCGCGGCTCAGAGCCCCGTTCCGCTGATCTCCACCGCACTGAATTGCGGACGTGCGGGAACCGCTGGGAGCCTGCCGGACGGCACCGACCTCCAGCGCCACGACATCGATCTGGCGCAATATCCGAACGCGATGTGCAACGACGGAACCGGAGCCGCGTTCTACTTCCGTCCGCATAACGGAGACGGGTTTGCCGACCGGTGGCTGATTCAGTTCCAAGGCGGTGGACTCTGCGGTTCCCCCGCCGATTGCGCCAAGCGATGGTGCAGCGTCGACACGGCCTTCAGCTCGATCGGCATGTCGACCAGCCGGGCGCCCCGGATGGGCACGTCCGATGCCGGGATCTCCGAGCGCCGCGCCGACAATCCGTTCGCCAACTGGAACCAGGTGCTGGTCAAGTATTGCAGCTCGGACTTGTGGAGTGGCACGGCAAAGAATCTGATCGTCGAGGCCGCCGATCCTGTGACGCGCGAGCCCAAGGTGATGCGTATCCACTTCCTGGGCAGCCGGATCGTCGACGCGGTGATCGCCACGCTCCGCCGCCAGGGCGGCCGCACGGTGCGCTTTACGCTCGGCGGCGCGAACACCGAGCTTCCGAACCTGGACAACGCTGGGACGGTTGTTATCGCCGGTGCGTCGGCGGGAAGCGGCGGGCTAGTCCGGAACCTCGACCGGCTGACGGATGCACTGCGCCGGACGAATCCACGGGCGGTGGTGCGAGGGCTGCACGATTCCGGGTTCCCGCCCGATGCCTCCAAGCTCGATGCGTCCACCACAGTCTACTGCCGCGAAGCGGGCCTGTGCAGCTACAGCCAGATCGAGGAGTTCGAGGAGCAGGATGGCCAGGAGGCGCTGTGGCGTTCGCGCGTGGATGACAGTTGCCGGGAGTGGCACCGGAAGAACGAGCCAGGCAGCGAGTATGTCTGCAACGACAACTTCCATGCGTTGACCAACCATCTGACCACCCCGGTATTTGTGCGCATGGGACAGACCGATGAGCTCCATTCCCGCACCATGATCCAGCTCGGGTACACGGTTCCCGGCCAGGGGCTGATCGATGTCAATGGGTTCGCGCGCCTGGTCCGGGAGCAGATGGCGGGCCTCGCGGACCTGAAGGCTACCGCGCACGAGGGAACAGACATCAGCGTCGCTCCGGGCGGATTCAGCCCCACCTGCAAAGAACACGAAGTGTTGCGCGGCAACCCGGAAATCTTCAACGTACGGATCCGCGAGGCGGGGCGCGACTACCGCATGTTCGACATCATCGGTAATTGGATCGAGGGACGGCAGCCGTCAATTCTTGTGTCGCAGCCAAACGCCAGTGTGTGTCCGGAATAGCCCGGATGCGCGCGGTAACATGTTCCTCATGAGACTCTCTCCAATCCTAGCCGCCGCTACGTTTGCGTTCGCACAGGACCCACCGAAACCGGAAGCCGCCAAGCCAGAAGCCGGTCGCGCGGCCACGGCGGCCGAGATCAAGCCCTACGACCGGGTGGTCACCAAGGACGCGAAAACGCAGCAGGGATTGTTCACGGTCCATGAGATCAAGGACAAGTACTACTTCGAGATCCCCGCGCGCCGTCTGAGCCAGGACCTGCTCCTGGTCGTCAGCTTCAAGAGCAACGCGTCAGGACTCGGATACGGCGGTACCGAGATCGCCAACCACGTGATCCGTTGGGAACGCCGCGGACGCCGCGTGTTGATGCGCAGCATCTCCTCTGAGATCATCACCAAGGATTCCGATCCTGTGGGGCTCGCGGCAAGGGCCTCGAGTGAGAACGCAGTCGTGATGAGCTTCAACATCGAAGCCGAAGGGCAGGGTGGCGCTCCGGTGATCGACGTCACGCGGCTCTTCACCACTGAAGTCCCCGAGTTCTCGGCCCGGCGCAATCTCAACGCGCGCGGATTCGACAGCTCGCGCAGCATGATCGAAAAGATGCGGGCGTTTCCCGCCAATGTCAATGTCGAGGCGCTGCATACCTACACGCCGCCGGATGCGCCGTCCGGTCCGTCCTCCGGTCCACCGCAGACCGGGATGCGGCCGGGACAGAGCGCGAGCGTCGTAGCCAGCTATTCGATGGTCGAGCTGCCAGAGAAGCCAATGAAGCCGCGTCTGGCCGACAGCCGCGTGGGGTACTTCAATACACGCAAGACGGACTATTCGTCGCCGCGCCACCTGGCCGAATCCAAGCGCTACATCTCGCGCTGGCGGCTGGAGAAGAAGGATCCGTCGGCGGCTGTGTCGGAGCCCGTCAAGCCGATTGTGTTCTACATCGATCCCGCGACCCCGGCGTGGCTGGTGCCCTCCGTCAAGCTGGGCGTCGAGGACTGGCGTCCCGCATTCGAGGCCGCGGGATTCCGGAACGCGATCGAAGCGCGCGAGGTTCCCAAGGACGACCCCGACTTCTCGCTCGAGGACGCGCGCCACTCGTCGATCCGCTGGCTGACGTCGACCATTCAGAACGCGTATGGACCGCACATTCGCGATCCACGCTCCGGCGAGATTCTCGAAGCCGACGTGAAGATGTATCACAACGTCCTTCTGCTCTTGCGCAACTGGTACTTCTCGCAGGTGGGGCACCTCGATGAGCGGGCGCAGAAGTTCCCGTTCCCACAGGACCTGATGGGCGAGCTGGTGCGGCACGTGGTCGCGCACGAGGTGGGCCACTCGATCGGACTTCCGCACAATATGAAGGCATCGGGCATGTACACGATCGCGCAGGTCCGCGACAAGAATTGGGTCGCCAAGTACGGCCACACGCCCTCGCTCATGGACTATTCGCGATTCAATTACGTCGCGCAGCCGGAGGACGGCATCGCCACGCGTGACCTGATTCCGAAGATCGGTCCGTACGACCTGTTCGCGATCAAGTGGGGATACGCGCCCATTCCGCAGGCGCCCACGGCTGAGGCCGAGCGGCCGGTGCTCAACGAATGGGTCCGGGCGCAGGACTCGGTGCCGCACCTTCGTTTCTCGGTACCTTCGGCGTCCGGTTCGGATCCCACCGATCAGACTGAGGCTGTGGGTGACGCCGACGCGGTGGCCGCGACCACGCTCGGGACCCTGAACCTGAAGCGGGTGCTGAACCTGGTTCCGCGCGTGTTTCCACCCGACGGAGCAAGCTTCGATGAACTCGGTGAGCTGTATGACACCGTGCTCGGGCAATGGCGCCGCGAGCTGGGCCATGTCGTACCGGTGATTGGAGGGATGAACGCGCAGACCAAGCATTGGGGCCAGAACGGAGCCGTCTTCACACCGGTGTCGCGAGAGCGGCAGAAGCAGGCGGTCCAGTTCCTGAACCAGAACGTGTTCGCCACTCCCGGCTGGGCGATCCGGCCCGACATCATCGCACGGACGGATCCGCAGGGTGCACTGAAAAAGGTGGCGGATGCGCAGCGATCCGTGCTCACTGCCATCCTGCAGCCACTCCGCCTGGAGCGGATGATGGAGAGCGAGGCACTGCACGGCGCCCAGGCGTATGGTCCGGCTGAGCTGTTGTCGGATCTGCGCGGCGGCATCTATTCGGATCTGGCCGCGCGTCCGGCGAAGCCTGATGCCTACCGCAGGAACCTGCAGCGGATCTATCTGGATCTGGTGAATGACCAGATCCACCGCCCAGTCGTCGCGCCTCCTCCCGCCTTCGCACCGGACACGCGCACCACGCCGTACAGCGGGGTCAACGACACGCGGGCGCTGCTGCGGTCCGAGGTCCGGGCAATCGGACGGATGGCCCGTGCGGCTGCTGGTGGCGGCGGTGACGCGGTGACGCTGGCTCACGCGGCCGACCTTGCCGACCACGCCGAACGCATTCTCGATCCGAAGTTCGCCCCGCCCGCTCCGGCGCCGGCAAGCACGGCAACGCGGCGCGGTCTGGATGAGCTGCCCGGTTGCTGGCACGAGTGGTAGGGTTTCCCGGCTTCGATCCGGCCAAGCGAAAGATCCTGTTTTTTAGCCGTGGCGCGGGGCGCGGCCATGCGGTTCCTGATGTCGAGATCGCGCGGGAGATCGAGGCGCTGCGGTCCGATATTGAGATCCGGTTCGCATCTTACGCGACCGGTGCGAGAACGCTGGAGGCCCTCGGGCGTCCATTGATCGACCTGGCGCTGCCCGAGCTTAACGCCATCGCTGAGACTACCGTCGCCACGGGACAGGTGATCGGAATGCTGAATCCCGATCTGGTGGTTGCGCATGAGGAGTTCGCGGCGCTGCCGGTGGCTGCGATCTTTTCGAAGCCGGTGGCGCTGATCACCGACTGGTTCACGGATCCCCGCCGCTATTCGATGGAGACGCTGCGCTACGCGCACCTGGTGGTCTTCATCGGGGATCCTGGCGTGTTCGAAGAGCCCGACGTAGTCCGCGGGCGCGTCGCCTACACCGGACCCGTGCTGCGGCGGTTTGAGTACACGCGCAAGGACCGCGCACGGGCGCGGCGCGAGCTGGATCTGCCCTCCGGCGCACTGGTGGCCGCAGTCCTGCCCGGAAGCTGGACCGAGGAGATGTTCCCGGTGGCGGATCTGATCCTTGCCGCATTTGAGCTCCTGCCGGCGGACCGGCGGCGTCTGGTTTGGATTGCGGGCGAAGATGCCGTGGCGCTGTCGAGCCGCGAGGGCGGACGGTCTGATATCCGCGTGGGCGCGCACGACTGGAAGATGGACCGCTTGATGTCGGCCATCGACGTGGCCATCACCAAGTCGACGCGGAAGACACTGGCGGAGCTGGACCATCTCGGCGTGCGTTCTGTTTCGCTGCTGAATCCGCACAACCCGATCGACAACCGGCGCGCAGCGCATTATCCCTTGAACCGCGTGGTGGATCCGGCGGCAACGGATGCCACGGCGCTCGCCCAGGCGATTCTCGAAGCAGCCCGCGCACCGCGGAGGCCCGCCAGGCGCGATCGCGGTGGTGCGGCAGCGGCCGCGGAACTGATTATTGCGCTGCTGGATGCGAAGGTTCCA
>VFZX01000370.1 GCA_016871015.1 Acidobacteriota bacterium | reverse complement strand
TGCTGTCCATGCGGCTCACCTCTCGCCAGGGCATCCCCCAGCTTAACCGCTGTCCCCCGGTTACCCTTCGTTTGTGTCAACCGCCCACCGGCACACTTGTCAAGGATGTCTCCGGTTCGCACACCCCGGCGTCCAGTCCCATTCATCGTGCGGCGTCGGCTGGAAGCGCCACTTCAGCTTTCCGGTCATCGCGTCGGGCGCCAGGATCGAGCAGGTGCACAGATTGTCACCGGCTCCCCGGGCCCTTTGCCCGCCGCTTCGGCGATGCGCACGATCTCGGCCTCGAGTCGGGAACCTCGGTCGAGGGAACGGATGCGCGGAGGTGAGCGAGGAATCCGGCAACGGCATGGCGACGGCAGCCAGGTTGTCCAGGTCGAGCTTGGCGTAGATGGCGGTTGTCGTAATGGACTTGTGTCCGAGGCGCTGGCCCCGACCAGGGGCGCGAACGGGGGAGCCAGGCCGAGGAACACGCGGCGGCTCGGAGACTCGGGCCTCGGTCCCGAGGTAGTCCGCCAGGACCGTCCCGACTTCTGGGCTCATGGGTAGGATCCTCTCGGTGCGGGTCTTGCTGGATTTGAGCAGGATCCAGCCCGAGTTCCAATCGAGGGCCTCCAGGTCGCAACGGAACGAAAACCAGTAGTAAGGCCTCTTAGCGAGCGCGAGAAGACGTAGAAATTTGAACAGGAGTCGAGGGGGCCGGCCCGCAGAACTACCTCGGCCGGTCGTTGTTCACGGCAACCGTGAACAAGCCGCCTCCGTCCCAGCGGACCGGGTTCACCAGCTTTCCAGCCGCGTGCTGCGCGCGAAGCCAATCGAGGTCGCTCGCGATCTCCAGCCGCGCTGCGATCATTGCTTCAACCGTTCGAACATCGCCGGCTTGAACACTCAAAGCCATACTGTGCCGTTCAGCCTCCACCGCACGCTCTCCGAATGCACTGGGAAAACTTGGGGCCCTTGACGCGGATCGTCGGCTCTAATCGCAAGTTGGCCTTTTGCGGAAAAATCAATAGCCGCGTCCAGCGGCCAGTTCCCAAGCAGTCAAATGGCCCCTGGTGACACGACTGTTGGGTCTGCCCCTTGACGCTGCGGTGAAGGAGGAATAGGATAGTAGACTTCTGGAGGTCAGAGAATGCTCATTGTTCGGCAGGGGAGTTCGCTCGCAAGCGTGACTACGGCCCTCTTAATCGTTTCGGCTTCCGCGCTGTTTGGCCAGGCCACCAGCCAGTCGATCCAGGGCCTCGTTGCAGACAGTTCGGGTGCGGTCGTGTCTGGCGCCAAGGTCACCATTACCAACCAAGACACCGGTGTCTCCCAGACGCAAACCACCAACGACAGCGGCAACTACACTTTTCTTCAGGTTCCTGTCGGCACCTATGGAGTCAAGTGCGAGATGACTGGTTTCAAGGCCGAGGTTGTCTCCAATCTCCGCGTCGAGACGGCCGCGCAGGTGCGCCGTAATTTTGCGATGCAAGTGGGCGAGGTCACCGAGACCGTGGAGGTGTCGGCAGGCGCGGTGCAGCTCAATACTGAAAACGCTGTCGTCGGTCACGTCATCGAGAACAAGCGCATCATCGAGCTTCCACTGAACGGCCGCAATATTGTGCAACTGGCGGTGCTGGTGGCGGGCGTTCAATTCGGCAGCCGCACGGGGCTGGCGGACGGGTTGGGAGGGCAGGTGATGACCGGCAATGTCTATGCGGTCAGCGCGAACGGACAGCGCGAGATCCACCAGGTGGTGAGCCTGGACGGAGTGGACGCGAAAGACCCTAGAGTGCACGTTGCGCCGTTTGTTCCCTCCATCGAAGCCGTAGAGGAGTTCAAGATTCAGACCAACGCCTACTCGGCGGAAGTCGGCTTCGGCGGCGGCGCTGTGACTACGATCACCACCAAGTCCGGAACGAACCAACTGCACGGCACGCTCTTCGAGTTCCTGCGCAATGACAAGACCGACGCGGAAGATTATTTTCTGAACTTCCAGTTGGCCCCGGGACTGCAACGCCGGGCGAAGAACACCCGCCGCCGGAACCAGTTTGGAGCCGTGGTGAGTGGGCCGATCATCAAAAACAAGATGTTCTGGGCCGGCAATTGGGAGTCACGCCGGGAAGTGTTACGCGAGTACCGCGAGGGGTTCTTCCCCCTGGACGAATTTCGGAATGGTGATTTTTCCGCGCTTGCTGCCGGAACCATCAACACGGCAAATGGCAGGCTCTTTCGCGCGCCAATTATCATCTACGATCCTTTCAACGGCGAGCCTTTCGCCAACAACCGCCTTCCGGCGAGCCGGTTGCACCCCGGTGTGGTCAACAACATACTCCCCAAGTTTGTCCCGCGCCCCGAGTTCCGGCCGATTGATCCGCTCGACGTAAACGTACGGCGGACGGTGCGCCGGACCATTAACCCCAACTTCTACTTCGGCCGGCTGGACCACTACTTCAGCGACAAAGACCGGGTGTTCGGGCGAATCGCGTGGGATCAGTCCTCGGCCCGCAACGGCAACCTGACGCTGAATCCGGAGTTTGAGAACACCCAGTTGACTCGCGGAAGAAATCTGGCTACCTCCTGGATTCGAACGATCAGTCCGAGAACCATCAACGACGCACGCTTCGGGTTTAGCCTGGCTGGATACCGGAACTCCAATGACCGGCAGAGCACCAACTTCGACGTCGACAGCTTGGGCATCGGCCGCTTCCGGGTATTCAATGATGGGAACCGCAAGTTCGCTCCGCTCGAGAACGGTATTCCCGGCCTGCCTTTCGGGATTGGAGACGGCGGTGAATTCAATCAGTTGGACACCTGGCAGTTCGGCGATCACTTGTCGCTCATCAAAGGCAACCATACGCTGAGAATGGGTGGCGAGTTCTACGTGGTCCGGATTGAACGGGCGGCCGCCAACATTCCCAATGGATCAGTCTCGTTCAATTCACTGCAAACCGGATACGATTTTGCCTCTTTTCTCCTCGGGTTTCCCAACGTCACAACGACCGCCGAGGGTTGGCCCTACACCTACCCGCATGCGTCCCGCCAAGGCTACTACATCCAGGACGACTGGAAGGTTTCGCCTCGGCTTACGATCAACGCCGGTTTCCGATTCGATTACAACGGGAACCCGACCGACGTCAGGGGACTGCAACGTGCCCTCGATATTCCCGGGACCAAGCAGTTCAGCAATGGCCGGGGGCAGGGCTATAAGACTCCCGATGGGGCGACGATTCCGATCATGTTCCCCAATATGGCCGACAAGACTGGTGCGGTCAAGTTGTGGGACCAGCAGGTTCGTTTCTTCATGCCCCGTCTCGGCATCGCTTATCGGCCTCGCGACAAGTGGGTGGTCCGGATCGGCGCAGGCTGGTTCGACAATATCAACCACCAGAACAATTGGACGATCCTGAACCTGAACCCGCCCAAGTCGGGTACGCTCCAGTTTCAGAGCTTGATGGACCCCGTCGGCGACCTCACAGTACGAGGCGCTGATGGGATGAACTATCCGGTGACGACTCGCCGCTTCCGGCCAGGCGTGCCCATCCTCAGCCTCAACGATCCGTTCCTTGAGAACCAGGGAGGATCGCCGACTACGCGCGGAGCTCAGAATCTCCTGTCTGTCGCGCCGGACACCCGCGATGGCGCGGTTTGGAAATGGAGCTTCGACATCCAGCGCGAGCTGCCGTGGACCATGCTGGGCAAGATCGGCTACGTCGGCAGCAAGGGCACCAATACCGGGTACAGTTCCAACAACTACAACGACGCCCGCCCGTCACCGAATACCGATATCAATTCCCGGCGGCGCTGGACGCGATTCTACGATCCCGCCTTGCCGCAATTCGGCATTCAGCCGCTAGGGAATATCCGTTACCTGGATAGCTTTGGCGAGAGCTTCCACCACGGCTTGCAGGCGACGCTCGACAAACGTTACTCAAACGGCCTGGCGCTGGGAATCGCCTATACATATAGCAAGTCTCATGGCGACGGCGAGAATGGCGGCAACGAAGGGAACAATTTCCAAGATCCGTTTGACCGCCGGCCAAACCGCGGCCGTTACCGCTTCGATCAGACTCATAACTTCGTGGGGCACTACGTTTGGGAGTTGCCCGGAAGAACGATGAGGGGACCGCTGAAGTACCTGCTCGGCGGCTGGCAGAGCAACGGCATCGTCTCGATCCGGTCCGGTTTTCCATTCTCTGCGACCCAGGGAGGCGACCTGAACACCGGGATCGGACAGGTTCGTCCGGATCGAATTGCCGACGGCGAGCTGTCGAACCCCACTCGACAACAGTGGTTTGATCCGCTCGCTTTTGTCAGAGTCACATGTAACATTCCGGCGAGGCAGGATCGGTGCCACTTCGGATCGGCCGGCTACAATATTCTCGAGTCGCCGGGACAGCGCAACGTGGACTTCTCGCTTTTCAAGAACTTCCCATTCAAGGAGCGTTACAGCGTACAGTTTCGCTCGGAGTTCTTCAACGCGTTCAACACACCGTATTTCGGCCAGCCGAATAACATCGGATTCGCTACGATCAATTCAATCGAACCCGATGTCCCCCGCATGGGCGAGGTACGCAGCTTGCGGACACCGATGCGCATCATTCAGTTCGGCCTCAAGTTGTTCTTTTGAGGAATGGCACCAATCCATCGGCCTGGATTCTGACACCACCTTGGTTCCATACGCGCCTACCTCGGCAACATGGCATCCGGCAGTTGCGCGGTGAACCCGTAGCGCGCGCTCACCGGATTGTTTCCCACCAGAACGGGCGTCCGCTGGGCGGCTCCAGGATCAGATTCAGAGCGCAATGAATCTCTCCGCTGTAGTTGTGAAACTGAAAATAGTTGTCGACGAAGCGTGTGCCGAAAGCACCGAGGGCTTTCTTGGCGGCTTCTTCGAACGGATCGGACTTGTCCTGGACGAAGGGCTTCGGCATTAGAAACGTATTGCCGAGCAAGTGACCATTTACCAGGTTCGGCGTGAAGGCGGCGCTCCCGTTGCGGTCCGGCGTGAGCGACAGTTGATGAAACAACACGGGAAGCCGGATGATTCCGGACGGGGAAAGCTTCCGGAGCTCCGGCAGAATCTTTCGGTCGATCGCTTCCTGGGCCGCTTGATTTTGGTCCCAAAACTCTCTTACCTTCGGATTGTCGCGGTTAAACAGCCCCGGCAGCGTGATGACCTTCACGCCGGAACGGCTGTCGTGGAGCGGCTTTTCGACGATCACGTAGCGGGACGCCGTCGTGGGCGCCTCCACTGCGCCGGTCCTCCAATAGGAAAACAGTGGTGCAATGTCTTTCTGGACCACCAATGCGCGCGCGTTGGACCGGATGATGTCGTAGGTCTGATAGCGCCCCGGACCTGCATAGATGTGAAGGTACATGCCAGGGTGAACGCGGCTCAGGTCCGCATCCGCGTCCATGAGGACGAAATATTCTCCCTCCGGCTCCACGGCTGTGAACTGGCCGTTAAGCACCTCCCCCCCTTTCCGGAACACCGTTCTGGAGGGATTCGGACCGGCCTCGAAAAGGTCGCGGAGCAGTTGTTCGCCGAGCGCCGGGCTCGGCACAACGATCTGCCGTCCGCCAAGGAAATACACAACGTCATCGACGTGGCGATTGAAGAGCCACCCTAGATCGAGTTGCACCAGCGGCGTTTGCACTTCTTGCCGGTTGAGAAAGTCGCGATAGGGCGCCGACATTTCGCGTCCGACCACGGCCCTCCCGAACGCACTCCGCTGTTCCGGTGACGGCCACGTTACTTCGAGATTGCCTCCATAGTCCGAGATACTGCGTGGCGCGGAGCCTGGGATCTCGAATACCCCCACTCCCGGGCCCAGCAGAGCCGGGTATGCAGGTGCCGACGGCGGAGGCAGAAAGTTGCTCGGACGGTTCGGCCACAGCCAATGATTGGCCTCGGCATCCTGGTTGACCTGGGATGAAATCCCGGCTTGTGCGTTTGGCGCCCAGAAGTTACGCGCACCCCGCGGGAGCCTGGCGAGGAGCACCATCGTTCGAACACGGCCGGGTCCCGGAGCTTGCGCGTACCCGCTTTGAAGGGAATCCTGCCAGAAGGTATCGGTGGGAGGAGCGGGCGTCATCGGCGCCAACTCGGAGGCTGCCTGTCGCACCCCGTCCTCTTCGACGGTGAGTCCAGGCAGAGCGGTGAGACGAAAGGTGGGTGGAAGGCCGCGAAAGTCCGCCGTGAAAACCTGTCTCACAGGCTGTTCGTTGGGTACCAGAAGGAAAGGCGCTACCCGCACCTTGACTGTGTCGCGAGCCAGTTCCCGGTCTCCCTCCACAGCCACCAACTCGATCCGGAGCCGCTCTCCTGGGGCGATCCCTTCGACGTGATACTCCAGGTATTGATCAGCCGGACCGGCGAGGTTGGCCACTTCATGTTCGTAGTACGGTGATCCGGCCTTACCGGAAATGAATCGCGCCGCTTCCGCGGGAGCGATCACAGCCCGGTCTTTTTCGTCGAAAATCCGCACTTTCTCGGCGTCAGCAGGAGATACACGGAGCAAGATCCTCGCTCCCGGTGGCAGTGCCGGGACTTTTCGCAGCAGGAGCACCTGCATGTCTTCTTCTCTGTCGCTCGGGCCGTTGACTTCGTTATCGAAGCGGTCTTTTCGATCTGCGAACGCAGCCTGAGAGAAGCGGTTCTCCACCAGGCAATCGGGAACACCGTGGCCCTTGGTGCCGGGCGGATCGTCATCGTCCCAGTTGGGCAGCACAATGAGGCCTTGCTCTCCATCGGCGTCCTCCAATTCCTCCTCGCGGAGGGAGTGCGAGACGAACCCGTCGCGATCCGTGTCGGCGTCGAGGTCCAGTTGGAGAGGAGACTGCTGGGAGAGGACTTGAGAGAGCGCAGCCGCCAGCTCGAAGCACGCCAGTAGTCCGGCAAGGCAAATGCAGCTTCGAATCAAAGGCGTGAATCGGAACGCTCGCAGAACAACTCAATTCTGGCCAAACACACCACGGGTGTCACTCTCCCTTCAGAAGTTTAGTATAGATCCAACCATCCAAAAGAAGCCACCAGCGTTCTCAGACCGAGTGCTCTCCTCAGCCCTTCGCGGAGCGTAGCTCCCGAGGACCTCGTGAGGAGAACGATATACGCCGCAGTGTTTAGCGTCGGGCGAAAAGCGTATGGGCAAAACGTTGGGCTCAGCCTGGAGCGTTTGCGCAAACGAGTGGTTGTGCAACGATCGGCCCCCGACGCATTTTCCGGGGTTCTTGCGTTGCGAAAAGGTATTGGATTACCCGATCGAATGGCGATACATTTACGCAATGTTGATTTGGCTACACTCGCGTCTCGACAGACGATCAGGACACCCCCGCGCAGGTAGCGGCTCTCAAGGCTGCCGGGTGTGAGCGGATCTTCCGCGAGAAGGCGTCCGGTGGGCGTTGGGACCGGCCCGAACTCCCGTTCTCTGTTCCAATGCTCCTCGAACCCCAGAAATGGAACAGCATCCCGTCCAGCGCAAGAAGACGTCAAGCGGCAGAATGGAAAAGAGGCTTGAAACGCGACTCGGCGTCATCTTCTTCTGTTGATAGCATACTATCAACAGTGACGGAGCGGCTTCACACCGGGGGACCGCGCCGAGGAGCATCATCAAACTGCGGTGCGGCAAGCGGACTCTCTCGGACTCCGGGTCTGGCAGCCGATCGCGCGCTACCTGGTATGCCGACCTGCTGCGCGCGCGCAGTTCCATCGTTGCCTCCGATCTCCTCGGCGAAGCCAAGACAATGTTCGAGTCGCTTGCAATGCCCGTTTACGCCCGGCTGAAGTGAGCCCCTGGCGTGAGACACGCAGTTAAGACACTGTTCGCCGCCGACTGAAAATCCATTGTACGGCGGCTGGTTCTGGCTGCAAGATGGCGGTCATGGAAGACCGCGGATTTTTTCTTACCTTGCAAGCCATTCGCAGGCAGCTGGCAGCGATGCCCAACGACCTGTA
>VFZX01000369.1 GCA_016871015.1 Acidobacteriota bacterium | reverse complement strand
TTGTAGGCGCGGTACCCCTTGGGCATAAAACATTATGTACTGGTTTTGTTCTATCCGTTCCCACGATGTTCGGGAATTCTCGGACAGGCTCCTAGCCGCTACCGCAGCGCGACCGGACGCCCGCCCTTCTCCTTGCTCTTCTGCGCGGCGTCCATGAAGGCGAAGATCTCAATCGTCTCTTCGTTCGGCACCGGCAGTGTTCCGTCGCGGAAGAACTTCACCAGCTCAGCCAGCATGGTTCCGTAGCCGCCACGCATCTTCGGGTTGCTCTGCATCGTTGTCTTGCCACGGAACACCAGGGCTCCGTAATCGGAATAGGGCTTGCCGGTCCGGACCGATCCGATCCGCCCATCCTTCCACTTGCCGACGATCATGTCGCCGTCGGCGGCGCTGGTCCGGCTCACTTCGACGCAACCGGGTCCCATCAGGGCATACATCAGCTCCACCGGATGGATCGCATACCAGGAGAGGTCCAGGTAGTGCGTCTTCTCCTCCGGACCAGGCCCCCAGGTCATCACGGACTTGGTGTCGGCGTGCTTCATCGTGGTCGCCATCTCGTACCAGCGCAGAGACGAGGCGCTGGTCCAGGGGACGCCTGCCTGCTTGGCCAGCCGGTGGATCTCACGCGCGTCCTCCAGGGTCGCGGCCAGGGGCTTGTCGATGAACACCGGCTTCTTGCCCGCCGCGATCACTTCTTTGAACTGGGGCAGATGTTTGCGTCCGTCGACGCTTTCGATCAACACCGCGTCCACCTTGCCCACCAGGCTCTTGATGTCCTGGCAGATCTCGACGTTCCACTTCTCGGCGAGCTCTTTGGCGTAGCCGTCCACGCGCGACCGGCTCGATTCAATATCGGGGCTCCCGCCCTTGTACGCGGCCACCACGCGGGCGCCGGGAACGTGGCCGGGCGCGGAGGGATCGTTGAAGATCTTGGTGAACGCGATCACGTGCGAAGTGTCGGTTCCGATCAGCCCGAGCTTGAGGTCAGCGGCGTACATGGATCCCGCAAGCATGGCGGCAGTGAAGAGGATTCTCATCACGCGCATTGTACACTAATCTTTCCGGTGGATTTGCAGACCCAGTTGACGTACGTGAAGGGCGTTGGGCCTGCCCGTGCAGAGATGCTCGAGTCGAAGGGCCTGCGCACGGTCGAGGACTTGCTGGGATACGCGCCGTTCCGGTACGAGGACCGGTCCAACGTCAAGGCGATCGCCAAGCTCGCGCCGGGGGAGACGGCCACGGTCATCGCGCGGGTCCACATCGCGCGGTCGTCGCGGCTGCAAGGGCGCCACATGGGGATGTTCGAGGTCACGTTCGCGGATTCCTCCGGCGGCCGGCTGTTGGGCAAGTGGTTCCACGGCGGATACCTCGCCAACGTGCTCGTGCCCGGCATGCAGGTGGCGCTGTTCGGCAGGATGGAGTACGACAGCTTCACGCGCGGATTGCAGGTGCTGCATCCGGAGTTCGAGATCATCCCCGAGGACGACGATCCCGAGGCTTCGGTTCACATGGGCCGGATCGTGCCCGTGTATGAAGGCGTGGGCAAGGTGACCACGCGGATCCTGCGCGCGGTGATTCACCGGTGCCTCACGGAGCTGCCGCCGGCCGAGGACTCGCTCCCCGCGTCCATCGCCGCCAAACTCAAGCTCCCCAGTTACTGGCAGAGCCTCAAGGATCTGCACTTCCCATCCGGATCCGAGGATCTGCGTACGCTCAACGGATTCCGCTCGCCCGCTCACTGGCGGCTGATTTTCGAGGAGTTTTTCTGGCTCGAGTGCGGGATGGTGCTGAAGAAGCTGAAGGCCCGCCAGGCGCGCGGCATCCGGTTCGAACTCAACGACCGTGTGCGTGAAAAGATCAAGGCGATGCTGCCGTTCAAGCCGACCGGCGCGCAAAAGCGGTCGCTCGCCGAGATCGCGCGGGACATGGCCGCGCCGCAACCCATGCAGCGTCTGCTTCAGGGCGACGTCGGGAGCGGCAAGACGCTGGTGGCGGCGGAAGCGGCGGTGATCGCGATCGAGAATGGATACCAGGCCGCGCTGCTCGCGCCCACCGAAATCCTTGCTCAGCAGCACCACTTCAATTTGCGGCCGCTGTTCGAGAGAATCGGGTACCTGAGCGTCTTGCTCACCGGGTCGAACACGGCAAAGGAAAAGCAGCACGTCAAGAAGTTGCTGGCTAGCGGCGTGGTCCCGATGGCCGTGGGGACCCATGCGCTGCTCGAAGAGGATGTCGAGTTCCACAAGCTCGGCCTGGTGATCATCGACGAACAGCACCGGTTCGGAGTGATGCAGCGGCTGCGGATCCAGCAGAAGGGCGAGACGCCGGACGTGCTCGTGATGACCGCCACGCCGATTCCGCGCACGCTGGCGCTGACGATGTATGGCGACCTGGACATCTCGGTGATCGATGAGCTGCCGCCCGGCCGCCGCGGGATCAAGACGCTGCATGTCGATGAACCGCGCGTCGAGCAGGCCTACGCGTTTATCCGCCAGCAGATCGCGGATGGACGCCAGGCCTACGTCGTGTGTCCGGTGATCGAAGAGTCCGAGACCCAGCAAATGAAGGCGGCGGAGAAGACCTTTGAGCACCTGTCGCAGACGGTGTTCCCGGACCTCAAGGTCGGGCTGTTGCATGGACGGCTGAAGACGGAGGAGAAAGAATCCGTGATGGCGGCCTTCCAGCGCGGCGACGTGCAGGTGCTTGTGTCGACCACGGTGATCGAGGTGGGCGTCGACGTCGCCAACGCCACCATCATGGTGATCGAACAGGCTGAGCGGTTTGGACTCGCCCAGTTGCACCAGCTCCGCGGGCGGGTGGGACGCGGCGCCCACCAAAGCCACTGCTTTCTGGTGACGGGCAAGCTCAGCGAGTCCGCCCAAGAGCGGATCCGCACGATGGTCGACTCAAACGACGGCTTCTACATCGCGGAGATGGATCTGCGGCTGCGCGGCCCGGGCGAATTCTTTGGGACCAAGCAGTCCGGACTTCCGGCGTTGCGCATTGCGAGCATCGTCCGCGACCGCGACATTTTGGAAATCGCACGCGGAGAGGCGGTGGCGTATGTGGAGAATCCGCCGTCGGAGGATGCGCTGCAGGCGCTGGTCCGGCACATTCAGGGACACTGGCAGCGCCGGTATGGACTGGTGCAGGTCGGATGATCCGCGTCATTGCCGGTGAGTTTCGCAGCCGCTTGCTGAAGACGCCGCCGGGCGACGGCACGCGTCCCACGCCAGACCGGCTGCGGGAAGCGCTGTTCAGCATCCTGACGACGGTGATCGATGGCGCCGTGTTCGCCGATGTCTACGCTGGATCGGGCGCGGTGGGGATCGAGGCGCTGAGCCGTGGCGCGAGCCGCGCGGTGTTCATCGAGCGCGGACGGACGGCGGCCCGGGTGATCCACGAGAATCTGAACGCGTTGGGATTGGGCGGCCGCGCGCGAGTGATTCACGGCGCCGCGGTGAGCCACCTGCCGTTGGACGAGGCAGACATCATCTTTCTCGATCCGCCGTATGCGCTTGAGGCGGAATACGAACGCGTGCTCGACAAGCTGGCTGCCTCGCCGGCGCTGATCATCATCCAGCATGCATCGCGATTCAAACTGCCCGAGTCGCACGGCGGGCTCCGCCGCACCCGGCAGGTGAAGCAAGGCGACAACTCGCTGAGTTTCTACCGGGCCGAACCCTGCGACAATTGTGAGTTCCGATGAAATCCTCGTGGGCCTGCGCGGGAGCCGCCGTGCTCGGCGCCGTGGCCTTGTACTTGTCCTACGGCCGCCCGGTCCGCGCCCAATTTGGGCCGCGGCCGGAGGATCCGTTGCAGTTCCGGATCTTCGTCGGACTGACGGACACAACGCCCAAGGAATGGAAGGGGCGCGTCACTGTCACCGGCGGACAATTGCTCACGATCCGGGGAGAGCGCTTCAGCGGGGACGACCGCGTGATGGAGGACGGGCGCTTCGATTTCGCGACTAAGCAAGGGAGCTTCGAGGATCAGATCCGCAATCCGGGCGGGCAGACCGATTGGCTCGATCCCAAGATCCGCCGCGTGATTCCGCAGGCCGTTGTGATCCGGGTCCGGGGGCCCAATTCAACGCGGGTGAAGTTCGCCGCGGGAGAGGCGGAGTTCGAGTTCAGCGCCACCGATGTTGCGTTCGAGCGGCACATGGTCGCGCTGGGTGGCAACGCACGGGTGGACCGGATGCCCGCCGAGTCCCGCATCTCCGAGGAAGGCTGGGCGGACGATCACCCAGTGATCGCGGCGTCGCCCGACGGCCAGATCCACACCGCGTGGCTGTCCTATCGCGACCAGGGCGACTACGTGGTGGCGAGCGACGGACGCCAGAGCTACCGGCTCACCGAGAAGGGCGACCACCATGGTCCGGCGATTGCCGTGGACACCAAGGGCTGGGTCCATGTCGCCTGGGCGCAACGCGAGGGCGCCGAGTTTCATTTGTACTGGTCGGTGATGGTCGGCTACCGCTGGACCCGTGCCACACGCCTCACCGCGGCCGGCAGCTCGCACTTCGCGCCCGTCCTTGCAAGCGGCGGCTCAGGCCGGCTCGCGCTGGTCTGGCAAGCGTTCCGAAACGGCCGGTCGGTGATCCTGCTGCGCGCCTGGGATGGCCGCAACTGGACGGTGGAGCAGCAGGTGAGCGCAAGCGAAGGCAATGCCTGGGCGCCGGCGGCGGCATTCAGCGCGGACAGGCTTTGGGTGGCGTGGGATTCCTATTTGACAGGGGCTTATCAAATTTATGCCCGGCCCTATACGGGAGCGGTGGGAGGCGTGACGGAGCGGGTGACGGCGGGATCGGATTTCTCCGTGCGTCCTTCGGTGGCGGTGAATCCGGACGGGATTCCGGTGGTGGCTTGGGAGGAATCCGATAGCAATTGGGGCAAAGACTACGCGTTCTTGTCCGAGCGCCGCGGGACTTCGATCTACAAGAACCGGCGCGTGCGAGTCGCCTACCGCGAGGGTTCGCAGTGGAAAGACACTCCGCGCGGACCTGAAGAGTCACTGCCCATCGAAATCCGACGTTTCGTGCAACAGCCCAGGGTTGTGTTTGACGGTGCGGGGCGGCTTCATCTCGCCTTCCGGTGCAGGACCTCGGCGGCCACGGCGCGCATGGACTACTGGGCATCTGGCGGACGGTGGGAAAGCTTCATCACGCGCTTGAACGGATCCCAGTGGGCGCCCGCGACGCCGCTGCCCATGAGCATAGGCCGCAACGGACAGCGCGTGGCAATCGCCGCATCGCAAGAGTTCCTGCACGCCGCCTGGCCCACCGACAACCGGAGTTGGCCCGGCGTGGCGTACGGCGATCTCGACATTCACGTCGCGCAGATTCCGCTGCAAGGCGCGCAGCCGCGCTGGACCGGGTTGGTGCGCACTGCCATTGAAGCTGCTCCGATGCATTCCAGCGAGGATGCCGACACGGCGCGGATCCGCGCATACCGGATCCAGTCCGCGGGCAAGACGTACCGGATCCTGCGCGGCGACCTGCACCGGCACACGGAGTTGTCGCAGGACGGAGCGGGCGACGGATCGCTCGACGATCTCTACCGCTATGCGCTTGACGCCGCGGCAATGGACTACGCGCATGTAGGGGATCATCAGATGGGAGTGGGCGAGGATTACAACTGGTGGATCACGCAGAAGTCGAATGATTTGTACTTCATGCCGGGGCGGTTCGTGCCTTTGTATGGATACGAGCGGAGTGTTCCCTATCCGAACGGCCACCGCAATGTGATCTGGGCGGAGCGCGGAAAGCCGGTGCTCCGGATCACGGCTGAGGAGCAGAAGGGCGCGGTGAACACCGGCTCGGTGCTGTATCCCTACCTCAAGCGGACCGACGGGATCGCCACTTCGCACACTTCGGCGACGCCGCAGGGCACCGACTGGAGGGATAATGATCCGGCGCTCGAGCCGATCGTCGAGATATACCAGGGGTTCGAGTCGAACTACGAGCATGCGGGCGCGCCGCGGGCCTGGAAGGAAGGTGACAAGCCGGTCCACACGGGCCTGCGTCCGGCGGGATATGTGTGGAATGCGTGGGCGAAGGGATACAAGCTGGGAGTCCAGGCGAGTTCGGACCACGTGTCCACGCATACTTCCTACGCGTGTGTGCTGGTGGAGGAGTTCACGCGCAACGGTCTGGTGGATGCGATGCGCCGCCGCCACACTTATGCGGCGACGGATTCGATCGTGATGGACTTCCGTGTGGAGGGAAGCGCGGGCGAGGTGATTCAGGGAGACATCACCGAGTCGGCGGCTGCGCCACGGCTACGGGTGCGGGTGATCGGGACGGCGGCGATCAAGCGGATCGACGTGGTGCGCAACGGGAGCTACGTGCACCTGGTGGAGCCAGGCCGTCAGGATGTGGCGTTCGAGTTTACTGACGCGAGTCCGGTGGCGGGGGAATCGTATTACTACGTGCGGGCGGAGCAGGTGGATGGGCAACTGGCGTGGAGTTCGCCGGTGTGGGTGACCTTTCGGAGCCAGTGATGGGCGCCGCCGCGGTACTGTTGACGGGAGTCCTGCTCTGGACGCAGGTCCCGGATCCGCGAGTGCTGTTTGAGCGCGCGATGCAGGCGCAGAAGCAGGGCCGGACCGCGGACGCCGCGAAGCTGCTCGGTGAAGCCGCCGCCGTGGCTCCCGGAAATTTTGCGATCCAAGCGAATCTGGGCGCCCTGCGCGCGCAACTCGGGGATCTCGATGGGGCGCTGGCGGCCTACCGGCGTGCGATCGAGATCAATCCGGGCGTTGCGCGGCTGCATCTGAACGTCGGCATCGCGCATGTCCGGCGGGGTGGATTCGCCGAGGCGCTCGGGTCATTGGACGCGTTCCTCAAGGCCGAGCCGCGCGACGTGCAGGGCAGGGAGTTGCGTGCGCTGTGCCTGTTCCAACTGGCGCGGTTCAAGGAGTCCGGCGAAGCCTACCGCGCGATCGTCGAGGAAGGGGACGAGCCGCTGGCCGCGCTGTACGGATGGGGACAGTCGCTGCTCAAGACCGGAGACCGCGCCGGAGCTGAACGGGTGTTCGAGCGGTTGTTCCGGCGGCATGGGTCCTCCTCTGAAGCAGCGCTGCTCGAAGCGCAGATGATGATGGCGGAGAACCGCTTGGAGGAAGCACTGGCAAAGCTCACGGAGCTGGCGTCCCGCAAGCAGCGGCTGCGCGGGGTGGACTTGTGGCGTGGCATCGCGCTCGAAGGCCTGGGCCGGGCACCGGAGGCGCGCGAAGCCTACCGGGCGGAGTTCGAGGCTTCGAGGGACTTGGCCGCGGCTTACGCACTGGGAGTCCTGGCGGGAAAATCGGGAGCGGAGAAGGAGGCGCTTGACTGGCTGGACAAAGCCAGGTCGATCGACGGGCCGTTGTACAACATCGCTTACCATCGCGGCCGGGCTCTGCTCCGGCTGGGTGATGCGGCCGGTGCGTTGCCGCTGCTCGAGGAAAGCGCACGGCGTGATCCGTCGTCGGTGCCGGACCGGTACTTACTGCTCCAGATCTATCAAAAACTCGGACGCGGGGCCGACGCGCAACGGGTATCTGGTGAGATCCGCCGGCTGCGCGAGGATGAACTCGATCGGGACAGGAAGAAGGTCACAGGAACGAAGAACGAGCGAGAATAGATCCGATGTCTTCGCGGTGATGACTCAATTGAAGGAGATACCGGAGGCCATCGGAAAGATGAAAGGGCTGGAGACATTGGCGTTGAGTGTTGCAGAGGAAGCAGATGGAGATCGAAATCTGCGTGTCGCCGTTGGCAACGACGACCAGGTAGTCGTATCCGCACCGGGCTCACCGGCTCCCGCTTGGGTTCGAATTGCCATTTTTCGCCGACCCGCTTTAGCTTGGCGCCATCCTGCAGCACGTAATGAGTGCCGTTGACGCCGGCCCGCACAGGGGCAGCCGTAAAAGATCTTTTTGCTGTTAGAAGCGGAAGCGAAGGCC
>VFZX01000368.1 GCA_016871015.1 Acidobacteriota bacterium | reverse complement strand
CCGACTCCCCGCTTGCTTCCTGTTCTGACACCAGCCGGAGCCAATGCGATCTTCGGTCTCTCATTCCTCCAATATCGTTCCCCCCGCCGATTTCGGGAAGAGGGAATCACCGGACGCTTACTACATTCCGCGGCTGATCCGTCCGGAGAATGTCGTCTACTCTTTCCGGGACCTGCACCCATTGCCGGATGGGACCAAGCCAGCCATCACCAACGAGATGCTGCAGGCGCGCACCGTCCACTACACGGCATCGGTCGAGAACTACGCGCGCAGGCACCGCATTCCCATGGTGTGGGCTGATCAACTGGACCACGGCAGCGCAAGGAGGATCATGTCCGTCCGCACGTCAAGCGCCGGCAGAGCAAGGACCAGTTCGGGGTGTACTACATCATCAAGAGCATGGAGGTGGGTCCAAGTTCCCGGATCGCTGTCCCGAGGTTACCCACCAGCGACCCCAACTACCGCATCGTGACAAGCCAGCGCAGCCGCTACACCCATTGTACTTTTGTATCCTGGGCCCTGCGGCCAACTGGCTGTACTCAGTGCTGAGAAGCTGGACACGAATGTGGAGTTCGCGTTGTTATGCCAAGCCGGCCACCAAAGTGGAGGCCGCTTATCGAAGGGCCGACAAGGCGATTGGCCACATCATCGAACTCCTGGCCGCTTGAACTCCAGCATCGCCCCTGCTCCAGCGAACGCGCCTTTGCTTTGTCCAAGCCAGCGTGCCTATCGCGGCACCGCATCCTGAGCCTCGCCGCCTCGCAACTGCACGCACGAACTCGTCGCCGAGGCGCTGGTCTGCGGTTCCCGGATTCCTGCACGCGTCAAGCGGACACAATAACATCACCATCACACTCCGCACCCATCAGAAAGCAATTCTTGACAACATTTTTGCGACTTTTCGCCTTCAAGAGTCTACATTATCCGATTGCCTCCGCGGAGCCGCTCGTACAGCTCCCGCTGCCTCTCTCCGATCGCCCGCCATCCGTACCGCGCCTCAACCACTGCTCGCCCCGACCGCTCGATTTCTCCGCGCCGCCCGGGGTCCGCGATCAACGCAAGCACGGCGGCAGCCATCTCCCCGCCACCAGCCGCCAACACGTAGTCGGTGCCGGGGCGGAGGTCGTCGAGTCCATTCACGCCCCCCGGTGTCGACACCACCGCGCGTCCCATAGCCATCGCTTCCATCACCTTGATGTTGGTGCCGGCCGAGGCCAGCAGCGGCGCCACGACCACTGTCGCGCGGCGGTAGGCATCACGGGGATCGGCGACGAAGTCCTGCAGCTCCACCCCGGGCGAGTCGAGAGGAGGCTGGACCCGGTCGCGGAACCGCTCGAGAAAGTACTCCGGCCGCTTGCCGGCAATCACGTGGAACCGCGCGTCCGGCCGCGCCGCCAGGATCATGGGCCACGCCGACCGCAAGAAGAAGTCGACTGCCAGTACATTGGGCAAGTGGGCGAAGCTGCCGATGAACAGCACCCGCGCCGGATCCGGTTCCGACGCCGCAGGCTGGAACCGGTCGAGGTCGACGCCATTGGGTAGGCTAACCGCATGGGCCACGCCGGTGCGCGCGCGGTCCTTGTCAGACATCACCACCACAGCGGCAACCTGCTTCCAAGCCTCGGTCTCAAACCGGACCCACCGCTCGTACTGCTGTTGTGTTTCCCAATCCTCACCGTTTTCAAGGAGTTGGGCGTACAAATCGAAAGTCACATCGTGCTCGACGAGAATCGCGGGCCTCGGGGCGGCTACGTCCGTGTAGACGGCCATCTGGGTGAATTCGAGCTGCACCACCGCAGGCCGCCACTTCTCACAGGCAAGCCTCATCGCGGACCGGAAGACCGGCGAGTCGAACTCCTCAACCACGTCCGGACGCGCGGTCATCGGCCGCGCATGTGAGCCTTCGCGCCGCACCTGAATGACCTCGGAGCACAGGTCCAGAATCTCCTTGGGCGGGGTGTGGAGCTGGTCGGCAAAGCAGATCAGCACCTGGTCGAATGAACGGGCTCCCTCACGCATCAAGTTATACATCCGGACTGCCCCTCCATGTGTTAGAGGAAACGGCAGATAGGGACTCGCCACCAACACGGTTGGACGGCCCGTGCGCGCGGCTCCGGGGAACACCGCGACGGCGCCCGAGCCAATCTGAGGGATCCAGGATTCCGGGAACGCCTCGGGCTCCTGGCGGTCCGCCCACAGCGGGGCGCGCCAGGATTGCCGGAGTACCGCCATCGCCACCGGATCTGGAACGTGGCTCGACGCCACCGCGTTCAGCCGGCCCACCGCGCGGCTCCAGAGAGAGCGGAACGACGCCCGGGTGGCAACCGACCGGGCAAGGAACTTCAGATAGTTCACTTCGAGAACTACAGCCAGTTCGCGCTCGCTGTAGTACCGCGATGTCGTGGCACGCTGACGGTGCTCCAGCCGCGCGCCCGCAACGAACACGGTGGGCCACCCGCGCAGCCAGCCCCGCCAGCCGAGATCGAGGTCCTCGACGTAGGCCGGCTCGAAGATCTCAAGGAACCCGCCGAGAGCGCGCAGCTTCGCCGTGTCGTACAGCGAGCAGCCGCCGGACCCGTACAGAACGTAGGTTTGATCCTCGCCGTCAACGGGCGGGTCGCACGTCAACGGAAACTCGGCCAATTTCCGTCCAGGCGGCATCACCGCTTTGCCGGTCTCCTCACGCCGGACACCAGCCGGAAAGAAGATCTGCGCGGTGGCGCAGAACAGGCGCGGGACCTCGGCGAACGCCTTCAACAGGGGTGGAAAGAATCCGGGCTCAATCACCATGTCGTTGTTGAGCAGCATGGTGTGCGAGTACCGCGCTTGCCGGATACCCCGATTTACCGCCCCGGCAAACGAGAGCGGCTCTGGCGACACGATCGCGGTGACACCGGGAAACCGCTGGTGGACGTGCTGCGCGGTGCCGTCGTCGGACCCGTTGTCAACAACGAGAACTTCGCTGTCGATGCCTTCGAGTCCGGCGAGCAGGCCCGGAAGCAGCCGGTCCAGCAGCTCCCTTCCGTTGCGCGAAGGGACGACCACCGATATCCCGGCGGGCTGGGCTGGCGGCGGATCCGCAGCCGCTTGTGCCGGAGCCTTGCGCCAACCGGCGGTCCAGCCCGCCAGCCGCGCCAGGCGCCAAAGCAAAGGACGCTCGAAAGCACTGGGGTGCGCCAGCCGCCAGAGGAACGTATAGGTCGCCCCGCCAGGCCGGAGTTCCCACCGGACGATGTTCTTCAGCCGCCACCAAAAGTGCTTGGCGATCACCGGAACCGATCGCGGCCGCAGCATGAAGTGGTCCAACTGTTCGTTAAAGAACAGCGTCCGGAGCCCTCCCAGCCGGAACGCAATCCAACGCAACTGCCAGTAGGGCATGTTCGGCTGGAGAATCAGTCCGGTGAAAATAATCTCTTTATTTTTCAGAGTACTAAGGCAGAGATCCAGATTTTGGTTGAAGGTCCGTTTCACGTGAAACGGGATCCAATGAATCCCCTCAACCGGGAACTCCGAAATCACATAAAGAGGGGCGTCCGGCTGGATCTCCCGCATCTTCTCGATCAGAGTCGGGATCAGGTCTTCAGACCCCGACGCCGCGGCAACCAGGACACGTTCCGGCACGGCTTAGATCAACTGGTGAAGGGAGGGCCCGGCGTTCGCGTCAGACCACCAGTCGAGCGCCTGCAGGCAGAACGCGGTCGACACTGGGTTGGCAAACGGCATCAGAGCTCCGTCCCGGCACCCGAAGGAGAAGGCGCCGCTGGGAAGCTGAAACGCCGGAATCGCGGAGGCCTCCTCGACGGCGGCGGTCCGGTCCAGCCCCAAGTGGCCGAGTTGGGCGGCGAGCATCCGCACCCGCAGAACCTGGGCGTACACATCGGAGCGGACGAACTCCGGCGCGATGTCGCGCAACAAAGCCGCACAGCGCTCGATCCCGGCGGCGAGCAGATCCGGGCGGTCCGCGGCCAAGAGCGCCTCCAAGTAATAGCAGAACGCGTGGAGCCGGTCCATCACGCGCAGCCGGTCACTCGAACCGGGCAGGAAATCCGGCGCATTGGCCACGGCCAAGCGGATCGCTTGTTGCCAGTGTTCCCGGAAATCCGGATCACCCGTGATCTCCGCCAATTCCCGCCAGGCGAGCGCGGATTTGAGCAGAAAACAGCCTGGCTGGCGCGACCAGCGATTTTCGTAGGGAAGCGGACTGCGGTCCGGGAGCGACACCACCGGATGGATCGCGTCCGGAGTCAGAAAATCGCGGGCCATCGACCGGCCACAGGCGTAAGCAATGTCCAACGGCTCCTGGTCCCGGGTGACGCGCCACACCGCCAGAAGGCCGCGGGCGATGATCCCGCAATCGAAAAAGTAGGCCGGGGAGCCAGGAGCGAGTTCGAATGGGAAAGTGCGCAGGCTGCCGTTCCACGCCTCGCGCGCCAGGAACTGCGAGGCGCGCACCGCAGCCGCGAGGTAGGCGGAGACCCCGGTCCGCCGGTACAGATAGCAGAACGCGCTGGCCGCATAGCCGGTGATCTCGGTAGAGACCGAGAGGTTCCGCCCGGATTCGAGCAAATGGTAGCGCGCGACACCGCCGGAGGGCTCCTGGATTCCGGACTCCAGCAGCCACCGGCCCGCGTTTTCAAGAATATTCAACGCCGGAGGGGATGTTGGCAAAGGTGTTATTGTAGCATTGGGTTAGGAGGGGCTATCGTCAAGAGCCTGGCTCGATACGCCGCGGCGGCCTGGATTGTCCCACTCGTGTCGGTGTGCGCAGACTTTGAGGGACCACCCGTTCGCGTCCTCAAAGGCGAGCTCACCGAGTGGACCGTACGCGGACTATCCGGTGATTTCGCAATGCTCGAACGGGCGAAAATCCAGCGCTGCCGCATCACGCCCCAGACCTATCTCGCCCGCGAAACGCTGCGGGTTACGCCCATCGGCGTGCGCGTGGGCGATTTCGTGGAAGTGATCGCTGATTTCCGCGATGCCCAGAGGTGCGTGGCCCTGACCCTCTATATCAAGCCGCTGGAGCAGTCTCCCAAGGATCGCGCGATGTCGCCCTACTGGCGGCCGCCGACGCAAGGATTCCTGGACAACCTCTTCCCCCGTGGCTTGATCACCCTGACCGGAATCGTTGAGCGTGTGACAGACCAAGAGGTTCTCCTGTGGACGCGCGCACAGCGCAAAATGACCTTCTCCCTTCGCCCGGACACGGTGTTCAGCGAGAACGGACTCCCGGTCGGACAGGCTTCCCTGGCGCCGCAGACCCGGGTGTTCCTCCGCGCCGGACGCTCATTTGAAGGAGCTCTCGAGGCCTACCAGATTGTCTGGGGCGACATCCTGTTCCCGGCCCGGTCCGGTCCCTGATTGCCCGGTCCACTTTTCGAGTGCTTCGCGGAGACAGCGTAGGTCGACCGGTTTGGTGATGTAGTCGTCCATGCCGGCGTCGAGGCACTTCTCCCGGTCTCCTGCCATGGCGTTGGCCGTCATGGCCAGCACCGGGATCCGGGTCTTCCCAGTCTGGCCATCACGGATGCGGCGCGTGGCCTCGTACCCGTCCAGCTCAGGCATCTGGCAGTCCATCAGAATCACGTCGTAGCTCTTCCGCTCGATCGCCTTAAGCGCCTCCAGGCCGTTGTTCACGATGTCGGCCTTGTAGCCGAGTTTCTCGATGAGACGCCGCGCCAGCCGCTGATTGACCGGATTGTCCTCAGCGATGAGAATGCGGTGGTCGGACGGCGCCTGCGCGATCACCCGCGGCTGGACCTGCGCTTCCCGCGCTGGCTCGGGACCGTAGATGGCCCGGTCGAGCGTCCGGCGGAGGGCGTCCTGCCGCACCGGCTTGGTAATGAGCAGTGGCAGGGCCACGAGCGCCGCGGCGTCGATCCGCGACGCCAGGTAGATGAGCGGCGCCTTCGAGAGCTGTTCAAAGACACGTGCGTCCGGGGCGCCCGAATCCACCAGCAGACAGGAATATGGCAGGATCGTCGCCGCTGCAGCCTGGTATCTTTCCATGCCTTCGCTGACGGTTGCCGCACACTCGATGCGAACCGCCCACTGCTGCGCCGTGTAGGCGATGTAGTCGCGAGTCGCTTTGTGTGGTGCAATCACCAAGGCCCTGCGGCCGGCCAGCGAAGAGTCGACCGAGAACGGCTCAGTGGACGGCGGCTTCTCCAAACCGATCTCAAACCAAAAGGCCGCGCCTTGGCCGGGCTGGCTTGCCAACCCGATTTGGCCGCCCATTTTTTCGATCAGCTCTCGGCAGATCGCCAGCCCAAGGCCGGTGCCGCCGAACTTCCGGTTCGCGGCCATGTCGGCTTGGGTGAATGGTTGGAAGAGCCGGGCCTGGGCTTCAACCGGAATCCCGATACCCGTGTCGCGGACCACGAAACGAACCCGCCACCCTTTATCGCTCTCGCCCACCGCCGTACAGTGGACGATGATCTCTCCCTGCCCCGTGAACTTCACGGCGTTGCCGACCAGATTCAGGAGAACCTGGCGGATCCGTCCCTCGTCGCCGCGCACCGTATGGGGAACCGAATGATCGATCCAGCAAACCATGTCGACGCCCTTCCGCGCAGCGGCTTCGGCCAGTAGCTCGCACGCCTCCTCCACCTGCTTCCGCAATTGGAACGGCGCCACCTGGAAGCTCAGTTTTCCCGCTTCGATCTTCGAAAAATCGAGAATATCGTTGATGATGGTCAATAACGCCTGGCCCGAGGTCAACACGGTCTGGGCCAGCTCTTTCTGCTCCGGATTCAGCGGAGACTCCAGGAGCAATTGCGACATCCCGATCACGCCGTTCATTGGCGTGCGGATCTCGTGGCTCATCGTCGCCAGGAAATAGCTCTTGGCCTGCGCCGCTTCCACGGCGGCGTCACGCGTGGTCCGCAATTCCTGGTTCAGGCGTTTGAGTTCGGCCGCCTGCTGCTCCGCCTGGACCTTGGCGACCTGGAGCTGCGCCAGGTTGAAATCCAAGGTCTCCCGCATCCGCCGGCGGTCGGAGACGTCGCGCTCCACGGCGTGGATACCGATCTGGCGTCCCTTGGCGTCCCGCAAAGGCCCCCAGGTGACCGAGAACCACCGGATCTGGCCGCTGTGTGTTACCACTCGAAATTCAACGTCAGAAAACGCCTCGCCAGCAAACACCCGCTCGATCATCCCGGCGGCGCGGTCAGCGTCGTCCGCGTGGATCCATTGGCCGAGCGCGAGCCGCCGGAATTCCGGGATCGAATATCCGAGCAGGACCTCGACCGCCGGATTGACGAACATCAAAGAGCGGTCGTTGGCATAGGCCAGGATCAGATCGCCCGTGCTGTTGGCGATCATGTGGTAGTTCCGCTCCAACCGGCGCGCCGACTGGAGCGTCAGCCGCAACCGGTCCATCACCAGCGAAATCCCGAGGTTCAGGCCAAGGAAGATTCCAAGCTGGATCAATCCGTCCACGGACCACGACGCGAAGTCGGGCTCGGCCAGACTCGCGCCCGCCACGTACATGGCCACCAGGAAGAACGCCTGATTTCGCGAGAAGAGCAGAGCCGTTACCCCGGCTCCAAGGCTGATCAGCGGTGCGACACGAAGCACCAACTGCATCTGCGCCGCGATCCCGGCGGTCGCGAGAAACGCGATGGCAAAAAAGTACCCGGCGATTTGGCGCCGCTTGAGAGACAAACTGCCCTCCACGACTCAGACTGGACTCCCTCGGGTGATCGACTGAACCGTATAGGTTCTGTATATCAACGGCTCAGGTAGGGGCTCCCGTCCGCGACAAACCGCAGGGGCCAATCGGCGTTGTGATTGACCCCGATCCGCGGCGTTGTGACCACCTTAGGTCCAATACTGTTCACTTAACGTTTCTTGATCCGCAATACGATCTTGACGCGGCGGGTCTGGCATCGTCCGCGTGGCCTCAGGTTGTAGTTGCTCATCTTCCGTTTGACTCCACGCGGGTTGCTTCGGTT
>VFZX01000367.1 GCA_016871015.1 Acidobacteriota bacterium | reverse complement strand
AGCCAGCGCCCGCAAACGCGGCAGGACCCGTTCCCCGTAAAGGCGCAGAAAGCGGTCCTGATCCGGACCGGGCGCATGGAAAACGAGATGGCGAAATCCGAGATCCACATAGCCCTTGATCCTGGCAACATGTTCATCGGGATCGGTCGAGACAATCCAGCGCTTTGCGGTGCGCTCCACCCTCAGGGTCTCGGCGAGCTTCTCCATTTCCACGGGATCCGCGACCGACATCTTCTCTTCCGGGGAAAGAGCCAGCGCCGCCCAGTGCTTCGTATCGGCGAGCGCCCGCTCACGGTCGGTGTCGAAGGACACCTTCATTTCGATCATTCGATCGATGGCGGCCTGCCCGCGTCCCGCCGCGGCAAGCCCGGCGGCAACGTTGGGCAGCAGGGTGTCTCTGTAGAGTTCCATCGCCTTGCCGCTCGTGCAGATGTACCCTTCGGCAACCTCGCCGGCCATCCTGGCAACCGTCGGGCCGGATGCGGCAAGGTACACCGGCACGGGCACCGCGGGCCGGTCGTAGAGCGTCGCCTTTTCGGTCTTGTAATATTCCCCGCGAAAAGTAACCCGCTCCTCGTTCCAGAGGCGCCGCATCAACACGATCGACTCGCGCAGCCGGTCACCGCGCTCCTTGAAGCCCGGCCACTGCAGACCGAGTGCGGGCACCTCGTTGAGCGATTCGCCGCTTCCCAGGCCCAAGACGACGCGCCCCGGAAACATGACGGCCAGCGTCGCAAAAGCCTGCGCGACGATCGACGGATGATAACGAAACGTCGGCGTCATCACGCTCGTGCCCATGACCACTCGCCGGGTGCGAGCCCCCAACGCTCCCAGCCACGGGACGGACGCCGGCGCGTGACCGCCGGTGTGCTTCCAAGGCTGAAAGTGGTCGCTAATGAACACCGAGTCGAACCCGACGGCCTCTGCGGTGCACGAGAACTCCAGCAATTCGTTCGGCCCGAACTGCTCGGCCGAAGCCTTGTATCCGATCCTGAGCATTCTGCACTCCCATCGCGTCCCTGACCAGCCGCCGAGACAGGCGGTTGACGCGGATGGTAGTGGAGAGGCTAGCGATGCGCCAGCGACGATCGGGCGAACTATGTCCTCCGGGATGGAGCGCCGCGATAGCTCCCGGACGAGGTGTCCAATAGGGCAAGCCTCCCTTCGCGACTCGCGGAACTCTCCATACGACATGACGAGCTGCGTGCCGCCGCCGAAGTAGCATCGCGCCTGGTCGAGGAGGCCGGCGTCCATCCGGGGAGAGAAGCGGGGCGACGTGCCCGTGCAGCGGGCGGCGAAACTCGGCCATTGACCAGGCCGCGACCGTACTGCCTTGCGAGGCGCTCGACCAGCGCCTTCTTCTTCCGTCCCATCCCGGCGGCCCGCGCATTGCGCCAATGGTTCTCGTAATGCCTGAACGCTTCCTGCGCAGGGATCTCGCCTCGTTCGCGGCCGGTCCAAGGAAGCGAGCGCAGCACCGGCGCGTCGCTCAGGCGCACGACGTCCTTGTCGTCCGCCTCGCCGGCGTGGTCGGCAAATACCGTCGCAAGCGCGTCGGTCAGCGGATGCCCCTGGCGGCGCGGTACTTCCTGAACGGCCTATCGTCCAGCGCTTCGCACAGCCCGGCTGCCGCGAGCCGGGGCAGCAGCCTCGCCACCTGGCCCGGGTCGACCCGGGCCGCCGCCGCCAGCCCGCGAAGGTGAAAGGCCGCGTGAGGCGCGGCGTAGAGCGCCCGTACGAGACGGTACCGTGCCTCGCTGCCACAGAGGACTCTGACCGGGGCATCGTCGTGGATCATGATGACGAAAATACTACGATTGTTGACTAATAAGCAACAACCAGCCGGCTACTAGCGGACGATGGCGAGATCCAGGATGCGCCAGGGGTCGAGCGCGAAGGCGAGCCGGTCGCGCACCACGGCGAGGAGCGCGGCATCCGCTGGAACGGCGTGACGGGAACGACCGCGACTTCCGCGCCGCAATTTCGCCGGCGCATTGCGTCACCCCGGGCACCGTGCCGTCGACAGTCGCGGGGAAATAGGCGATACTTCTCGCGCGAAACGGTCGCCCGCCGGCGTGGAGCGCCGGACCCGCGCGGTACCGGCCCGACGCAGGTAAGGTGGCTGCAAATCCATAAGGGGGAGGCATGCTGAAGATCGCCGGGGTGCAGTTCGTCGGCCAGGCCGACAAGGAAGCGAACATCCGGACGGCAGCCCGTCTGGTGCGGCAGGCGGCGGCGCAGGGCGCCCGCATGGTGTGCCTGCCCGAGCTTTTCAGCACCATGTATTTCTGCGTGGAAACACGCCGGGAGTATTTCGCCTGGGCAGAGCCCATCCCCGGGCCGACCATCGAGCGCATGGTCGCACTCGCGCGCGAGACCGGAATCGTCCTGATCGCGCCGATTTTCGAGCGAGCGCCCGACGGCCGGTTCTTCAATACCGCCGCCGTCATCGGACCCGATGGTGCGCTCATCGGCAAGTACCGCAAGTCGAGCATCCCCTTCATGGACGCCAGCCGCAGCTCCGAGCCACGCGGCAACGAGAAGTTCTACTTCTCGCCCGGTGATCTGGGCTTCCCAACATTCGAAACGCCGTTCGGCCGCATCGGCATCCTGATCTGCTACGACCGCCACTTCACGGAGGCGGCGCGGGTGCTCGGTCTCGGTGGCGCCGAGATCGTCTTCGTGCCCACCGCGACCACCTTCATGACGCGCTATCTCTGGGACCTCGAGCTGCGCGCCCACGCAGTCGTGAACATCTATTACGTGTGCGGTGTGAACAAGGTGGGTGTGGATGTCGGCGGCTCCGCCCGCAACCACTTCGGCAACAGCATGGTGATCAACCCGCGCGGCGAGATCCTGGCGCAGGCGAGCGACGCGAAGGAGGACATCGCGATCGCCGAGGTCGATCTCACCGTGATCCCCGAACTGCGCACGCTGTGGGGCTATTACCGCGACCGCCGGCCGGACCAGTATGGCCCGCTGCTGGACGCGGTCGCCCCACCGGCGAGCCGGGCTGCCGCCTGAGGGAGTGCGGCCCGGCCCGACGGCAGGCGCTGCCGCCGGAGGCACCCCAACAAGTTTTCAAAGGGGGAGGACGGCATGCCTGAACTGGATCTGGTTGTTCGCAACGGGACGGTCGTCACGTCGTCGGATAGGATGGCGTGCGACATCGGCATCGTCGATGGAAAAATTGCCGCCTTAAGCGCCCGGCTGGATCGAGGCAAGCAGGAGATCGACGCCACCGGGCTGTATGTCCTGCCGGGCGGCGTGGAAGGCCACTGCCACATCGAACAGCGCGGCACGCACGGGGTCATGACTGCGGACGATTTCTACACCGGCACGGTGTCCGCGGTATTCGGCGGTACGACCACCGTGCTGCCCTTTGCAGCGCAAGGCCAGGGGGAGTCGCTGCGCCGGGTGGTCGAGGACTATGCTGCATGCGCCCGCCCGAAGGCCGTCATCGACTACGGCTTCCACCTCATTATCGCCGACCCCACGACGCAGGTGCTCGAGCAGGAGTTGCCTTCCCTGATCCAGGAGGGATTTACGTCGTTCAAGATCTACATGACTTACGATCGATTGCGTCTTGACGACCTGCAAGTCCTGGAGGTGTTTGCCGCCGCGCGGGAGCTCGGGGCGTTCGTCATGGTCCACGCCGAGAACCACGACATGATCCGCTGGCTGCGCAAGCGATTGCTCGAGCGCGGCCACGTGAAGCCCAGATACCACGCCATCAGCCATCCGCGGGTGGGCGAGGGCGAGGCCGCTAATCGCGCCATCGCGCTGTCGCGGTTGATCGACATCCCCATCCTCATCGTCCATGTCTCCTGCGAGCAGGCGATGGTCGAAATCCGCAAGGCCCAAACGGCGGGGCTGAAAGTATTCGCGGAAACCTGCCCGCAATACCTGTGCCTGACGGCCAAGGACCTCGATCGCGAGGCCATGGAAGGCGCCAAATTCTGCTGCAGCCCGCCGCTGCGGGACCTCGCGTCGCAGGAAGCGATCTGGCGGGGCATCCGCAACGGCACCTTCCAGGTCTTCTCCTCGGACCATGCGCCCTACCGGTTCGACGAAACCGGCAAGTTCCATGCGGGCCCGAATCCCCATTTCACGCAGGTTGCCAATGGCCTGCCGGGGATCGAACTGCGCGCGCCGCTGCTGTTTTCGGAAGGCGTCGGTAAGGGGCGCATCGACCTCCACCAGTTCGTCGCCCTGACCTCGACCAACCCGGCGAAGATCTACGGGCTCTATCCGCGCAAGGGCTCCCTTGCCGTCGGGGGCGATGCGGACATTGCCCTGTGGGATCCGCACAAGGAAGTGACGGTGACGCACGACATCCTGCATGACGCCTGCGGATACACGCCGTATGAAGGCATGCGCATCAAGGGATGGCCGGTGACCGTCCTCAGCCGTGGTCGCGTAGCGGTCCAGGACGGTCAACTGAAGATCGCCAGAGGCGGCGGCTGCTTGCTCAAGCGCGAGCTGTCGACCGCCGCCCGACCCCTCGGCGTCCTCGAGCAGGAAATGGATCCGGCGAAGAACTTTGGCGCGAGCGTGCTATCGTCCAGAGTTGCTCAGAGGACATGATGACCACTTCACGGGGCGGGCCAATCCGCTTCGGCATCAATTTCCTGGCGAACAACCCTCTGGAATTGCTGGACTGGGTGAAGCTGTGCGAAGCAACCGGATACGACATTGCCGGCATTGGGGACTCCCAGTCCCTGTATCGCGATGCCTACGTGTGTCAGACGCTGGTTGCGGTCAACACGCGCAGCATACGGTTTGGGCCCCGCGTCCTCAACCCCATCACGCGCCATCCCGCCGTCGTCGCGGGTGCCGCCGCCACCTTCGAGGAAATCGCTCCGGGCCGCACGATCATCGGGCTCGGCACGGGCGACAGCGCGCTGCTCAATGTCGGCCTGCGCCCGGCCACTCATGAAGAGATGAGGGCCTACATCAAGACCGTCCGGGATCTGCTGGCCACCGGCAAGGCCGTTTACCACGGCGCAGCCTGCAACCTCACCTGGTTCCGGGGACGCATTCCCATCCATATCGCAGCATCGGGACCCAAGACGCTGCAGCTGGCCGGCGAGATCGCCGACGGCGTGATCATCAATACGGGCCTGCGCCCGGAGAACATCAAGGATGCGATCGAGCAGGTGAAAATCGGCTGTTCGCGCGCCGCACGCGACATCGGCGAAATCGACATGTGGTGGCTACCGCTGGCGAATGTCAGAGACGACAAGGCGCAGGCGGTGGACGAAATCGCAATGACCCTGGCTTCGGCCGGCAGTCACCTGTCGAAATTCACGACCAGCGGAAAACAGATTCCCGATCAGCTTCTCGACAAGGTGAAGGAGCTCGGCCGGCGCTACAAATTCGACCAGCATGACAAGCCCGACAGCACCAACCGCGACCTGATCAAGGAACTAGGCCTGCTGGACTACCTGGCGGACCGGTTTTCCGTGGCCGGCCCGCCCAAGGCCTGCATCGCCAAGCTGGAGGCAGCCATCGAGGCGGGAGCGCGGCAATTCTGGATCAGCATCCACTTTGACGACAAGCAGCGTTTCATCCGGGAGTGGGCGGCCAAGGTCATTCCGGCGTTCCGCTAGCCCCTTGGCCGCGCCGCCGCCCCGCGTACGCGAGCCGAGGGACCCCGCGTTGATGAATCAACACAATGCCACCCGACGAACTGGATCCGACACGTGACACACATCCTGCATCGAACCATCAACCAAGACTACCCCTGCGTCGACACCGGTTACGGCGTCTTCCTGCGGGATACCGACGGCAAGGAATACATCGATGCCTCCGGCGGAGCGGCGGTGTCTTGCCTGGGGCACCAGCATCCGGATGTCGTGGCGGCCATCGTGCGCCAGGCGAACAAGCTCACCTACGCGCACACCAGCTTTTTCACCACTGCGATCGCCGAGGAACTGGCTGACAGGCTCGTCGCCGGCGCCCCGCGGGACCTCTCGCGCGCCTACCTGGTGTCCAGCGGCTCCGAGGCCATGGAGACCGCCCTCAAGATGGCCCGTCAATATTTCGTCGAGCTCGGCCAGCCGCAGCGGCGCTTCTTCATCGGGCGCAAGCAGAGCTTCCACGGCAATACCCTTGGAGCACTTGCGGTGGGCGGCAATGAATGGCGGCGCAAGCAGTTCGCTCCCCTGCTGATCGAGACCCACCACGTCTCGGCACCGTATGACTATCGCGACCGCAGGCCCGCGGAGAGCCCGGTCGCCTATGGCGCCCGGCTGGCCGAGGAACTGGACGCCAAGCTGGTGGAAATCGGCCCGCAAAACGTCCTCGCGTTCGTCGCCGAGACCGTTGGCGGCGCGACCGCGGGGGTCTTGCTGCCCCCGCCGGGGTATCTCGAGCGCGTCCGGGCCGTCTGCGATCGCCACGGAATTCTCTTGATCCTGGACGAAGTCATGTGCGGCATGGGCCGCACCGGGACGCTACACGCCTGCGAGCAGGAAGGCATCAGTCCCGACTTGATGACCCTCGCCAAAGGGCTCGGCGGTGGCAACGTGCCCATTGGCGCAGTGCTGATCGCCGGCAAGATCGTTGAAACGTTTCGCAAAGGCTCCGGGCTGTTTCAGCACGGCCACACGTACCTCGGCCACCCGATTGCCTGCGCGGCCGCGCTGGCGGTTCAACAGGTGGTCGAACGCGACCGCTTGCTCGACAACGTCAAGGCGCGCGGCGCGCAGCTCGGCGCGCGCCTGCGCGAGCGATTTGGCAACAGCCCGCAGGTGGGCGACATCCGAGGCCGCGGGCTTTTCTGGGCGCTGGAACTGGTTGCCGATCGCGCCTCCAAAGAGCCTTTCGCCCCTGCTTTCGGTTTGCACCAGCGCGTAAAACGGGAGGCCGTGGCCCGCGGCCTGCTGGTCTATCCCATGGGCGGCACGATCGACGGTAGTCGCGGCGATCACGTGCTGCTAGCGCCGCCTTTCATCGTCGACGCCGCCACGATTGATACCATCGTCGATCGCCTGGGCGATACCATCGACGCCTGCGTAGGCGCCGCGCTCACCGCGAACGCACAGGGATAGGCAAGCCGCGCCCGCGGTCAATGGCCCAGCCGGTGCTCCAGGCGGCTGACCAGCCGCACCACCGGCCAGAGCATCAGCAGGTAGATCGCCGCCGCCAGGACGATGGGCGAGGCATTCTGCGTCATGGCTCGCCCCATGTCAGACGAATAGAGCATTTCCGGCAGTCCCACCACGCTCGCGAGGGCGGTCAGCTTCACGACCTCGATCGTGTTGGAGATCAGGTCCGGGAGCACGTTGCGCACCGCCTGGGGCAGCACGACGAACAGCGTCGTCTGCAGCTTCGTGAGGCCGGTCGAGCGGGCCGCCTCCGCTTGGCCGGCAGCAACGCTCTCGAGCCCGGCGCGGTATACCTCCCCGTAATAAGCGGAGGTGTTGAGCAGGAAAGCGACGCAAACGGCGGCATACGGCGACAGCCGGATGCCGATGAAGGGCAGCCCGCTATAGATGAAGATCAACAGCACCAACGGCGGCACGGCGCGGAAGAAATCCACCTGCAGCATGATGGGTATGCGAAGCATGCGCCGGCGCGATTGCATGCCGAACGCAATGATCAATCCGCCGCCGAGGCCGAGCGGAACGACCGCGGCGCAGACCAGCAGGGTCATGCCGAGGCCGTTGAGCACCAGCGGGAAAACCCGGATGAAGACCTCGATGTTGAAGAAATCGTGTATCAACGCCTCCACTTAGACGCGCCTCCATGCGAAGCGCGTCTCCAGCCAGCGCGAGGCGACGACGAGCGGAATGAACAGTAGCACGTAGGCGAGCGCGCCGAGCATCAGCGGGGTGGAATTGCCGGTGATGCTTTGTCCGGTGGAGGCGACGCTGAGAATCTCGGGAACACCGATGACGCCACCAAGCGCCGTGTTTTTCGTGACCCCGATGGTGCGGTTGGTAAGCGGTGCGACCGTCAGCCGGACAGCCTG
>VFZX01000366.1 GCA_016871015.1 Acidobacteriota bacterium | reverse complement strand
CGCGGCCGACTGGCGGTAGGCAGCGGACTTGAACATCAGCCCATACATCCGGCGCATGTCCCAGCCGGACTCGCGGAACTCGACCGCCAGCCAGTCCAGCAACTCCGGATGCGAGGGCGCCTGGCCCTGGGATCCGAAGTCCTCAGAGGTCTTGACAAGGCCGGTTCCGAACAGCTCCTGCCACATCCGGTTCACGGCGACGCGGGCGGTGAGCGGATTGCCGGGATCCATGAGCCAGCGCGCCAAACCCAAGCGGTTGCGCGGCAGGGAATCGGCCATCGGCGGGAGGACAGCCGGAGTCGAAGGGGCTACCTGGTCGCGAGGCTGGTCATACTGGCCGCGGAACAGCACGTGCGCCATTGGCGAGGAGTCGCGCTTCTCCTCCATGACATGAGTCACCGAGGAGCGCCGGGCGATGGTCTGCCGCTCATACTCGGCGGCCGTCAGTTGAGTCTGTAACTGGCGGTATTCCGGATCCACGCGGTTCAAGAAGTAATTGAGCCGCGCGGCGGGATCGGAATCGATCTTGTTCCAGACAGCGAGGATTCCGGCTTCCTCCGGGTCGACGGCGCGGTTGTAGATCCGCAAGCCGGCAATCGCTCCACCTTGGAAGTGCCGGCGTCCTTCACCGCCAAGTGTGATGGGGACGTTCACCGCGGGGCTGCCCTTGAGGATCAGGTTGCCGCGATTCGACGGGGACTGCTGTTTTCCGTCGATGTACAATGCCAGACCGCGCTGGTCGGAGCGTCCGTCATAGGCGAACACCAGGTGGGCCCATTCGCCAGGCTTGAGCCGCATCTGGTTCGTTCCGGTGACGCGGACCACGTTTTCGCCAGCAAGGCGGAGCGTGGGGACCCGGCCCGCGATGTCGATCGCCCATCCTTGCGGAGGGACGGCGGTGTCATCGTCTTCGTCGGTCTTGTTTCGAGCCGGACGCGGGACCGACTGGCTCATGACAGTGAACGCGTCGTCGGCCTTGGGCATCAACAGCCAGAAGGAAAGGGTAAAGCCCTTCTCGACACGCCATGCGGGAGGCGGATCGAGGACCGCAGTGGTCTTGGCTTTGAAGTGCAACGCGGGAGTTCCGGCGTCCGGACCCGTGCCGGGTTCGACTCCCTGAGCCAGTTTGAGTTGATCAAGCTCCGGAAGCGGGAGCCCGGCCGCCGGATCCACCGGTGCCGAAAAAGTCCCGCCTTTTGCCTTCCATGCATCGAACGCCGGGGTGGCTTCTTCGCGGCGCCGGGTCTTGGCCTGATTGATCCTGGCCACAGCCGCACGAAGCTCCTCCCACCGCGCTTCGTCGCTTGAAGGGGGGACGAACAGCACCGGGGGCGTGTCCGGGATGTTGCCGTCCATGGGATTCTGCGTGGTGTTGCGGAAGAAGGCGGCCAATTGATAAAACTCGCGTTGCGAGATGGGGTCGAATTTATGATCGTGGCACGACGCGCATCCGGCGGTCAGACCGAGCCACACGATGGCAGTGGTCTCGACGCGGTCCTTGGCATACATCGCGGCGACTTCGTCGACGATCGACCCGCCTTCGTTCGTCGTCACGTTGCAGCGGTGGAATCCGGAAGCGATCTGCTGCTGTGAAGTCCGGTTCGGGACAAGATCCCCGGCAAGCTGCTCGATGGTGAACTGGTCGAACGGGACGTTGCGGTTGAACGCCTGGATGACCCAGTCGCGGTAGGGCCACATTTCGCGATAGTTGTCGACGTGGAGGCCGTGGGTGTCGGCATAGCGGGCCGCGTCGAGCCAATAGCGGGCCCGGTGCTCGCCATAATGCGACGAAGTGAGCAGCCGGTCGATGAGCTTTTCGTAGGCCTGAGGCGAGGAGTCCTTGACGAACGCCTCGACGTCGGCTGGAGCCGGGGGCAGTCCGGTGATGTCGAGCGCGGCGCGGCGGATCAGTGTGCGGCGGTCCGCTTCCGGCGCTGGTTTGAGACCTTTGGCTGCAAGGGCCTTGGAGATGAACTTGTCGATCGGATTGCGGCCCCAGGTACCGGCAGGCACGGCGGGACGCGAAGCAGGAGTGAATGACCAGTGCTCCTTCCACTGCGCGCCCTGCTCGATCCATCGCCTGAGCAAGGTCTTCTGAGCATCGGTGAGCGTCTTGTTCGACGCGGCGGGCGGCATCCGCTGCGCCGGCTTCTCCTGGTGGATTCGCTGGATGAGCAGGCTGGCCGCGGGCTTCCCTGGCGCGACGACGGCGCCCGACGGACGCGTTGCGAACAGGCCTTCGCGGGTGTCGAGGCGCAATCCGGCCATGCGGGTGTTGGCGTCCGGACCGTGGCAATGAAAACAGGCATCGGAGAGAACCGGCCTGATCTCGCGCTGGAAATCGACGGGCCTTTGGGCCCGGGCAGTGGTGCTGGCAAGCACCGCAAGGAGCAGCAGACTGGACGCCTTCATGTTGTATTTCCCGTGACACTAGCATATCAATGTATTCAGTTGCAGTACCCTGGACTTTATGCTCATTCTCCTGCTGTGTTCGCTCGCTGCTGTTGGTCTGGCGCAAGCACCCGCGGCGAAGGTTCCGGATAACGTCGAAGTCGACGCCAACGTGGCCTACGCGCAATACCCGGAAACGCGCGTGGACGTCTACCGCCAGAAGGGCGCGGCGAATGCGAAGCGTCCGGGAGTTCTGCTGATTCACGGCGGCGGATGGGTGAACGGGACCAAGGAGGCCATGCTCGCCAACTGGGTGCTGCCGTACCTGAGCAAAGGATTCGTCGTCGCCAATGTCGAGTACCGGCTGGCGAAGGCCGCCAAGGCTCCGGCAGCCGTCGAGGATGTGCTCGCCGCGGGACAGTGGTTCCTCAGGAACGCCGCCAAGTACGGAGTGGACCGGAAGCGGATCGTGGTGAGCGGCGGGAGCGCAGGCGGGCATCTGTCGCTCATGGTGGGGCTAACGCCCGGTTCGGCGAAATTGGGCAAACCCGTTCCCGTGGCCGCGGTGGTTAACTTCTATGGCATCACCGATGTGGGCGACCAGTTGAGCGGGACCAACATGCGCAAGTACGCGGTGGAGTGGCTGCCTGAGCAGAACGCCCGCTATGAGCTGGCCCGCCGCGTTTCGCCGATGACCTATGTCCGGCGCAAGTCACCCGCTGTGTTGACCATCCATGGGGATCAGGACGAGACCGTGCCATACGAGCATGGGGTCCAGTTGACGAAAGCGCTGCGGGACGCGGGGGCCGACGCGGAGATGATCACGGTGGAGAAGGGACGGCACGGATTCCCGGCGGAGAAGATGAAGGAGCTCTACGTCGACATCTTCAAGTTCCTCGAACGGCGTGGGATCAAGGCGGCGGAGTAGCGGATGCGTTGGCTGCTCTTGCTGGTTGCGGGCGCCGCCTCGGCGCAGACCGTGGACGTGGTGGATGTGCAGAGTGTCCGTGCCGAAGGGGATCCCGCGCAATGGGTTCACCGGGTGAGCATCCCGGCTGCGGCGCGTGAGGTTTCGTGTGACCTGCTGGTTGCGGGCGCGGGCATGGGAGGACTCGGAGCGGCGCTGCGTGCGGCTGGGCGTGGACACTCCGTGTGTCTGACCGAGGAGACCGACTGGATCGGAGGACAAGCGACCGCGGGCGGCGTTTCCGCGTTGGATGAGAACCGGTTCATCGAGACCACCGGCGCGACGCGGAACTACCACGAGATGCGCAACCGGATCCGCGCGCATTACCGGAAGCTCGCCAACCTTACCGCGGAGGCACGGCGTTGGGAGAATCTGAATCCGGGCGCCTGCTACGTGTCGTCGCTGTGTTTCGAGCCCAAGGCCGGAGTGAAGGTGCTGGAGGAGATGCTGGCTCCGCACCGGGGACGCGTGCAGTTGATGCTGCGCACGGCGGTGGTGAAGCTTGACGTGGTGGACGGCGAGATCCGGTCGGCGTGGGCCTACGGATTCGACACGAAGGCAGTGACGCGAATCCGGGCGCGTTGGGTGCTCGATGCGACAGAAATGGGCGACCTGCTGCCGCTGGCGGGCGTATCATACTCGGTGGGATCGGAGCCACGGAGCGACACAGGAGAGACGCACGCTCCGGAAACAGCGAATCCGGCTTGTGTGCAAAGCTTCACGTATCCGTTCGCGATGGGGCATCGTGACGGGGAGAACCATTCGACAGCCGAGCCGCCGCAGTACAAGAAGTTCCGCGATGGACAGCCGTTCAGCCTGCGCATGTATTATCCGGTGGAATTCGGATGGAAGGGATACTTCACGTACAAGGTGTTTGGCGATGATCCCCCGGTTCCCAACAACATGTCGCCTGGTCCGTTCTTTTCGTGGCGGAGGTTGATCGCGGCGAAGAACTTCAATCCGGGTCCGGGGGCGCCGCGCGACCTCGTGCTGATGAACTGGCCGCGGCAGGACTACCACGATGAGTCGGTGCTCGACCGCACGCCCGCGGATGCGGCGCGCGTACTCCAGCAGGCCAAGCGGGTGTCGTTCGCCTTCTTGCATTGGCTGCGGACCGATGTTCCACGCGACGGCGGGCAGGGTTCCGGCTACCCGGGCATGTTCCTGCGCAAGGACGTCATGGGCACTGAAGACGGGCTATCGAAGTATCCGTACATTCGCGAGTCGCGGCGGTTGCGCGGGCAAAGCCGCGTGGCGCTGCAGGACATCGCCGCCGAGCAGTGGACGGGGGCGCGGGCGCGGTGGTTCGAGGACTCGGTGGCCACCGGCTTCTACATGATTGACATTCACCCGTGCGGATCGAATGAGCGGGGACGGATGATGATGCCGCGTCCCTTCCAGGTTCCGATGGGAGCACTGCGTGCGCGAGAGGTCCGGAATCTGCTGGCGGCCGGAAAGAACTTGAGCGTGACGCATCTGGCCAACGGCGCCTACCGGCTGCATCCGATCGAGTGGAGCATCGGCGAGGCGGCAGCGGTGATCGCATCGCTTGAGTTGAGCGGCGGGGCGAGCGTGGCGCGGGTCCAAGAGGAGCTGGCTCATGCTGGCGCGCCGGTGGTTTGGTTCGACGACCTGCCTTCGCCGCATCTGGCGTTCGCTGCGATTCAAGTGGCGTCCGCGCGTGGATGGTATCCGCTCAACGGGTATGATCTTCATGCGTCGCCAGACGCCCCAATGACGCGCGCGGAAGCAGCGATGGGGCTGGCGCGATGGCTGGGCCACGCGGGCGTGACACGCGAGACCGCGATCCCGCTGGCGGTGGAGCGAGGGTGGATGGCCGTGGATCACCGGAACTGGTTCCACGCGGATCTGCCGTTCTATTGGACCGACATCCGGGAAGCAAAGCTGCCGCGGGCGCTTCCACCAAACACGGCAAGCAAGACTGGTCCGGTGCTGCGGAAGGAGTGGGCGATGCGATTGGCGGGGGGCAAGTAGAGTCACATCATGAAGACTGTGATTGACGGCGCGGACCTGACACCCTCGCAGCCGCTGGATGCAGCGCTGAGGCTGCCGAACGGCGGTCGATTCTACCGTTGCGCGCTCCGGGTCAACCCGTTCTCCTATCTCCTCCGGCATGCCAATCAGACCCCGTTCAGCGGTGAAACGGAATACAATGCCGCCATCGTCACGGGTTGCCATGTGGCCGGAATCGAGGTCATCGGCGTTACGGACGATCGCCGCATGCAGGAATCCGCCGGCCTGATCCAAGCCGCGAGGGACGCCGGAATCTACGCCTTCACCGGGTGTGAGGCGGTGACGAAGGATGGAGTGCGTTTCCTTTGCCTGTTCGGCTCCGGCCAGGAAGCATGCGTGGCGACGCATGTTGCGGACGCTCCAGATGCGATCCAGCGAATCCCCGAGAACAGCGGCGCGGAACACAAACGCGGCCGTGCAATCGCAATCATGAACGCCTCGGATGTGAATGGCCCGGAGGACCTGATGAAAGACGGGGCCTCGTGTTTTATCAAAATGTCGAGCGTTTCGGTGGAAGCGCTGCGGCAGGCCTTCCTGGACCCAGAATCGCGCATCCGTCCCGGCAGCGATCCGCGGCCGGAGCCTCATGCTGAGTTTCTGGCGGTAACCTGGGAGGGGGGCTTCCTGGGCGGTACATCCGTCCATCTGAACCCCAACCTGAACGTGCTTGCCGACGGACGTGGGACCGGTAAATCCACGATGATCGAGAGCATCCGCTATGCGCTGGGCCTTGAACCTCTCGGCGACGAAGCGCGCAACACGCACGAAGGCGTGATCCGCCATGTGCTTCGTTCCGGTACGAAGATTTCGCTGCTGGTGCGTTCCCACAGGCCAAATCAGCGCTGCTACACCATCGAGCGGTCGGTGCCGAACCCGCCTCTAGTAAAGGATGAGGCGGGAGAAGTCCTGGAACTATCGCCGGCGGATGTGATTCCGGGCGTCGAGGTGTTCGGGCAACATGAGATTTCTGAGCTCACGAGGAGCCGCGAAAAACTGACGCGGCTGCTGGAGCGGTTCGTCGACCGCGACCCGGCGCTGTCCGGCCGGAAGTCGAGACTGAGGCTGGAGCTTGAGCGCTCCCGCGGCCGCATCGTGGATCTGCTCCGCGAAATGATGGCGCTCGACGAACGCCTGGCGGCGCTGCCAGGGCTCGAGGAGGCGCGGAAGCATTTTCAGGAAGCTGGGCTCGAAGAACGTCTGGGGGAAAAGAGCCTTCTTCTCCGAGAGGAGCGCGTATTCGCCGATGCCCGCGAACGCATGGACCTGATCCGCGCACTGCATGGTGTGGTTGGCGATGCGATGCCGGTGGATACCGCCTTCGTTTCAGCCGAGGCCCTGGAGGGCCTTCCGAACGCGGCCATCCTCGCGCGCATGGGCCCGGTATTGGACACACGCTTGGGACAGAACTGAAGGCCGTGGCGGAACGGCTCGCCAAGGCGCTCGTGGATGCGGACACTTCCATTGCCGGCACAAAGGCTGAATGGGACCAGAGGCGGAAGGGCATCGAAGAGAGGTACGAGAAGTTGCTGCGTGAGCTTCAGAAGTCCAACGTCGACGGCGCTGAATTCATCCGGTTGCGCAAGCAGATCGAGGAGCTGCGCCCCCTGCTGGAGTGCAAGGAAGCTCTGAAGCGCGACCTAGCAAGCAACGAGGACTATCGCCGCAAGCTGGTCTCGGAGTGGGAGGACATAAAGTCCTTCGAGTCCCGGGAGTTCCAGCGCGCGGCAGCGAACGTGTCGGGGAAGCTGCGCGGCCGCGTCCAGGTGGCGGGTAACCGGGAGCCGCTGGAGCAGCTTTTGCGTGAGGCCGGAGGAGACCTGAGCGCCGGACTGGAACGGTTGCGTTCGCTGGAGCAGATGTCCCTCCCTGACCTGGCGCAGCGGTGCCGGGAAGGTAAAGACGCCTTGATGAAGGAGCCGTACAGGTTGCCCGCCGGTTCCGCTGCCAGGATCGCGCAGTCCGGTCCGGACTTGTTCCTGCGAATCGAGGAGCTTGATCTGCCGGCGACAACGAAAGTGGAACTGAACACCGCGCCGGATGGGGAGCCCGAGGCGTGGCGGAGTTTAGAGGCCCTGTCCACGGGGCAGAAGGCCACGGCGGTACTGCTGCTGCTGGAGTCCGACGCCCCGCTGGTGGGGACCAGCCGGAGGACGACCTCGATAACCGCTTCATCACGAATGACGTGGTGCCGGTCTTGGGCGACGCCGAACTGATCGTGGGTCTCGCCTCTGACGCGGGCGGCCCGGACGGGCATGCCCGGATCGCTCCCCAGCGCATGGGATCCATTGACTCGAAGCCGGTAAGAGAATTGGTGGAAGAGATCCTCGAAGGTGGCAAGCATGCGTTCGAGATGCGCCGGGCGAAGTATAGTTTTTGAAGATGACGACGCGCACCGAACTGTTGGAGATCATCAAGAACGGAGAAAACTCGGGGGTTGAGTTCAAGCGGGATGTCGTGCAGAACCACGATCTCGCCAAGGAGTTGGTGGCCTTCTCGAATCTTCAAGGTGGAATGGTGCTGCTTGGCGTGGAGGACGACAGGACGATATCCGGCATCGCGCGCCCCGATCTAGAGCATTTTCACATTTTATGTACATCTAGCTATGTCCGATATCCGCAACTCCGGCAATAGGCGCGGACTTGTTCTGGGGTGAGATGCTGGAGGGCCTCAGAAAGTGCATGTTCG
>VFZX01000365.1 GCA_016871015.1 Acidobacteriota bacterium | reverse complement strand
CGCCTTTGCTCGAGTGCTTGGAAATCGCGGCGGTGAGTCACCATGCACCATTGTAGCGCCGACTGGCGCGCGTGTCACTATATTAGGCGAGACTCAATAATCTTATCAGTTGAACGGGGGTATCGCAACACCGGCCGAATTTTTAACCCAGCGCGTGACGAATTCGCCCCGCTTGCGTCGATACTGGATAGGTAGTGATTCTGTAATGTCGATGGGAGACCCTATTGTGAGCGTTGCCGGGGTCCTCAGGCGAGACTCCGTGCTGGACGAACCGGCGTTAATCCGAGCGGCACAAGGGGGCGATCACAGCGCCTTCGAGCAACTCGTGTTGGCGTACGACCAACAAGTGCTGCGCCTCGCCCTGAACCTGCTCCGGTCCCAGGAAGATGCGCGGGACGTGTACCAGGAGGCTTTCCTCCGTGTCCACAGGAACCTGAAGACATTCCGGTTTGATTGCAGTTTCCATACGTGGCTCTACCGGATCGTCACCAACCTGTGCCTGGACCACTTGCGGAAACGCAAGGTACGCAAGGAAGAGCCGCCGGTGTCCGATCCCAGCGATCCGGCGGCGGACCGCATGGCGATGGTCGCTGAATCCGGCATCCACGGGGATCCGCAGAGGCGGCTCCTCTCGTCCGAGCTCCGTGAGCGGATTGGACAGGTGATGGAGGATCTGACGCCACGCGAGCGCGCGGTCTTCGAGATGCGGCATCATCAGGGGATGCGCCTCCGCGCCATCGGCGAGGTGTTGGGAACAACGGAAGAGGCGGCGAAAAACTGTCTGTTCCGGGCCACTCAGAAAATGAGGGCGGCCCTAGGGGAGTTCGTATCATGAATTGCGAACGGATGAAGGATTTGGTCACGCTGTACGTGTACGGCGAATTGGATCCGTCCACCGAGGAGTCGGTGGAGCAGCATGCAGCGGAGTGCAAGGGCTGCGCCGCGTTGCTCGACACCGAGCGGAAGTTTCACGCCACGTTGGACCTTGGCGTGCTTGCTCCTCCCCCGGCCATGCTGGCGGGGTGCCGCCGGGAGCTGATGCAGGCGGTGAAGGAAGAGCGGGCGGCTCAGGGGCGGTCCTGGACCGTGACGGTCCGGAGCTGGTTCGAGGCCCCGTGGTTGAAGCCGGTCATGGCGCTGGCGCTGGTGACCGCGGGCTTTGCCGCCGGGCGGCTGATCCCATTGCCCGGGAACTCCCCGGTGGCTACACGGGTCCGGTTTCTCGAAGCGGACGGTGCTGGCCGGGTAAACCTCGTACTGGAAGAGACCCGGGAGCGCAAGCTTTCCGGATCATTGGGAGACGAGCCCATTCGCAACCTTGTGCTCGCGGCCGCCCAGGATCCGGCGGATCCGGGCCTGCGCGTCGAGTCGATGGAGTTGCTGCGCCGCGAGTCTTCGGCCTCTGAAGTCCGCCGGGCGCTGATGGCGGCCCTGGTAAGCGATTCGAATCCGGGCGTCCGGATGAAGGCGATCGAGGGGCTGCGGGGGCATGCCGCGGATCCTGAGGTCCAGCGGGCGCTGGCTCAGGTACTGATGCGCGATGACAACCCCGGACTGCGCGTGCAGGCGATCGACCTGCTGGTTCCGCATCCAAGGAAGGACATGGTAGGCGTCCTGCAGGACGTGATGCGCCGTGAGGACAACGACTACGTCCGGCTCCGGACCCAGCGGGTATTGTCTCAGATGAACGCATCGGTCGACCCGTTCTGAGCTGTCCCATGTGGAGGGTTGCGATATTCGGCTGCCTCCTCGCTGGAAGCCAGCTCAGCGGGCAGACGGAGTTGACCTACATCCGCGACGGCGGTGAATGGATCGAGAGCGGCGTAACGGAGCTGCCGCTCCGCGGCGCATCCCGGGTCCGCGTCGAGGGTCTCGGCCGGATGTCGGTACGCACCGGATCCAGCCGGAATGTCCAGTTGCGCGTCCGCCGCCGCGTGACCGCCGAGGATGAAGCCACTGCGCGCCGGTTGTTGGCCGCTCCGGCCGCGCACGCAGGTTATGCCGCAAACCAACTCTCCATCTCTTCGACTGGCGGGTTCTCCGGCGCCGAAATCGAGTTGCTCGTTCCGGCCGGAGTCCGGCACGCGGAGATCGTGAACACCTGGGGAGATGTCCTGGCGCGGGATCTGGCTCTCGACCTCACTGTCTACGGCGGAGGTGGACGTGTGGAGGCCGACCAGATTCGCGGCGCGGCTTGGATCCGGTCGGCCGGTGGAAGGGTCCGGCTTGGAACCCTTACCGGCCACGTGCAGGTCACGACGGGAAGCGGCGCTGTGTATGCAAGCGCGCTTCACGGGACCGCGGTGCTCGAGACGGGTGCCGGGGAGATCTTCGTGGAGCGGGCTGGCGCCGACCTCCGCGCGGCAACCGGAGGCGGCAACGTGCGGGTCCTGCGAGCGGCGGGAGCTGTCCACGCGAAGACCCTCGGCGGCGTGATTCGCGTTGATGAAGCGGGTGGAGGCGTTTGGGCCGACAACGGCGGCGGCGCGACACTGGTGGGCTCGGCGCGCGGAGTCCACTGCGAGTCGGCGAGCGGGAGCATTCGCGTCGCGGGAGTGCTGGGCCAGATCCTGGCGAGCACCGGCGTTGGGAGCATCGTCGCGGAACTCACCGGCAGCAATGGTGCACCACAGTCCGTGCTTGCGACCAGTGATGGTGACATTACCGTGATGATTCCGTCCAATCTGGCAGTGACCGTGCAGGCCTTGAATGAGCTGGGCAGGTTGGGAACGATCGTGACCGAGTTTCCGGAGATCCGAGTCCAAACCGCCTGGGCAACCAAGCGCACGGTCGCAGCCGGCGCGCTGAATGGGGGTGGACCGTTGTTGAAGGTCGCCGCGGCCAACGGAACGATTTTCCTCAAGCGGCAGCGCTGAACATCCACAGGAGAGTTATCCAATGCAGCAAAAAATCGCACTTGTTCTGGCAATGGCTTGTGCCGCGGCGGCCCAGGTTGCACCGGTGCCGCCTGCGCCGCCTGCGCCGCCCGCCCCGCCAGCCGCTCCGGTCCTAGCCATGGCGCCGACACCGCCCGAGCCTCCGGAACCGCCGGAGCCGCCCGAAATCGTGATTAACACGAGCGGCAGCTTTCTCGGGGTCCACGTGGCCGAGATCGACTCCGCCCGCGCCAAGGAGCTTCAGATGAAGGAAGCCACGGGCGTCGAGATCACGGGGGTTGAGCAGGACAGCCCGGCCGAGAAAGCCGGGCTGAGGAAGGGCGACGCGGTTGTAGAATACAACGGAAACAAGGTGGATGGTACACAACAGTTCATCCGCCTGGTGAAAGAGACGCCTTCCGGGCGCCAAGTGAAGATCGGAGTGCATCGCAATGGGTCTCCGTTCGCGCTCACCGCGACCATCGCAGCCCGCAAGGGCCGTGCTTTGAGCATCCAGCGTGACTTCCCCAAGATGAGCCTGGTGCTGCCCGACATTCCACACGCCAAGATGTCCTGGGGAAACTCGCTCCTGGGTGTTGAAGCCGAAACGATTGAGGGCCAACTGGCGGACTTCTTTGGTGTCAAGGAAGGCGCGCTGGTGAGATCCGTCACCCGCGGCTCAGCAGCGGATAAGGCTGGCCTCAAGGCTGGCGACGTGATCACCAAGGTGGAACAGTCGCGGATCTCTTCCGTGCGCGATCTTCTCAGCCAAATCCGCACCATCCAGTCGAAGAGTTCGTACTCCCTGACGGTGGTACGCGAGAAGCGCGAGACGGCGCTCGATGTCAAGGTGGACGAGACCGGCGGCACGATCCGGCCGGCCAGGCGCACCGTTGTCCGCCGCGAGGACCGTTTCTAGCTCAATAGAGGGGCTGCTTCTTGGGGTCGATCCCGCTCTTGCCCAGCGCATTGAGCAGAGGGCGGGCGCCGTTCCCCATGAGGACCAGATCGGCCGGACCCTGGAAGAACAGGAACCCCTCTTTCATGTACTCAGCAATCGACTCAGGCGTCGCGGCGGGACGGCCCACCGGCACTCCGTATTTCTTCCCCGCCGCGACCACTTTCCGGATTCCCTCCTGGACGTCGGGCTGGTTCACGTCACCCCGCTTGCCGTAGGAAAACGACAGGTCGTTGGTGCCGATGAACAGCACGTCAATCCCAGGCGTTGATGCGATCGCGTCAATCTGATCGACCGCCCGCTTCTCCTCGATGATGGTGATCACCATCGCGTTGCGGTCGGAAAAGTCGTAGTAGCTCTCCGGCCCCTGCCAGCGGAAACTGGCCAGACCTGGACCCGCGCCGCGCCGCCCCAACGGTGGATACTTGCATGCGTTCACCGCCTGCTTGGCGAGCTCGGGCGTCGATGTGAACGGAAACACAACGCCCAAGGCGCCCGCGTCCAGGGCCCGTTTGGCCGTCCACAGCTCATTGACCGGAACCCGGATGAAGGGAACCGCTTTCAACCCGCGCGTCGCAAGCACCATGCTGCGCGCCGTCTCGAGCGTGATCGGACTGTGCTCCATCTCGATCCACAGGAAGTCGAAACCCATGTTGGCCGCCTGCGCGGCGACATCCGGGCTCGCCACTGTGACCGTTGCGCCGATCACCGGCTTTCCCTCCTTCAATTGCTTCTTAACGGGATTCTCCCAGACTTGCGCTTCCAATGTGGCGCCTCCCAGAACGATAAGCGGAATGAGCGTTGTGAGCTTCATGCTGATCAATCTTACTACATCGCCTCTTCCCGGCCCATGAACAGGTCGTTCACGATCTTCCGGTGGTTCTCCATCACGCGAGCCCGCCGGACCTTCATGGTTGGTGTCAATTCGCCGTCCTCGATCGTAAAGTCGCGGTCGAGGATATGGTACTTCCGGATCTGTTCGAACGGAGCCAGTTGCTTGTTGATGCGCCCCACGATCCGCTTGACCTCACCTTGCACCGGCGGCGCGGCGACAACCTCGGCCGCGGACCGGCCCTTGTACTCCTCCATCCCCTTGATCTGCTCGACGGCCCCCATGTTGAGCGTGAACAGCGCCGCCGCGTAGGGCTGCTTGTCGCCCAGCAGCAGGACCTGGTGGAACACGGGCTCCATCTTGAACAGCGTCTCGATCAGCGCCGGGTAGATCTTCTTCCCATTCGACGACACCAGGACTTCCTTCTTGCGCCCGGTGATGTAGACGTAGCCCTCGCCATCGAACTCGGCAATATCGCCGGTGTGCAGCCAGCCATCGCGCAGCACCGCGGCCGTCGCCTCGGGCGACTTGTAGTAGCCGCTAAACACCACCGGACCGCGGAAGATCAGCTCGCCGTCCTCGCCGAGCTTCATCTCGACGTTCGGAAACGCCTTGCCGATGCTCCCCGACTTCGGCCGTCCATAGGGATTCAGCGCCACGATGCCGCCCTCGGTCAACCCGTAGCCCTCATAGATCGGCATCCCGATCGCGGCGTAGAAATCGGCCAGATCCTTGCCCAACGGCGCCGCGCCGCTCACCGCCATCCGCAACTCGCCGCCCAGCCGCTCCCGGATTTTGGCGAACACGGAACGGTCCGCAAGCCCGAGCAGCCGGCTCATCCACATTGGGACGCCGCGCCCTTCCTGCCTCCGGCGCGCCGCCTGCGCCCCCAGTCCCAGGGCACCGTAGAAAATCCTCTGGGTGACCGCCCCGCGCTTCTTGATCTCCATGCAGATGCTTGAATACATCCGCTCCCACACCCGTGGCGGCGCCACGAAAAAGGTCGGCTTCACCGACTTCAGTTCGTGCGGCAGCCGCGACAATCCTTCGGAAAAATAGACCGCCATGCCGACCCGCAGGGGCATCAACTGCATCGCCAGCCGCTGCGTGATGTGGGCCGAAGGCAGGAACGCGATCGTGCGGTCGTTTTCGTTCAACGGCGCGACTTGTGGCGTGACTTCGATGTTCGCGTAGATCGCCCCGTGAGTCACCAGGCCCATCTTCGGCTCGCCCGTGGCGCCGGACGTCAGGTACAGGATCGCCGGATCCTCAGGCCGGACGCGCGCCCGCATCTCCGCCAAAAGTCCATTGTCCCCGGCCAGTGCCGCCCTCCCTGACTCGCGTAGCGCGGCCAGTGGAATCGCCGGCTCCGCCTCGCCCGTGAGCAGGATCCAAATCACGTTCAGCGGAGGATCCGCCGCCGAGAGAAGCGCGCCCAGCACCTTGGGATTTTCCACCATCACCGCGCGGGCGTCGCAGGCCCGGAACGTCTTGATCTGTTCCACCGCCGGATAGCTCGTGTACAGCGCCGCCGCCACCGCGCCGCACGCCTGGATCCCCATGTCGGCAAGATAGAATTCGAGCCGGGTCTCCGAATGCAGCGCGACCACATCGCCGTGGCGGATGCCCAGCCCCTGCAGTCCGGCAGCGATTTCCTCGACGGCCCGCAGGTACTCCGTCCAGGTCATCGCCCGCCAGGTTCTGGCGTTCCGCTCCCCCACCGGCTCGTATAGCGCAGACCGGTTCCCGTACCGTTGCGCGGCCTCCGCCAGCAGGCCGTAAACCGTGCGTTGACCCATCAGGACAACGGTAACACGAGCCCGGCCGGTACAATAATCCAATGCCCTATGAGAGTGAACTCGAGGCGGCGCGGCAGGCCTCCCGCCGTGCGGCCGAAGCGGCCATGCGGTACTGGCGCACGGGAATCGAGGCCGATGCGAAGTCCGACGAATCGCCCGTCACCGCGGCCGACCGCGAATGCGAGCGGCTGATTGTTCAGGATCTGTGCGCGCAGTTCCCGGAAGACGGAGTCCTCGGTGAAGAAGGCGCGGACAAGCCCTCCGCCACCGGACGCCGCTGGATCATCGACCCGATCGACGGCACCCGCGACTTCATGCGTGGCAACCGCGCCTGGTGCAACCTGATCGCGCTCGAAGACAACGGCGAAGTGGTCGTCGGTGTGACCACCTTCCCCGCAGTGGACGAAACCTACTGGGCGGTCCGCGGTGGCGGCGCCTTCCGCAACGGCACGCGGATCCGGGTGTCGTCCATCAAGGACCCCTCGAAAGCCGTGCTCTGCGTCAACAGCTTCAACGGCATTCAGCAGACGCCATTCGCCAACAAGCTGATGGAGTGGATGCGCGGATTCTGGAGCGTCCGCAGCATGGGCGGAGCCGTCGACGCAACCCTGGTGGCCGCCGGACATGCCGAAGCCTGGATCGAGGTCACCGCCAAACCCTGGGACCTCGCGGTTTGGAAAATCCTCACGGAAGAGGCGGGCGGCCGGTTCTTCAATTTCGACGGCGGCAACTCGATCTACGGTGGGAACTGCGTCACCTGCGTCCCGGCACTGGAGACACTGATGCGCAGGTTCGTGGCAGGGTAGTCCCGCCATGATGAATCCGGCGGAGTTCGCCAACATCGCGCGCTGCGAGGCGGACTTCTGGTGGTTCCGCGGCATGCGCAAGATCATGTTCCGCCTGCTCGATCCCGTGGCCGCGCGGCGCCGCCTCGGACCTGTCCTCGAAACCGGATGTGGCACCGGCCACTTCTCGAAAGTCCTGACGGAACGCTACGGCTGGAAAATGTTTCCGCTCGACCTCGGCTGGCAGGGCCTCGAGTACGGCAAAGGCTACGGGCTGACCCGCATGGTGCAGGCCGACATCCAGGCGCTGCCCTATCGCGACGCCTCCTTCGACGGACTCGTGTCGATGGACGTCCTGGTCCATATGCCTCCCGACGGCGAGGACACCCCAATGCGCGAGGTCGCGCGCGTGTTGCGTCCTGGCGGCCTGCTGGCCCTTCGCGTCTCGGCACTGGACATCCTGCGCAGCCGCCACTCCGCGTTCGCCCATGAGCGGCAGCGGTTCACACGCGCGCGGGCGCTGGCACTGGTGGAAAGGCATGGATTCCGGGTCCTCCGCGCCACCTATGCGAACTCGCTCTTGCTGCCGGTGGCACTTGCCAAATTCCGGATCTGGGAGCCGCTCACGAACCAGCCTCCCACGAGCGGAGTCCAGCCGGTCAGTCCGTGGCTTGATTCCCTGCTGGGGATCCCCCTCTCGCTGGAATCGGCCTGGATCGGCGTGGGTGGAAACTTCCCGCTCGGGCAGTCGTGCATCGTCATCGCCGAGCGGCTGCCGGACGTGATTTAATACCAACATGCGCCGGCTCGCGTACCTGCTCCCCGTCTGCCTCG
>VFZX01000364.1 GCA_016871015.1 Acidobacteriota bacterium | reverse complement strand
CTGGAGGCCAAAATCGGGAATCCAAGGCGTTCCGGCAGCCTGGCAACGAAAAATCGTGCTACGCAACAACCACACTTCGACCGGCGGCGATGAGCGTTCGCCCGTCAATTCTCGGACAGGCTCCTAGCGCGCCGCTCGAGCAATGCCGGATCCGCGCCGCGCTTCAGCCCGGCGAGCGTGTCGGAGAGACGGTCGAGCAACTGCCGTCCGCGCGCGCTTTCGGCGGCCTCGATGGCCTCCGCGTGACGTCCCAGGCGCACGAGCACGCTGGCGAGCAGTTCGTAGTAGTCGCGGCGGCCCGCGAGGAAGCTTGCGCGGCGGTCCTGACTCGCGAGGCTGGCTCGCGTCGTCTCGATGTGCCCCACGGCCCGCCGGATGTGGTCGAGCGCGGCGGTGAGTTCGCCGGCGTCGCTCTGGATGCGCGCGAGTTCGCCGAGCGTCTGGATCTGACCGGCGCGGTCGCCGAGTTCGAGCCGGATCCGCAGCGCGCGCTCCATGTTCGCGCGTCCGGCCCGCGTGTCTCCCAGCGCGGCCATGCTCTCGCCCGCCGCCTGCAATGACGCGGCCTCGCCCCAGCGGTCGCCGATCTCGCTCTTGGCGGCGAGCGAGCGCTGATACAGGTCCACGGCGCGGCGATGATCTCCGTTGCCTGCGTGAGCGCTCGCCAGATTGTGCCACGCGTAGGCGTGTCCGCGGCGGTCGCCGGCCTTCTCGAGCAGCGGGAGCGCTTGTTCGCAATAGCCGGTCGCGCCCCGGTAGTCGCGGCGTCCGATCGACCAGAGGCAGAGGTTGTTCAGCGTCATGCCTTCACCCGCAATGGACTTGGTCCCGCGCCAAAGCCGGAGCGCCTCTTCGTACTCGCGCCGCGCGGCCGTTGCGTCGCCCAGTTGATCGAGCATCAGCCCAATGCTGTTGCGCGCCTGCACCTGATTGGCCGCGTCTCCCGCCGCGGTCCAAATCTCGAGCGCGCGCCGGAACGCGTCGAGCGCCTCGGCTGTGTCGCCGAGCGAATAACACGCGACCGCGATGCCGAGCCACGTATAGCCGAGTCCGGGCTTGTCGCCGAGCGCTTGGCGCGCGGGCAGCAACGACCGCAGCTCGGCGAGCGAACGCTCGGCATCCCCGGTGATCCAGCGCTGAATTGCGAGATTGTGCAGCGCGCGCACGCGCTGGCCCTCGTCTCCGGCCGCGGCGGCCGCGGCGAGCGACCGTCCGTACCACTCGATCGCGCCGCGCGGATCGTTGTCCGCGGCGTACGTGTTGGCGGTGAGCGCGGAGGCTCGCGCCTCGATGGTCTTGTCTCCGGACTTGCGGCTCCATTCGAGCGTACTCTTCAGCAAGGTCCGGGCCTTGGCGCGATGGGCTGGCGTTCCGCCCGCGATCTCCTTGGCGGCGGCGTCGATCGCGCGCCGAGATTCCGCCAACGATCCGGTCTGGGCGGCGGCCTCGGAGACGAGGACCAGGGCGAGACACGGGGACACGCGCAAGCGAACTCCTCCAGATAGCTCATCTTACATCAGAGGCAGGCGGGTCCGGGTGCTGTGTCCGGCGCCGGCGGGTCGTGATCGAACACTGACCGCCGTCGGATTGCAACATAGGACTCAGCCCGCTCGTCTTATGCCGGCCCTTCAAGCCGGGAGCTGGCAGGAGCCGGCTCAAGTAGACGTATGGCAACGATTCGCCGGAGAATGAGCCACAAGCGGCGACGAACATCGGGAAAGCCTGCTCCACGTCCTGGAATCTCCCGGCCTTGAACATCTCCAGCAGCTTGCCATCTTTCCAAATGAGAGGCGGATCACCCGTTCCGCGGCCCGAAACCCGTCACGTCTGGGCCAGGCCTATGGATCGAGCCGAGCGCACGGTGATCACAACATCGTAGACGCCGTTCGGGACGCCCCCGCGCGCCACGCCGGTATGTTCCTTGTACTGGATGTCGAAGTGGCGCTGGCCCGTGCATTCCCAGCATACGAGGACCAGCGCGGCGGCTCTACCCGGCGGCATAGCGCTCCCTCCATTGCTCGCGCATCTCCTCCGAAGCGGGCCACTGGAAGCAGAGCATGTAGCCATCGGGATCCTGGACGTACATCTGGCGCATCCCGTAGGACGCCACGGCGGGCGGCTGTGGGCTGGCTCCGCGGCCACGGAGCGTTTCATAGGCGTCATCAATGCCGCGGCAGCCGAAATAGAAGCACGTGTCGCCGTGCGCCGCCCTCCGTGCCGGATCCTCTTCAGCGGGCCGGCCGTCCGCCTCGTAGGCTGTATTGAGCATCAGTTCGACGCCGTCGCGCTCCAGCAGCGCCCAACCGCAGTCCCCGTCCGGCCCCGCGGTTTCAACGACGCGGAATTCGAGAACGTCCCGGTAGAACCGGATCGACCGGGGCATATCAAACACTTGAATCAAGGGAGCCATACCGCAAATGTCAACGGCCATCTCAGTTCGCCGCTCCGAACGCGAACATCTCGAGCGGCTCGGACGTATCGCGTAGAATCCCATGCAACTGGCCCGGGCGCACAATCATTCCCTCGAACGCCCGGAGGCGGCGCAACTCGGCGGTCCGTTCGGTGCCGTCGAGCGGGACCCCGTCAATAACGACGCCCATCCCGCTGCCCTTCGTCACCCAGAAGGCATCCATGTATTCCTTGTGCCGGTGAATACCGATGCTCGCCGAGGGTCCGAACCGCACCAACTGCATGTACTTGGCTGTGAACCAAAGCTCCTCGCCACGGCGGATATGGTCGGGATCCTTGAACTCGGAGACGTAGAAGACAGTGCTCTCGATGCTGCCTGTACCGCCGTGCGGATTCTGGCTCCACCGGCTGGTGCGGAAACTCTCCTCGCCGCGCCGGATCATCTTGTACGCCACGCGGTGCTCGCTGAGCACCGCACCCGCCGCGTTGAGCCACCGTACCGTCAGCGGACACGGACGGAGCGGGTGATTCATGTCGTTGCGGTCACCCGCTTCCCACATCGGCGTCTTGAGGCGCGAGGCGTGGTAGTCGAGTGGATTGCCGGGCGGGAACTTCGAGTCCGCCACGACGCCAGCAGGTCCGGCGGGCGCATTCCAGAATTCCACCGCGCCGTTCCGCAGGCGGGCCTGGCGCGACTCGGTTCCTAGCACCAGCTCGACGCTCACTGCTTCCGGCCGCGTCGTGGCGACGCGCACGAAGTTCGACTTGAGGCCGCCGAAGTTGAGCAGTCCCTTGATCACTTCGAAGTCCCCCAAGCGGTACCGCCGTAGCGCTTCCTTGGTGGATTCGCGGCCATCGGTGGCGAGCGAGGCGTCGTCTGTAGGAATGCCCAGTTCGGCCACCGGATAGAGGTAGTGCAGCGAGTCCGCGACGTATTGGGACGGCGGTGCGGCGAGGGCTGCCGACTTGGCGCGTTGCGTCAGCGTGATGATCGGATTGTCCCTGTCGTAGTCGGGACCCGCGGCCATCGCCGATCCGATAGACACTATGCACGCGGCGAGCATAGAATTGGAGAACATGTCCTACAGAATACTTCAGCGCCGGGAGATTCTGACACTGATTCCCGTTTCCAGCGTGACGGGGCAGGATGCGTGGAAGCCCGAGGCCCTCACCGCGGACCAAGCGCGGCTTGTGGACCAGCTTTCCGAGATCATCCTGCCGCGCACGGACACGCCGGGAGCGAGCGACGCCAAGGTCTATCGATACATCGACAAGATGCTCAAGGACGGCATGACCGAGGCGGAGCGCACCGAGTTCCTCAGAGGGCTCGAATGGTTCGCCGGCGGAAACAGTGGATTCACCGCGGCCCTTACCGCGATGAGCAAGGGCGAGCGGGGCGCCGAGGGACTGCGGTTCTTCCGCCGCATGAAGGACCTCACGCTTCGCGGCTACTACACGTCGCGCGAAGGCCTCCTGCAGGAACTCGAATACAAAGGCAACGGAGTCTACACTGCCTTCCCCGGCTGCACGCATCCGGAACACAAATGACGGGCCATTGGGACGTGATCGTGGTTGGATCCGGGGCCGCGGGCGGCATGGCCGCCTACCAACTGACCAAGGCCGGTGCGAAAGTGCTGCTGCTCGAGGCGGGTCCGGACAAAGATCCGCGGCGTGAAAACCTCCGCCACCGGATGGTGTACGATCTCCCGCTGCGGGGCGCGATGTCGCCGCAGGAGCGCGACCGGTGGCGCATCAACAAGTCGGCGAACTTCTATAACAAGCACGTGATGCTTGAAGACGCCGAGGAGCCGTACTCGACGCCGGAGGGCAAGCCGTTCACCTGGGTCCGGTCACGCGTTGTGGGAGGAAAGACACTGCATTGGGGCCGGCTGAGTCTGCGCTTTTCGGATCTCGACTTTCAAGCAGCGTCGCGCGACGGCCATGGAGTGGACTGGCCAATCCGCTACCGCGACATTGAACCCTACTATGCGCATGTGGAGCGGCTGATCGGCGTCTGTGGAACGCGCGAAGGGCTGCCACAACTTCCCGACGGCGTGTATCAACCAGCAGTTCCGCTGCGGTGCGGCGAGCAGGTGCTGCGCCGCGGTTGCGAGAAGCTGGGCCTGCGCTTGATTCCCGGCCGTATGGCCGTCGTCACGCGCAAGGACTTCAACCGGCCGCCCTGCCACTACTGCGGATATTGCAACCGCCTGTGCTGCACCGGCGCGATGTTCTCCTCGCGGGTCAGCTTCATTCCGTGGGCCATGAAGACGGGGCGCCTCACCCTGCGAACCAATGCGATTGTGCGGGCGGTTCTCACCGATCGCGAAGGATTCGCGCGTGCCGTGGCGTTCGCCGACCGGAACACGAAGCGCGAGGAGGAGGCACGGGCGTCCGCGGTGGTGCTGGGCGCTTCGGCACTGGAGTCCACGCGGATCTTGCTCAATTCGCGGCTCTGCGGATCGAGCGGTGAGTTGGGCCGGAATCTGACCGAGCACAGCATGGCCGCCAAGATCACCGGATTCGCGCCGCAGCTCACGGGCAAGATGCCGTCCTACGCCGAGGACGGACATCCGGGATTCAGCTACGTTCCGCAGTTTCAGAACGTCGCCGCGCGAGAACGGGAGTTCATCCGTGGCTACTCGTTCGAGTGCTCGAGCGGCGTGTCCGAATATCCTGGATTCGCGCACGGGCTCGACGGCTTTGGCGCGGCGTTCAAGAAGCGTGTGAAGCAGCTCTATCCGGCGATGATCACCATGGAAACCAATGGTGAAGTGCTCACGCGCAAGGAGAACTTTGTCGAGATCGATCCGGATGGGCTCAAGGATCCGTATGGGATCCCCTGCCTCCGGATCCATATGAGCTTCGGCGGCAACGACCGGAAGATGATCGAACATATGAACCAAAAGGCGCAGGAGATTTTCGAGGCCGCCGGAATCGAAGTGTTGTCGCGGGAGCCGGATCCCAAACCGCCAGGCTGGAGCATCCACGAAGTGGGGACCGCGCGGATGGGCAATGATCCGAAGACTTCGGTGCTGGACCGTTTCAATCGGGCGCACGACGTGCCGAATCTCTTCGTCACCGACGGCGCGGCATTCTGTTCGGCGACCGCGCTCGAACCGACATTGACGATCATGGCGCTGGCCGCGCGCGCCAGCGATCATCTCATGGCGCTGAGCCGCCGGCGTGAATTGAGAAAACGGGCATGAGGGCGATCGCAGCCATGCTGTCGGCGTTGTCCGCGCACGCAGCCATCGTGCAGCAGTTCGGATATGTGCCGCTGCGCGATGGGACCAGGCTCGCCTACACGCTGCACCGTCCCTCGGCGTCCGGCAAGTTTCCAACTCTGCTGATCTACAACATGTACGATGCATCGGTCGTCTCACCGGCGTGGAACCAGACCGAGACGGGCGAGGTGATGGACTACATCGAGCGCGGTTACGCGGTGATTGGCGTCAACACGCGCGGCACAGCGTGCTCGAGCGGAGAGGCTGACTTCCTGAACGCGAAGATCGTGGGATCGGACGGCGCCGAGGCCGTCGAGTGGATCTCACGTCAACCGTGGAGCGATGGCAACGTGGGGATGTTCGGGCATTCTGGCTCGGGCATCACCCAGTTCTTCGTCGCCGCCTTCAATCCGCCGCATCTCAAAGCGGTGATTCCCGGCGCGGCTCCAGCGGACTTCTACAAGGACCTCGCCTATCCGGGCGGGCTGTTCAACTACTCGTTTCTCTATCACTGGTCCGAGGACGCCCAGCCGAACCAGGAGCGCCGCGCCGCACAGGTTCACATCGACGCGGGCGATCGCGAGTGCGCCGAGCGTCTGAGGAGCCGGAAGAGGCCCAGGTTCTATTGGGACATGATCGAGCGCCCGGACAATGGTCCGTGGTGGCAGGAGCGCTCGGTCGCGCCCATTGCGTCGAAGATCCGCGTCCCCACGTTCATCATCTTCGGATGGCAGGACCAGATCGTCGATTCGCGCGCCGTGTTCGTGTTCGATCAGTTGGCCGGGCCGCGCAAGATGGTGCTCGGCGAAGAGGGGCACAGCTTCTACATCCGCTCGAACGAATTGAAGCGCGAGAAACTGCGGTTCTTCGATCACTGGCTGAGGGGTGCATCGAATGGAGCCATGGACGGCAAGCCGGTCGCCGTGTGGCTGACCATGAAGGGCGCGATCGAAAGGATCCCGGATCGGGTCATCAAGCTGGACAACTCGACCGCCGGGAGTCCGGGCACCCCCTATTACCTGGGCACGAACCGCCGCCTGAGCACGGATGCGCCCAGAGAAGCGGCCGAACTGCCCTACTTGTATCCGCTCGGGTCAAGCTTCGTCTACGGCGGCACGGCGTATCCACACTCGCCGTTCGGGCTGGGCGCGCAGGTGTTTCGCACGCAGCCGGTGGCCAAGCCGCTGACCATTCTGGGCGGTACCGATGTGCGGCTGTTCCTGTCGGCATCCGCCGCTGAAACGTCGGTCCAGGTGGTGTTGAACGAATTGGATCCCCAGGGCAACCGGACCTATCTGCAACGCGGGTATCAGCGTGTCACGGCGGCAGGACCTGGCGTGGCGGTCGAGACTCTCGTGTCACTCAATGCGACTGGCAGCGTCATTGAGGCAGGCAACTCGATCGAGCTGATGATCATGGCGCCCAACATGGCTCCGGAGCCGTTGGGGCAGTGGGGCTTCCTTCCACTGCCCTTGTCCCGGAATCAGATCCACACCGGTCCGGCGCATCCGTCGGCGGTCACGATTCCGTTGCTGCAGTGACTACGGAGTCACGATGTACTGCAGGGCTCCCGACCACGGGCCCCAACCGGCATCATTGCCCAGCACGCACACTGCCGAGAAACAGGCGCGAATGATCGCGGAGTAGGCTGTGTTCTGGCCTCCCAGCGCGAACATCGGCACCTGGACGAACTGGCCAGAGGTGACTCCAGTCGTGATCTGGGCGGGTTGATTGGTTGGAATCACGTAGTACTGATAGATCGTCGCGTTCGGCAGCGATGTCCACAGCAACTGCACGTTCCCTTGCTGGACCGTTCCATTGTGGGTGGGAAAAACCGGTTGTGGCGTCGACGGCGGGTTGCCGGTGACCTGGAACGGCGTCGCACCCCCCTGGACCTGACTTGCGCCTGGATTCACAATGAGCAATCCGTCGTACCGGCGCCCTTCGGCACTCAACTGCGCACCGTAGAAATTGTCTCGCGTGATGACGTCGAGCGCAGGCCGGTTCCCCGCCAGGTCGCCGATGTAGAGCCGGTACAGCGTGTTGGTTCCGTTGTCGCCGGGAACCCGCGGCCAGGTGAACGTCACGACGGGACCAGTCACGGTAGTACCGGGGATCGGCTCGGCCAGGCTCGGCGCCGTGGGATTCGGTCCGGGCGGGTTGATGTTGGATGCCGGTCCGTAGTTGCTGCACCCGTTGCCGTTGCAGGCCGCAACCAGGACTCCGGCCGCGCCAGCCGGCACCTGGAATGTCGCGGTGGTGTTGGACGTGCGGTGCGAGGCCACGGTGAGCGCACCTCCGCCGGGCCCCGCGCCGGACTGCACGACGAGCAGTTGATCCTAAATCCGGCAGTTGGAAGCGGCTGGAAGGGGCACTGGAGCAGGCGGATCGAGGGGGATCTTGGCGAATTGCTGGAAGATCGAGCGCAAGATGCGGCACCATCGTTGATAAGCAGTCAAC
>VFZX01000363.1 GCA_016871015.1 Acidobacteriota bacterium | reverse complement strand
GATCTCCGGATTCGAGCCCGCGCCCAGTCCGCCGGTGAGCTTTGAGCCCAACGGCAGCTTGTTCGGAACCGGCGAGGCCAGCAGCGCCTGGCGGTCCGTGTTGAGGACGTAGAACTCGATACCAGTTATGCCGGACTGCATCATGCGGGCTACGGCGTTACCGCCGCCGCCACCAATCCCGAGCACCTTGATGTGGGTTCCCGCGGCTGTGTCGTCCGCGATTTCGAACCGGGTGGAATCTTCAATGTTCAACATGAGATCTCTTCCTCCGTTAACTTACCATCCCAGAAATCCGAGCAGCCCGGGCGAGCGTCCGCCGCCCCGGCGTTTCAGCCGCGCCGAGTACAAGGCCAGCCCGGAGGCCACTGTCCAGGCCTGATCCTGGAATCCGGGCGGCCAATCCTGAATCCCCTGCGTGAGACCGTAGCGGGCTGGACAATTCAGCACGCGCTCGGCCATGTCGAGGATCCCTTCCAGGCGCGCGCCGCCGCCGGTGAGGAACACGCCTTCGAGCAAATTCTGCTCCATACCGATACTCGCCAAATAGTCGCGGATGTAGGCGAACAGCTCGTCCGCGCGAGCCTCAAGAATCGCGTTGATCTGCATCCGGCTAAACTCGCGTGACGACCGCCCGTCGGCCGAGGGGACCTCGACCACCACGTTGTCGGCCGTGAGTCCGCGAAGCGCGCAGCCGTATTCGCACTTCAGCGTCTCGGCGTCCTCCGGCGAGATCGGATGCTGGTAGGCGTGATGGAAGCCCATCACCAGGTCACGCGTGAAGTGCTCTCCAGCAACGGCCAGCGACGCAACGCCCGCGGCCGAGTCGCCGTCATAGACCACCACACTGGTCGAGTGCAGCCCGATGTCGATCAGCGCCGCTCCGTTCTGGCGGTCGCGCGGCAGGACCCCGGAGTACGCCGCCGCCACGGCCTCGGCAGCCGTCTCTTCCACCGCCAGATGCGCCTGGTGCGCGGCCGCGACCAGCGCCTCGTGCTCCTTGACGGAATAGGTCACCAGCAGGACATTCGCCTCCAGCCGCGAACAGGGCACGCCAGCGGGCGACCGATATCCCGCCTTGCCGTCCAGCGTGAACTGCTGCGGGAACACGTGCAGCAGCATCTGATCCTCTTCGAGTCCACGCCGTGCGGCGAGCTCGATCGCGTACTTCATGTCGTCGGGCGTCACCGGACGTGTGCGTCCAAACTCGTACACGCCGCGCGAGGAAATCGATCCCAGCGCCGGACCACCCATCCCCAGCACCACCGACTCGATCTCGATCCCTGCGCGTTCTTCCGCTTCGCGCACTGCCGCCTGGATCGACTCCGCGATCTGCGCAACATCCTGCACGCGGCCACGCTGCCAGCCTCTCGACGGCGCAGTGCCCGCGCCGGTGAACCTGAGCCGCTGATCCTCCACCACTCCGGCGACACACCGCACGCGCCGGCTTCCGACGTCCAGTCCAGCCGCCTGCGATCGCGTGGACTTACCCGGCACGCTGGGTTTCCTTCGCCTCCTCAGACCCGGCCCGCTGCGGCTCTTCGAATCCAACCGCGTTGATCCTGCCGTCGATCCGCAGGTCGAGCTTGACGGCGCGCGGCATGCGCTTTTCAACTTCCGGCCAGTTGGCGAGGAACTTGAGCAGGCGCTGCCGCCACGCGGTGTCGCCCACCACCAGAGTGATCACGCGTTCCTTGCCTTGCGACTGGACCGGGTAGACCAGCTTCACGTTGTCGACATCGCTGACATCGATCTCGGTGACAGCCCGTCCTTCGCTGCCCAGTTCTTCGATCACGCGGCCCATGAGCCGCACACGGTCGGCGACCTCGCGCTGCTCCATCCCGGTGTGGATGCCGGACATGACCGGGGTCTTGCTGAGATCTCCGTGGTCAACATTCGGAAGCAGCTTGCCCTCACCGTCCACCGTCGCCAGGCGCGTGATCCCACGGCGCCGCAGCGATGCCAGCTCGACGCGGTAGACCGGCATCCGCTCCTCGACGTCCACGGCGATCCGGTTGGGCCAAAGGCGCTGGACCGAGGCGTCCTTAATCCATTCCAATTGGCGCAGCCGCTGGCGCCGCTCCTCGAGCGGCAGCAGGTAGACGCTCTTCCCTTCGTCGGCGGCAAACGCCCGCCGGACCTCGGCGACGTTGGTGTGGCGGATGCCCTTCACCGCCAGATCCGGCGAATGCTCCTGCCCGAAATCGGCGCGCCGCATGAGGAACCGTGGATCATTGCTGAAGAAACGGTCGAAGCGCTGCCAGGCCACCAACGCCGACAGCACCACGAACGTGACCAGCAACACCGGCAGGACGTACGGGCGAAGCTCCGCCAGCACCTCCAGAATTCCCGCCTGTTGCGTCGGTTTCGCTTCCCTCTTCTTTGCCATGCTACTTCTCCCTGATCAAGCTCAGAATCCGTTCTCCCGCCTGGGACACGCTGCCCGCGCCCAGGGTTAACACCAGGTCGCCGGGACCAGCCGCGGCAGCCACGGCGGCCGCGCCAGCGTCAAGGCCGCCCACATAGGAAGCGCCGCGATGGCCGAACTCCGCCAGCCGCGCGGCCAACGCCTGTCCGCTCACGCCCTCGATCGGCGGTTCGGAGGCGGCATAGACGTCGAGCACCCACACGCGGTCGGCCGCGTGGAATGAGCGCGCGAACTCGTCGAGCAGCATCTGTGTGCGTGTATACCGGTGCGGCTGGAACAGCACCAGCACGCGTTCGAACCCGCCGAGCCGGACCGCATCCAGAGTCGCGCGGACCTCGGTCGGATGGTGTCCGTAGTCGTCCATCACCGTCACTCCATTGGCCACGCCGCGCACTTGCATGCGCCGGTCGACACCAGCGTATGCGGCGAGACCGCGCTGGATATCGGATACGGGCGCCTCCAACTCCCGCGCCACCGCGATGGCGGCGGTCGCGTTCAGGACGTTGTGGGCGCCCGCGACGTTCAGACGGTAGCCTGCCGCGTCCGCGCCCCGAGGGCGCAATTCGAATTCGCTGCCGGTCGATCCGTAGCGGGCTTGGGCGATTCGAATGTCGGCCTGTGCGCTGGTCCCGTAGGTGATGGTGCGGCGGCGGATATGGGGGAGGATCCGCTGCACGTTGGGATCGTCCAGGCACAGGATGGCGGCTCCGTAGAACGGAACTCTATTGACGAACTCGGCGAAGGCGTCGAGCACGCGTTCAAAACTCTTGTAGTGGTCCAGGTGTTCGTGGTCGATGTTGGTGACCACGGCGATAATGGGCGCAAGCTTGAGAAACGATCCGTCGCTCTCGTCGGACTCAACCAACAGGAAGTCGCTCCTGCCCACGCGCGCATTCGAGCCGCCCATCGTCTTGACGCGCCCGCCGACCACCACCGTTGGATCGAATCCGGCGCTGCTCAGGATCGAGGCGGTCATCGAGGTCGTGGTTGTCTTGCCGTGGCTGCCTCCGATGGCGATGCCGAATTTCAGGCGCATCAACTCGGCGAGCAGCTCTCCGCGCGGAATCACGGGGATCTGGCGGCGGCGGGCCTCAATCAGCTCGGGGTTGTCATCCTTGACGGCGGAGGTGATCACCAGCGCGCGCGCGTCACCGACGTTTTCCGCGTGATGGCCCTCGAACACACGTGCACCCAGAGCGGCCAGGCGATCGGTGATCGGGCCCAGTTTCAGGTCGGATCCACTGACTGTGTAGCCCAGGTTGAGCAGAACCTCGGCGATCCCGCTCATGCCGATGCCCCCGATCCCGGTGAAGTGCAGGTGCTGGGGCTTAAAAAACATTTTTTCTTAGTATTGTTTCCGCTTAGTGAAGCGAGTGTCAACCTCCTTTCTGCGCGATTTGTTCCAGGATCCCGGCCGCGCGCGCCGCCGCACCCGGCCTGGCGAGCGATTTCGCCGCCCAAGCCATCCGTGCGCGCACTTGAGGATCCGCGAGCGCGCGTACTTCGGCCAACAGCCGCGGCCCGTTCATCTCGCCGTCCGGCACGATTCGCGCCGCGCCCGCCCGCGCCAGCACCTCCGCGTTGCGCGTCTGATGGTCATCGGCGGCATGCGGATACGGAACCAGGATCGACGGGCGTCCCGCCGCCGCGATCTCGGCCACCGATCCGGCGCCCGCGCGCGCGACGATCACCGAAGCTTCGGCAAAGGCCGCGGGCATGTCGCCGATGAAGGCCGACACCTGTCCGTCCAAACCAGACGCGGCGAATCCGGCTGCAAGCCCTGATTCCATCGCCTGTCCGCACTGATGCACGAACCGGATGTCGAGGCCGGATTCCCTGAACAGCGGCCAGCTCTCGCGGAAAGCATTGTTGAGCGTGCGCGATCCTTGGCTCCCGCCCGTGATCAGCACGGTGAGCGGCCCCCCGGCCGCTGGCAGCGCGAAAAACTCTTCGCGCACCGGGACTCCGGTCACCTCCGCGCGTCCCGCCGGGAAGTAGCGCGCCGCCTCAGGCCAGCCGAGCAACGCCCGCCGGACCCAGCGCGCACACCACCGGTTGGCCGCGCCGGGATAGGCGTTGGGCTCCATCACCACGAGCGGAATCCGTCTCAGGATGGCGGCGGCGGCCACGGGTCCGGCGGCGAATCCACCGAGCGAGAAGACCGCGTGCGGCCGGATCCGTCCGAGCATCCGCCAGCATCGCACCACCGATCGCGGCAGGACGGTAAGGGCGCGTAGCATTCCGGATACACCCGCGCCCGCGAGGCTCACCGACTGGATCCACTCGATCGGGAATCCGGCCTCGGGAACCAGCCTGGCTTCGTATCCTGCCTGCGTGCCCACAAACGTCACCTCATGCCCTCTGGACCTCAACTCGCGCGCCACGGCGATCAGCGGAAGCACGTGCCCGCCGGTTCCACCTCCCGCCATCACGAACCTGGCCATCGCTCATGCGGGCCTCACCGCGCGCTGGCTCACGCTCAGCAGCATCCCCAGCATGATCATCGTGCTCAACAGCGAAGTGCCGCCGTAGCTGACCAGCGGCAGTGGAATCCCCTTGGTCGGGAACAGGTTCAGCACGACGCTCATGTTGAGCATGGCTTGGAAGACGATGGCCGTCGTCACGCCGATGGCGAGGAATTTTCCGAAGTCATCCGGAGCCAGCCAGAACAGGCGGAATCCGCGCCAGCAGATGATGGAAAACGCGAGCAGGACTCCCAACGCGCCGGGCAGCCCGAGCTCCTCGGCCACGATCGCGAAGATGAAGTCAGTGTGCGCCTCGGGAAGGAAGAGCAGCTTCTGGCGGCTGCGCCCCAGTCCCGCGCCCTCAACTCCGCCGGCGCCAATGGCGATCGCCGACTGCGTGCCCTGGTAGGAAGGATCGTTCACTTTGGATCCGCTCTTGGCGTACTCGAGCATCTTCTTGCCCGGATCGATGTAGGACAGGTAGGTGTAGTCGGGATCGTAGAACACCAGGACGCGAAACAGCCGGTAGGGCTTGGCCGCAATCGCTGCCGTGATGCACAGCGCACCCACGGCCACCGCGGTGACGCAATGCCGCCAGCTCAGTCCCGCGAGCAACAGGATCACCGACGCAACCACGAACAGCACCACCGCGGTGCCAAGGTCCGCCACCAGCACTCCCGCCGCCATGAAGGCCAGCACCAGCCCCGCCGGACCGAGCGCGTAGTGGCTGTTGATGTACTCGCGGCGCATCGAGATGAACCAGGCCAGAAAAAGAATCAAGGCGGGCTTGGCCAGTTCGGATGGCTGCACGGAGAACTTGAGAACCGGCAGCTTGACTTTGAGCCAGCGGTGCTGGCTGGGATCGGCGAAGTAGACCACGATCAGCAGGAATCCCACCAGGCTGATGCCCAGAAACGCCCACCGCGCATCGCGGAACTTGCGGTAGTCCAGCCTCGCCAGCAGCACCAGCACGGCCAGCGACACCAGCGCCGCCGCGGCCTGGTGGGCAAAGAAGTAGTGAGGCGCGACCTTGTATTGGAGTTGCGCGGCCAGCGCCGAGGCGCTGTACACCATCACGAGTCCGAATCCCGCAAGTGCGAGCATCGTGGCGAACAACACCCAGTCCATTCGTGTTTTCATGTCAGCTCTCCTCGGGAATGGCCCGCACCAGGTCTTTGAAGACCCGCCCGCGATGCTCGTAGTTGTCAAACTGGTCGAAACTCGCGCAGGCCGGGGCCAGCAGTACAACGTCGCCGCGGCTTGCATTCTTACGGGCATGTTCAACAGCCCGCGCAATGTCTCCGGAAACCACAAGCGGAACCGCTCCGGCAATCTCCAGTCCGATCTTCGGTCCGGCGGCGCCCACCAGCAGCGCGGCACGCGCCTTGGCCTCAAGGGGCGCGCGCAGCGGCTGGTAGTCCGATCCTTTGTCCTTGCCGCCGAGGATCACCCACAGTCCGCCGGGAAACGCGTCGAGCGCCTTTAACGCCGCGTCGACGTTGGTCGCCTTGGAATCGTTAAAGTACTGGACGCCCGACACCGTGCGGACGTACTCGATCCGGTGCTCCACTCCGGGGAAGCACCCCACCGCGCGCGCGATACCGTCGAGCGGCGCGCCCGCCAGGTGAGTAGCTGCTGCAGCGGCCAGCACGTTCTCGACATTGTGCATGCCTCGCAACGGAATCTGGTCCACGCGCAGGAACGGCTTCCCCTCCGCGTACAGCACGCCGCCGCCGTGCCAGTAACCTGAGGCGCGCGGTTTCAAGCTGAACCGCACGCCGCGGTCCGGCGGCACGAATGCGCCGCACACAGGATCGTCGGCATTGAGCACGGCCAGGCCATCGGAATCCTGCAGCTCGAAGAGCCGCCGCTTCGCCGCGATGTAGACTTCCATGGTGCGGTGCCGGTCCAAGTGGTCCGGCGTAATGTTGAGGCAGACGGCGATGCGCGCCCGGAAGCGCTCCATAGTTTCGGCCTGGAAGCTCGACACTTCAAGCACGTTCCACTGGTCCGGCCGCGAGGACTCCACCATCGCGCTCAGCGGGACTCCGATGTTGCCGCCCACCTGCGACGCGATTCCGCACTCGCGCAGGATGTGGTGGCACAGCGCCGTGGCCGTGGTCTTTCCATTGGACCCGGTCACCGCCAGAACCGGACCCGCAAGGAAATGGCTCGCCATCTCCATTTCCCCGGTTACGGGAATTCCGTGCGCGCGCGCCCATTCAAGGGGAGCGGCGTCCACCGGGACGCCGGGCGAGATCACCACTAGATCATGGCCCCGTGCGGCGTCCTCACTCTGGAGCAGGAAACGCGCTCCTTCCACGTTGTCAAACGGCTTGGTATCGCAGGCCGTCACCGTGGCGCCCTGTTCCCGCAACAGCTTGATCGCGGCGATTCCCGACCGCGCCAATCCGATCACCAGTACGCGCGCCCCGCTGAGTTCCACGCCCGATACGCGCATCGGCTACCTCAGCTTCAACGTGGTGAGCGCGAACAGCGCCATGATCAGCCCCAGGATCCAGAACCGGATGATCACCTTCGATTCATCCCAGCCCAAATGTTCAAAATGGTGGTGCAGCGGCGCCATCAGGAAGATGCGCTTGCCGCCGCGGAATCGCGCGCTTGCCACCTGCAGGATCACCGAGACCGCCTCAATGATGAACACGCCGCCGATGAAGGCGAGCAGCACCTCCTGCTTGATCAGCACAGCCACCGCGCCCAAGCCGCCGCCCAGGCCCAGCGATCCGACGTCGCCCATGAAAACTTCAGCCGGATGCGCGTTATACCAGAGGAATCCGATCGAGGCGCCTGTCATCGCGCCGCAGAATATGGTCAACTCGGATCCGCCGGGCACCCGCTGCAGATCGAGATAGGTCGCAAATTCCCGGTGCGTGCCCATGTAGGCGAGCATGGTCATCGCGCCCGCGGCGATGATCATGAGTCCGATGGCGAGTCCGTCGAGCCCGTCGGTGAGGTTCACTGAGTTCGACGTGCCCACCAGCGTGAAGGCCACGAATCCGAAGAAGAACACGAATGCCGCGGGGTAGGTGTAGGGATTGCTGAGCCACGGCGTGACCAGCAGGTCGGGCTTGAACTGCTTGAGGAAGGGAACGTTGATGGCGGTCGAGTAGCTCCCCTGCGCGTGCAGCAGCAGCAGGAAAAACGCGAACAGAAACGCCGCGGCGAACTGCAGTCCGAACTTTTGCCGGACAGTGAGGCCGAGGTTGCGCCGTTTGGT
>VFZX01000362.1 GCA_016871015.1 Acidobacteriota bacterium | reverse complement strand
TTTATTATACGTGAAAATGCTCTAGTAAGTCGCGCGTCCGCCCGAGGCGTCGTAGCACTGGCCGGTCACGAACGAACAGTCGGGGCTCGACAGGAAATGGACCACGGCGGCGATCTCTTCCGGCTCGCCGGTGCGGCGCATCGGAATCTTGGCCGTCATGTACTCTACCTGCTGCGGAGTCAACTGTTCAAGGATTTTGGTCCGCACGACGGCTGGGGAAACCGAATTGACGCAGATCCCGTCGGTGGCCACTTCCTTGGCGACGGACTTGGTGAATCCGATCACCCCGGCCTTGGTCGCCGAGTATCCAGTCATGTTGGGATTGCCTTCCTTGCCGGCGATGGAGGCGATGTTGACGATGCGCCCGTACTTGCGTTCTCGCATGTGCGGGATGACAGCGCGGCAGACATGGAACACGCTGGTCAGATTCACCGCCAGAATCGTGCTCCAGTCCTCGTCGGACTGCTCCCAGATGGGCGCCGCCTTGCCGCCGATACCGGCGTTGTTGACAACGATGTCAATCCGGCCGGTGCGGGCGAGCACGGCGGATACGGCGGATTCGACCGAGTCCCGCCTGGTGATATCCACTTCCACGGCGAAAGCGCCGCCGCCGATCGAGGCTGCCACTTCAGCCGCGCCACTGGCATTCAGGTCCGCGACAACCACCGTGGCTCCGGAGGCGGCCAGCCGGCGGGCGATCGATTCGCCGATGCCAGCGGCCGCTCCAGTAACGATGGCCGTTTGTCCGGTGAGGTCAAAGTAGGCCATGCTGACGCGCTACTCCTCCCGGACCACGTTCACCGGAACCTCCACCGAGACGTCACGGTGCAGCTTCACGGTAACTTTGTGCTCGCCGAGGGTCTTAATGGGATCGTCAAGCACGACTTTGCGCCGGTCGATCCTGTAGCTCTGCGCTTCGAGCGCGTTGACGACATCCTGCGCCGTCACCGACCCGAACAGTTGATCGTTCTCGCCCGCCTTGGCCCAGATGGTGACCGAGACACCGGCGAGGAGTTTGGCGAGTTCGGAGGCTTCACTCGAAAGCTTGGCGTCCTTGCGCAGGTGCGCCTGGCGTTCCTGCTCGACGATCTTTTTGTTGGACTCGGTGGCGAGCACGGCCAGCCGCTTCGGCAACAAGTAATTGCGGGCAAACCCCGCGGCCACCTTCACAAGTTGGCCACGGGTCCCCAGTTTGTCGACATCTTCCCGGAGAATGACTTCCATCGCCGGTTACCTCCCTTCACCGCCGCCGCTCATGCCGGGCACCACCTGCCGCGGATTGCCCGCATAGGGCAGAAGCGCGATATTGCGGGCCTGCTTGATGGCTTCGCACAAACGGCGCTGGCACGGCGTACAGACACCGGTCAGGCGCCGGGGCACGATCTTGCCGCGCTCGGATATGAAATGCGCGAGGAGCTTGGCGTCTTTGTAGTCAATCAGGTCGATCTTCTCGACGCAGAACTTGCAGACCTTGCGGCGCCGGAAAAACTGGCGCTTGCTCGAGGATACGATCGCCTTGTCGCCGCCGGTGGGCCGCTGTGAGCTGGCGATGGGTCTTCCGCCCTTGGTTTCAGCCATATGAATTTCTCCTTATCAGGTCCTCAGTTCGTCTTGGCCTCGGGCGCGCCCGGAACCGGAGCAGCTTCGGCGGGGGCTCCCGGAACACCAGGAGCAGCGCCGGGCACGGCCGGCGATGCCTGTGGAGCCGGGGCGGCGGGCTTGCGCGCGGCGCGCTTTTCGCGGGCCTTCTTGCGCTTTTCCAGCCACTTGAGCTTTTCGTCCATCCGCACCGTCAGGTACTTGATCACGAGGTCCGTCACCCGGAGGCGCCGCTCGATCTCCCGTACGGTTTGCGGACCACAGTGGAACGACAGCAGCACATAAAAGCCGTCGCTGTTCTTGGCCACACGGTAGGCCAGCCGCCGGACACCCCATTTGTCGGTCTTGTCCAGCGTGCCGCCAGCCTGTTTGATGACGTTTTCCAGTTGCGCATTCAACGCGTCGATTTCTTCGTCGGTTGCGTTGGGTCTTGCGATGTAGAGTTCTTCGTATATCCTCATCTTTCCTCTTGGTCTCCGCCTTGGGCGCGACGGTTGTACGCCGTCATGGCCTTTTCGACGCCTTCAGCGATTACGGACTCTGCCGCGTCGGCCGCCTGGTCGACGAGCTCGTCCATCTCTTTCCACTGTGCCTTCCGCACCGGGGTCAGCACATAGCGGGCGCCATCCACGGGATATCCGGGATGGATCCCGATCCGGATCCGCGCGAAATCCTGGGACTGCAGGCAGGCGATCACGGACTTCACTCCGTTATGCCCCGCCGCGGATCCCTTGGGCCGGACCCGCAGGTTTCCCCACGGCAGCGCCAACTCGTCGTAGATTAACAACAAGTTGTCCGGACCCAAATCGTAACGGCCGCACAGCGCGCGGACCGAGACCCCACTGGAGTTCATGAAGGTCTGCGGCTTCGCCAGCACAGCCGGTGAGCCTTTGATACCGCCGAGGCCCACCAAAGCGGCGTCTTCCGTCCGGGTGACGCGGATGGCATGGCGGGCAGCCAGCCGGTCCACCGTAAGGAAACCGAGATTGTGGGGAGTGATGGCGTACTCCGGGCCCGGATTTCCCAACCCGGCAATGAGCCAAGTCTTGGATGCGGACATGACTGGATTCCGTTCTCACTCCCACGATTCCCAAAGCTACTTCTTCTTGCCCTTGTCGCCCGCCGGTGCGGCGCCTTCCTCTTCCTTCTTGCCCTTCTTCATCACTTCGGGCTCGGCCTTGGCGGGGGCTTCGGCTCCCTCTTCAGTGGCGGCGGTCTCGTCAGATCCGCGCGTGGAGACCACATGGGCGATGACAAGTTCCGCGTGTCCGGTCAATTTCATCGATCCGGCCAAGGGAACGTCACCGGCACGCAGGCTCTGGCCGATTTCGAGCGCCGACACATCGTAAGTAAAATGCTCGGGGATGTCGTCCGGCAGGCACTCGATCTCGATTTCGCGGTTGATGAGCTCGAAGAGTCCACCCTGGATCTTGACGCCTACCGGATCGCCGTGGGTGTGAACCGGAACCTTGACGCGGATGCGCTTGGTGAGGTCGATCCGCTTCATGTCGATGTGAAGCAGGCTTCCCCGGACCGGGTGATGCTGCCAGTCGACCACCATCACGGGACCGCCAGCGGCCCCCGCGACAGAGAGGTCGAAGATGGTGTTGTGGCCGGTGCTCGAGTGGAGTATCCGGTTCATCTCTTTCGGGCTGACCGTGACAGCGATGGCGTCTCCGCCATGGCCGTAGACGACGGCTGGAATCCGTCCGGCAGCCCTGAGTCTGCGCGCCTCATTTTTCCCGCGGGAACCGCGGGCATCGGCGGCGATTGTGATTTCCTTTCTCATTGTTACCTCTGTCCACGGGGCGCAGGCGCCATAAGGGATTTAGGGGCTCGTCCCTGCGTAATCCGGGTTGATTCAAAACTGTCTAGATGAAAAGCGAACTGACTGAAGTTTCCTCGTGAATGGACTGAATCGCGCGCGCCAGCAGGGGAGCCACGCTCAACACGCGGATTCTGCCGCACTTGGCGCCCTCGCGGCTGAGCGGGATCGAATTGGTGACCACCACCTCCTCAATCGGAGACTGCTCGATGCGCTGCACCGCTGGTCCACTCAACACCGGGTGCGTGGCACAGGCCGTAACCTTGCGGGCTCCGGCCGAGAGCAACGCTTCGGCGCCTTTTACCAGTGTACCTGCTGTGTCGATCAGGTCGTCGAGCATGAGGCAGTGGTGGCCTCGGACATCGCCGATCACGTTCATCACTTCGGCGACGTTGGCCTCTTCGCGGCGCTTGTCAATGATCGCGAGCGGGAGATTGAGTTTTTTGGCGAAGGCCCGCGCGCGCTCGACGCCGCCCGCATCCGGGGAGACAACGATCATGTTGTCGGCGTCCGCCTTGGTCTTGAAGTAGTCGATCAGGACCGGAGTCGCGAACAAGTGGTCGACCGGAATGTCAAAAAAGCCCTGGATCTGGGCGGCATGGAGATCAAGGGCGAGGATCCGGTCGGCTCCCGCGGTTTCGAGGAGCTTGGCGACAAGCTTGGCGGAGATCGGGACGCGGGGCTTGTCCTTGCGATCCTGCCGGGCGTATCCGTAGTACGACAGGACCGGCGTGATCCGCGCCGCGGAAGCCCGCTTCAGAGCGTCGATCATCAGTAGCAGCTCGACGAGGTTGCGGTCCACTGGCGTGCACGTGGGCTGGATCATGAACACGTCAGCGCCGCGAACGTTCTCCTGTACCTGAAGGTGAATTTCCCCGTCGGCGAAGGTCCTGACGGCGGCCTCACCAAGCTTGATTTCCAGATGCTGGCAAATCTCGGAGGCCAAAGCCGGATTGGCGTTGCCGGTGAAGACAACGAGACGGTCGAAACTGCGGGAGGGTGCGGACATCGGCTACCTGGGCTGGGGAGGCCACTCGCCCGGCGCGCAATAGGGGCTGAGTGATCGCAGCCAAGTGGCGCGATAGTGGCGGCGTGAGATGAATCGAATGGAGTGCACAGAAGCTTTGGGGTAAGCCGAACGGAGGGATTCTGCGGCCTTATCCCGTGAATCGGGGGATGCGAAGACACCGAACAAGGCCGATCCGCTGCCACTCATTCGCGCCGGTGAAGCTCCGGAGCGGCGCAGACTCCTCCACAGCCGCTGGATTTCCGGGTGCCGCGGGAACACGGCTGGCTCGAAATCGTTGACTGCGAAGGCGCCCCACTCGCCTGAACCGTCCAAGGCGCGGCTGAACGCACGGAACTCTCTCATTTTATTAGCCAGAGCATCCGGTGTCAATCCGGTGAACTCCGGACGGGCGAGGGCCCGGTAGGCGTCCGGGGTGGAGACGGGCAGTCCGGGTGCGGCAATGATCGCGCACGGCGCGGTCAAATCGGCCAGAGGATACAGCTCGTCGCCGCGCCCGGTGCCGATCGCGGTACCGCCAGTCAGAAAGAACGGAACGTCACTACCCAAGCTGGCAGCGGTCCGGTGAATCAGCTCGGGATCGATTCGGCGTCCCGTCAACGAGGGTAGCGCGAGCAACACGGCCGCGGCGTCGCTGGACCCTCCGCCGAGTCCGCCGCCGATCGGGATCCGTTTGCCGAGCCGGATATCGACGCTGCCGGTGATCTTCGCGTTGTCAAACAGAGCCTGCGCGGCACGGACGGCGAGATTCCCGGGGATGTCGATTTGGCAGACCGCCTCGATGCGGGTACGCCGGGCTGGTGTGAACTCAATCCGCAGCCGGTCGGCCAGGGACACGGTCTGGAAGACGGAGCGGATCTCGTGATAGCCGTCAGGGCGCTTGTAGAGCACCGACAGGCAGAGGTTCAGCTTGGCGAAGGCGTTCACCCGCACCACGCGCGTCGCAGGCATCCGGTTAGTAGTGAAGGACCGAATGGATGTCGTAGCCGCCGAGCTTTCCGCGCCCGTTCAGGAAATCGAGCTCGATGACAAATGCGAGTCCGGTGACCGTGCCACCGAGTTTTTCGACCAGTCCGGCGACCGCGGCCGCGGTTCCACCGGTCGCGAGTACGTCGTCGACGATGACCACGCGCTGGCCGGGCTGGATGGCGTCGGCGTGAATCTCGAGCGAGTCTGTGCCGTACTCCAGCGCGTACTCCATGCGGACCTTTTGGGCGGGAAGCTTCCCCGGTTTGCGCACCGGGACGAATCCCTTGCCGAGTGCATAGGCGACGGCGGGAGCGAAGATGAACCCGCGGGCTTCGATTCCGAGGACCAGATCGCATGGGACGTCACGGTAGCGGGTATGGAGGGCGCCGATGACGGACTGAAGTCCGGTGGCATCCTTGAGGAGAGTGGTGATGTCGTAGAAGTTGATGCCGGGCTTGGGAAAATCGGGGACTTCGCGGATCAGTTGCTTGAGATGGTCCATGAGGAACGAGATGCCATTGTAGCAACTGAAGGGTGTTCAGCCCGCGCGCCAACCCGTCAACGCGCGCGCGTAGCGGCGGCTCCAGGCGAGCTCCCGCCCGTCCTTGAGTATGACCCTGGGGCCGCCATGGCCGCACGGGCGCAATTCCTGGATACGGCTCAAATTGACCAGCGCGGAGCGGCTGATCCGGACGAACTGATCCGGATCAAGGCGTCCGGCGATCGCGGTCATCGTGGCCCGGACCAAGTGCTCGCGGGAGCCACAATGAAGAACTGCGTAGTTGCGATCGGCCTCGATCCAGTCGATCTCCTCGACCGGGATGAGCTGGGCGTGGCGCGCACCCTCCACGAGAATCCGGCGCCAGTAGTCCCGGCGGCGCGCGCGTAACCGGCCGACTACAGCCGCCAGCCTTTCGGGAGCCACCGGTTTCATCAGGTAGTCGAAGGCTTGCACCTCGAAGGCGCGGACAGCGTGGTCGCTGTAGGCTGTCACGAAGACCACCTCCATTCCGCCGCGCCCGGCGAGTGCATCAAGCACCCCGAATCCGTCGAGTCCGGGCATCTGGATGTCGAGGAAGATGGCGGCCGAATAGACAGGAGTGGGTTCGAAGGCGGGCGCGCGTCCACCGCCGGGGACTGGGGAGGTGCTCTCGGCGGTCCTGTAGGTCCAGGTGGGTTTGAGGCCCGCCACATTGGCGGGATGGATCTCTAGGGCTGCTTGGGCGAGGACCAGGAGGTGGGGAATCACGTATCCAGGGTGGGGCAAGAGTGGTGGAGCCGCAAGGGTTGAGGGACGAGCGGGACGGGGTGGGACGAAGTGTTCCGGTAGAATCAAGGTGGTGCGCTTCTTCAATACTGAAGGTCCGATGAAGCCGGATCGTCACTACTCGATTCCTCCCTTGGAGCGCGTCAATCTCCCGGAGATCCTGGGGCTGATCGAACAGGAGCGTTACTTCCTGTTGTATGCGCCGAGGCAGACGGGCAAGAGCTCGGTGATGCTCGCGCTGGTCAAGCTGCTGAATTCGGAAGGGCGCTACCGGGCGGTCTGCGCCAATATCGAGGGAGCACAGGCGTTGCGGGAGGATGTGGCCCAGGCCACCCGTTCGATCCTGGCCGCCATTGCTAAGGACGCAGTCACGCAACTGGGCGACACCTTCCCGCAGCAGCGCTTTGATGAGCTAAGGAAGGGGGAGTTCGGAGGAGGGGACTTTGGCGGGATGCTGGCGCAGTGGTCCGCGAGGGATCCGCGGCCCCTAGTCTTGATCTTAGATGAGGTGGACGCGCTCATCGGCGACACGCTTCTCTCGGTGCTCCGGGACCTGCGGGCCGGATATCCGAGCCGGCCCGAAAATTTCCCCCAGTCGGTGGTGCTGTGCGGGCTGCGGGACATTCGCGACTACCGGATCCATTCCTCGCGGGAGAACGGGGTGGTAACGGGCGGCTCCGCGTTCAACATCAAGGCGAAGTCGATCCGGCTGGGGGATTTCTCGAATGATGACATCCGGCGGCTGTATCTCCAGCACACGGTCGAGACGGGGCAAGTGTTTGAGGAGCCGGTATTCGAGCGGGTGTGGGAGCTGACACAGGGCCAGCCGTGGCTGGTGAATGCGCTGGCGCAGAAGGTCACGATGAAGATGCCGCGGCTGCCCGTGACGGCCGAGGCGATCGAGGCGGCGAAGGAGAGCCTGATTCAGGGGAAAGTGACCCACATTGACCAACTGGGGCACAAGCTTGAGGAAGAGCGGGTGCGGAGGGTGGTAGGGCCGATCCTGGCGGGTGGGGATTTTGAGTCCAATCCGTTGTCCGACGATGTTAGCTACTGCATCGATCTCGGGTTGCTGCGGCGGGGGCCGGCGGGACTCGAGCCGGCCAATCCGATCTACCGCGAAGTGATCCCGCGTTACTTGAATGAGGGGATGGTCGAGCGGCTGGCCGACAAGCAGAGTCCGGCGTGGTACATCAGTCCGGTGGATCAGCGGCTGGATATGCCGAAGCTGATGACGGCGTTCCAACAGTTCTTCCGTGAGAATTCGGAGCACTGGGTGGGACGGTTCGAGTATCACGAGTCCGGCCCGCAACTGTTGTTGCAGGCGTTCCTGCAGAGGATCGTGAACGGAGGAGGAACAATCGACCGGGAGTATGGATTGGGGAGGGGGCGGACCGACTTGCTGGTCCGGTGGAAGTGGAAGGGTGGCGAGCAGCGCGTGGTGATCGAATTGAAGGTCAC
>VFZX01000361.1 GCA_016871015.1 Acidobacteriota bacterium | reverse complement strand
AATCGGTGCGGAAATGTTCCACTTGCGGCGGGCTGGACCGGACGTGAAGATCCAGGCGCCTTTCTTGGTTCCCACGAGAAGCCGGGTGGATTCTGCCATAGATCCCTAAGATGCACCATGCCGCCAGAGCCGTCAAGAGAAAAGTGATCCCTTCCACCCCGCCTGTGATCCTTGCGCTATCATGGCGCTTTCCTATGACGGAATACGCGATCGGCGTTGATCTGGGCGGCACCAACCTGAGGGCGGCGGCGATTGACAGGGCGGGGAAGTTCGTGGACAAGATCTCCGGATCCACAGACTTGGCCGCGGGCCGCGACGCGGTGATCGGCGACATTGTCGAAAGCATTAACGCGCTGGGCGGACGGCTCGGGATGGAGGGACTGAAAGGCGTAGGGATCGGCGTGCCCGGGTTCATCGAGCTGGAGAAGGGAATGATCGTGGGCTCTCACAATCTCCCCGGGTTCGACAATTTTCCGGTGCGGGACGATATCGCGCGCCGACTGGGGCGTCCGGTGATCCTCGAGAATGACGCCAATGCCGCGGCGCTCGGGGAGTTCTGGATGGGCGCGGGCAAGGATGTGAATGACCTGGTCCTGCTCACCCTTGGCACCGGAATCGGAGGCGGGATCATCGCGGGCGGCAAGATCCTGCATGGATTCGTGGGCATGGCGGGCGAACTGGGGCATCTCACGGTGGTCCCGAACGGGAATCCGTGCGGATGCGGCAATCGCGGGTGCCTGGAGAAGCACGCTTCAGCGACCGCCGTCGAGACTATGGCGAAGCTCGTGGCGCTGGGCGATGATCTCTCGGCGAAGGACGTCTTCGACCTTGCGGAGAACGGCAACAAGCTGGCCCGGCGGGTGTTCGAGAGCATGGGCGAAGCGCTCGGGATCGCGCTCGCGTCACTGGTGAACGTGTTCAACTATCCGCTGTATTTGCTGAGCGGCGGCGTGCTGCCGGCGTGGGACCACTTCGCACCGGCGATGTTCGCCCAAGTGGAGGCGCGGTCGTTCACCTACCGCAACACGAAGACGCGGATTGAGAGGGCCGTGCTCGGAAACGAAGCGGGTTTGTATGGCGCCGCGTACCTGCCGTTCCAGATGGACTAGCGGAGGCTACTGCACCGGGTCGCTGCCGGGAGGCTGCGGAGGCTGCTTGGAGGCCTTGAGCCCTTCGGGAAGCGGCACATCCGGCAGCTTCCCGATCGACGCCGTCAGACCGTAACTATTGAACATCTTCATCAGCCGGCCGCGGACCAAACTCGAGCATGGCGAGCTGGCGGGGACCGTCCGAATCCCGCCCCCATCGAAACTGCAAGTCCTCGAGTGTCTCGTTGCCCCGCATGGGCTGGAGGGCGAAGAGCGTGAACGAGGCGGCGTAGGCCAGTTCGACGATATCGGTATCCGAGCGCTCGATCCTTTGGTTGTCGACATTGTAGCAATGGTGAATCCAGGATATACTGCTCGCATCATGGTTCGAATTCTCGCTTCGCTTCTCCTGGCCGCCGGCGTCGCAGCCGCCCAGACCGTTTCGACGCAGATCCTGGGTCTGGTGACGGACGCCACCGGCGCACTCGTGCCGGGCGCCACGGTCACCGCCAAACGTGTCGAGACCGGCGACGTGCGCACGACGACATCCAATGAAACTGGCAACTATGTCTTCCCGCTGCTCGACGTCGGCGAATACGAGGTCTCCTGCACGGCGCCCGGATTCAAGACCGAGATCCGCCGCGGCGTCGTCCTGCAACTGCAGCAAAAGGCGCGGCTCGACTTTCAACTTTCCGTGGGCCAGCAGGTGGAGACCATCGAGGTAACTTCGGCCACTCCATTGCTGCGGACCGAGGATGCGACGCTCGGATCGGTGGTCGACCACAAGCGCATCGTCGAGCTTCCGCTCAACGGCCGCAACTTCGCCCAGGCGGCCACACTGATGCCGGGTGTCGTCTACGGATCCTCGCGGATGGGGGTCGACGGAAACCAAACCATCGGCACGCGCGCCATGCCCGGCCAGATCGTCGGACTGTCGGCCAACGGGCAGCGCGACACCAATCAGAACATCACGCTCGACGGTGTCGCAGCAGTAGATGGATTCAAGAGCGCGATGCTGTTTGTCCCGTCGATCGAGGCGGTGGAGGAGTTCAAGATCCAGAGCGCGGTCTACTCGGCCGAGTATGGAATGAACTCGGGCGCGCAGGCCAACGTGGCGATCCGCTCGGGCACCAACCAGATCCGGGGCACGGCGTTCGAATTCCTACGCAACGACAAGCTCGACGCCCGCGGATTCTTCCTGGCCCCGAACCAAACCAAGAACCGGCTGCGGCGGAATCAGTTTGGCGGCGTGCTTTCGGGTCCGTTGAAGAAGGACCGGACATTCTGGCTCGCGAACTTCGAAGGGCGGCGCGAGGTGCGCGCCACCCCGTCGCGCCAGGCCGTGCCCACGGTGGCGATGCGCAACGGCGATTTCTCCGAGCTGCTCGAGCCGAACAACCGCTGGTATCCCGCGGTCGCGAATCCGGCGGCGGCGCTCGCGATCCGGCTGCCGGGCGACACCGCGCCGTTCCCAGGCAACATCATTCCGCGGAGTCAGTTGAATCCGATATCGCTGAACGTGCTGACGTTCAAGAAGACGAGTCCGTTCGCCGATGGCGGATTCATCCCGCCGCCCAATATCGATGACACCGCGCGCGCCACCCGGAACACGTTGAACCGCGCCGGCACCAACGACCAGATTCTGAATTCAGACCAGTACCTCGGGCGGTTCGATCACCGGCTTTCGGACAGCGACCGCCTGTTCGGGCGCTACGTCATCGTCCAGTCGGCCTGGACCAACGATCCCCTGCAGCGCGTCAACAAATTTGTTACCCGGTTCCGGGCGCAGAACATCGGCGCCGGATACTCGAAAATTCTGTCGCCGCGCGTGGTCAACGATCTGCGCGTCGGCTATAACCGCGTCCGCGCGAATCAGCTCGCGATTCAAACCGGATCCGACTTCTCGCACCGCGAGCTGGGGATGGACTTCCGCGTCACCGGCGACAACAACCGGACGCTGCAGCCGCGGGAGGAGGGCGTACCGAGCATCACCATCACCGGATTCGCGGGCAGCGGATCGGGCAATGTCACCTTCAACGTGAACGAAACTTCCGAAGTGGCGGATTCAGTATCGATCAACCGTGGCAAGCACAACCTCAAGTTCGGCGGCCAATGGCGGAACTCGCCGGTGGTGAACGAGGCGAGCAACCTGCCGCGCGGCCAGATCACCTTCACGCGCGATATCGTGGGAATTCCGGATGCATTCGCGGCCTTCATGCTGGGGATCCCGCTGAACGCGAACTCGGCCGAGGGAGTTCCGACCAACGACATGCACCAGCAGAAGGCCGGCTTCTACGCCCTGGATGACTGGAAGGCGACGCCGCGGCTGACCGTCAACTATGGTCTGCGTTGGGACTGGTACGGCGTGGTGACCGACGCGGGCGGGCGCATCCGGAACCTCTCGTTCGAAGGTCCCGATTTCCGCACCGTCAACGGAATCGGCGCGCCGACGCTGACGCCTGAGCCGTTCAAGGTCGCCAAGCTGTACGACATCAATTGGAAGCAGTTCATGCCACGCCTGGGTGTCGTCTACCGGTTCACCGATCGCATGGTGCTGCGCATGGGCTCGGGTCTGTTCTACAGCCCGCAACAGACCAACAACTTCAACATTCTCGGCCTGAACCCGCCGCTGTCCGGATCGACCGTGTTTCAGAACGACCGCACCCGGCCGACGGCGACCTTCCAGAATCCGTTCGCGGGAGCGCCCGCGGGCGGCGGTCCGGCGGCGATCGTCATGCTGGGGCAGCTCATGGCGGACCGCAATGGCCGGTCGATGTATCTCAACAACAAAGTCTGGCAGTGGACCGCGGAGGTCGAACGCAGCTTCGGCCAGAACTGGGTGACCGGGATCGCCTATGTCGGAAGCGCGGCGTCGAACATCGACATGCCGATGCAGAACTGGAACAACCCGGATCCGGGACTTGGCGCTGTGCAGGACCGGCGTCCCTTCCGCTTCTACGTCGATTCTCGCGCCACCGGAACGCTGCTTCCCCTGGGCACGGTCCGGCGGCTGGAGAGCGGCACGTCGGCGAATTACAACGCCGTGCAGGGCCGCCTCGAAAAGCGCTACTCGAACGGATTGACGTTCAACACGTCGTTCAACTATCAGAAGGCGAACTCGATCGGCTACAGCGTGAATGAGAACGGTCCGTTTGGCGCAAACTACACGCAGGATCCCCGGGATCGGGCCGCTGACTACGGACGTTCGCAGATCGACCAGCGGTTCCGCTTCGTATTCAGCCACATCTGGGAGATCCCGTGGCTGCGGCGCGCCAAGGGACCCAAGGGATGGTTCCTCGGCGGCTGGGCGCTGAACGGCATCATCCAGTTGAGCTCGGGCCTGCCGGTGACCGTGAACCAGACGGGTGACACGCACAACACGGGTCCGCAGTCGAGCCCACGGCCGAACGTGGTGGCCGGGCAGAGCGTCGCCCGTACGTTCGAGGGCCGGTCGCCGGACCGGTGGTTCAACACCGCGGCCTTTGTGCGCTCCAAGTGCGAGCTGTGCACGGGGGACGGAACGTTCGGCGGCGGGCGCGGCTACGGGAACGCGGGAGTGTCGTTGTTTGATTCCCCCGCGCACAAGACCTGGGACTTCGCGTTGTTCAAGGAATGGAACTTCGCCGAGAGACACCGGCTGCAGTTCCGTTACGAGGCGTTCAATTTCCTGAATACGCCGCAGTTTTCCGCGCCGAGCCGGACATTGGGCGCGGCTGACTTTGGCCGGATCAACTCCACCATCATCAACAACCGCGAGATGCAGTTCGGGCTGAAATACAGCTTCTAGCGCGATTCCGCGAGCTTTCCCTTTGTGATCACGGCAACGGCGTCGTCGACATCCTTCATGAGCGCCGCCGGGGAACCGCCCAGGTAGTGCGTCCATGGATCCGGCGCGATGGCGTCCCGTGCGTAAGCGCGCAACGCTTCCACCTGTTGCGCTGAAACCTGCTGCGCGTTGGCCAGTTCGAAGAAGTGTTCGCTCAGCCGGAAGCTCTTCGACAACAGTCCCGCCCGTTCACGCTCCTCTGGCGACTTGGCAGCCGCCACCGCCGAATCGAGGATTCGCCGGCACTCGCGCACCATATTCCGCTGTTCATCGCTTCGCAGATCGAACTGGTTCGACCACTTCCGCAGCTTGCGCTCGGCGTCGTTATCCATCCGGATCCATAACTCGTGCAGCAGCTCGAAGTAACGTTCCATGTCCCAGGCTGAACCGGGAAACATGTCCCGTGCGATTTGCCGCCAAAGTGATGGCACGTCAACCTCCGGGTTCCACCAGATTCTTGAAGTGACCCATAGCTTGAATCCGTCCAGACCCCAGTTCGGATAGCTCTCCATGTGCTGATAGCCCCAGGTGAGATTGCGCTGCTTGGCTTCACGGAACAGGCGGGACGTCAGTCCCGTGTAGACGCGCGGGATGAAGTACATGTTGCCCTGTCCCCAGTCGTGATTGCCGAGTTGGGAGAACGCTTTCCACTGGTCCAGGATGTGGCTGCCGGGCTCGAACCGCTTGTCGATGAGGCTGTCGCCGATCGTAAACACGAGCACCGGCAAGACCGACTTGTGCATCGGAACCGGCGGCGGCTCCCGGACTTCGGCGTAGGCGATGTAGACCAGTGTGCGGTCCGGGTGGGTTTTCTCGAGACGCTCCGCGGCCGCATTGAGGAACCGCGCGTTCATCGCCGAGTAGGCCTTGGCCTTGTTGCCGCCGGCCGCGGCCACCTCGCGCAGGCACCTGTCGCATTCGCAGTGGGCATGAGAGTCCTGCACCGAGAACGAAAGATACCGGCGATCCGGATGCGCGCGGAAGTAGTCCGACGCGGAGTCAACGGCTGCATCGACGAGTTTCGGCTCGGTCAGGCAAGGCTGCCATTTCTGGTCGCGCGGATCGGTGGGAATGTACCGCTTCCCCTGGAGAATTGGATAGATCTCCGGCATCCGTTCGCCGAACTTGTGGGCTGGAAAACGCTGATACATGCTGTGCTGGTGCGAAAACTCGAGGTAATCCTTGCGGATGATCCCGTTCCGCCGCAGCCAGTCGCGCTCTTCAGTGCGAATAGACACCTTATCCTGGCCGCCTGTACCCCGCATTCCGCCCGTGCCACTCATCATGCTGTTGCGGACGTAGGGAATCTCCGTGATGTCGGTCTCGCCCATCTCGACACGCCCCGTGGCCGGCAGGCTCGTGAATAGGTCGCGCGGCATGTAGAACCGGACCCCGGCGAACAAATCCAGGAACCGCGCGGCTCCGTAGAAGGTGGCTTCGGGAGATCCGCCCACGATCGAAATCCGGTCCCCGCGCCGCTGAATCCGGAATCCGTCGCGCGAGTCCGGCGGACTGGGCGCGCCAGAGACGGCGCCGAGCGAAATGATCACGCCCTTGTGATCGGTTCCGGTCCGGATGTCGAATCCGGTCTTAGACTTAGTGGCCTTACGGAGCCATTCCTGCAATAACTGGGCTGCCTGTTCCTCCGCGGCGGCGCGGACCGGTACCGTTACGATGGCCGTTCGCTGAGGAGTGAGCGGCAGCGGGGCTGCGGCGAGGACGGCAGCGGTAAGGAATACTACGAACTTGACCACAGATTCGAGAGTATCACCGTTCCGGCGCCGTCCGCCCCGGCTAAAAGGCCACGCGCAAGCCGAACTGCATCAGGCGGGGCTCCTCGGTGTCGAACATCTGGCCAAAGCGGGCCGCGGTGATCGTGACGTTCGGCAGGCGCCATTGGACGTTGTTGAACAAATTGAAAAACTCGGCGCGGAACTCGAGCACCGGAGCGCGGTCGCCCTTCCACACCCGAGTCTTCTTGGCAAAGCTTAGGTCGGTGTTGAAGCGGTCCGCGCCGCGGAAGGCCCCGCGGCCGAGAGTCCCATAAGTGCGCTGAGCGGCCGTGGGAATGCCGTTGCCGATACCGGCGTAGCTGGCTGTGGAGAAGTTGGCGGGATCGAACCAGTAATTGGCGGTCCGGTTGCGGAAGCTCTGATTAAGCCGCGGATCGAAGATGCCGACACTGGAACCCACCAAGTCGGCGCGTACAAGATTCGGATCGCCAGCCCCAGAGGGGCCGGGCCGAGTCCGGTTGCGCGCGATGCCGGAATAGACGTCGAGCGGGAAGCCCGTGCGATAGCTGAGGATCGGGTAGAGGCTCCAGCCGCCCGTGAGAGCGCCCAGGGCTCCCGTCTTGCCGGCGGATGGCAGGTCCCAGCCGCCGCTGAAGGTCACACGGTGATTCACGTCGAAGTCCGAGGGGCCGCGGAACTGGCGCGCATTGTAGAACGGGGAGCGCTGCGTGATTTCGCGGAATCCGGAAGCGTTGTCGATCGTTTTGCCGAACGTGTAGCCCAGCGTGTAATAGAGGCTGCCCAGGCGCCCGATGCTCCCCGGACGGCGTGTCAGACTCACCTGGACGCTATTGTAGTTGGAACTGCCGACGTTTTCAAAGCTGTCGAGAAAGCTGAAGCTCGGCCCGAAAAGGCGGTTGGCTGTGCCCAGAATCATGGGATTCACATCCACCAGAGCGGTGAGCTTCCGGCCCGAGCTGCCAACGTAGTTGATCTCGGCCGTGGTGTTGTGCAGAACCTCCCGCTGGATGCTCAGGTTGTACTGGAAGATGTAGGGTGTCCGTAGATTTGGATTCACATAGTACACACCCGCGCCGCCGATCGGTAGAAAGCCGGAATCGCCGAAATTGATGTCACGGGCTGGAGGACGCGAGGGGAACGAGTTCGGCGTCTCTGTGGCGCGGAACGGATCAGCGAAGATCCTCGGCTCGGCGGTAGGATTGGCAGCCAGCGGATCCGGGTAGAGGTCGGCGAATCCGAAAAATGGCGCCTGTCCGTTGAACTGCAGGTTGTCCTCGCCCTTGAGAATGTCGTAGAACATCCCAATCCCGCCGCGGACCGACATTTTGCTCGTGTTGCCAGGGCTCCAGGCGAATCCGAACCGGGGTGCGAAATCATTGCGGTCGGCGAAGTTGGCGCCCTTGGGCGCACCGGGATCGCCAGGGAACAGCAGGCCCCGCGGAGCATTCGCAAAGCGCGTGGACTGCGCTCCCTGCTTGAGCGAGAAGGAACGGCCTTGCTGGTCGAACTTCGGTTGCGAGTAATCGTAGCGCAGCCCCAG
>VFZX01000360.1 GCA_016871015.1 Acidobacteriota bacterium | reverse complement strand
TGCCGCGCAAGCGGCAGGTGAATGCTGCTACCACCCACCGCACCCCTATCGTCACCTTTCTCTCTGCACTCACTCAGGCCCACAGATTCCGCTACAGAGCCGTTTGTGTCAACCGCCCACCAGCACACTTGTCAAGGATGTCTCCGGTTCGCACACGGCGCTGAGCGGCGAAGATTCTGACGGGAAGGAGGCAGGGACGGAGAAGTGTGGGAGAGCCCTGTTGAAAACACACGGATTCCGGGTTTCGTCGTTGCGCCAAAGCCCGGCCAAACCATCCTCAGGCACTGGCCGGCGCTCGGAAGGCGCAGTCTTGATCCACACGGCCCTCCGAGTCAGACGGCGGGTGTATACTGGTGCGGTCCGGAAAGCTCAAGAATGGGAAACCCCGTGAAAGCTCTGCTGTTCGTTGTTTCGCTTCCGGCGTTCGCGCAAACCTACGGGGAATTGACGGGAGCCATCACGGACCCGTCTGGCGCGGCGCTTGCCAACGTCCGCGTGGTCCTCACTCACACGGCGAACGGCCGCACGCGCGAAGTCCGCTCTACCGAAGCAGGTGTGTACTCCGCCCCGTTTCTCGCGCCAGGCCGGTATGACATTGCGGCCGAGCTCGCCGGATTCAAGAACGCGGTTCGGCGCGGTGTGGAAGTGCAGGTGGACGTGAAGGTGCGCGCCGACCTTTCGATGGAGATCGGCGCGGTTTCGGAAACGGTGGAAGTGACGGCTTCCACCCCACTGCTCAACAGCGAGAACGCGGCGGTGGGCACGGTGATTGAAAATCGCCGCATCGTGGAATTGCCGCTGAACGGCCGCAACTGGCTGCAGATGGTCGCTCTGAGCCCGAACGTTTCGGCCGAGATGCGCGCCAGCGGCCACGTGGATTCGCGCCAGGGTGGCGAACGCGGGCGCCAGCCGATCTCCATTGCGGGCCAGCGCCAGTTCTTCAACCACTTCACGATCGACGGCGTGGAGAACACCGACCCCAACTACAACACCTACGTCATTCGCCCCTCCATCGAAGCGATGGAGGAATTCAAGACGCAGACCGGCATCTACTCGGCCGAGTTCGGCCGCGCCGCCGCGCAGATCAACGCCACCACGCGGGCCGGCGGCAACCAGTTTCACGGCGCGCTGTTCCACTTTCTGCGCAACGACAAGCTCGACGCGAAAGAGTGGCAGGTACGCGGCGAGAAGAATCCGTTCCGCCGCAACCAATATGGATTCGTGGGCAGCGGCCGCATCGTGCGGGACAAGCTGTTTTTCATGTCGAACTTCGAAGGCGCGCGCGATGTGCGGACGTTCCAGGGGCTGGCCAACACCGCTCCCGCGGAATGGCGCGCGGGCGATTTCGCAGGGCAGCCCAACGCGATCTTCGATCCGCTGACGCGCACATCCAACCGCGCCGCCGGCGCGCAGCCTTTCGGCGGCAACCAAGTTCCGCGCAGCCGGCTGCACCCCACCGCGCTCAAGCTGTTGGAGTTCTATCCTGAGCCCACCACACCCGGCCGAGCCTTGACCGCCGAGCCGAACTACGTGCGCCAGCGCAAACGCGGCTCGCACGCCGATCAATTCACCCAGCGGCTCGACTTCAACGAGTCGGCGCGCTCGGCCTGGTTCGGCCGCTATAGCTGGGCTGATGAATTCGAACGGCGCATCGAAACTTTCCCGCAGCAGGAAGGCGGCGTTCAGGTGAAGGTGCAGCAGTGGATGGTGTCGAACACGCGCACGCTGACGCCCACGATCGTCAACGAAACCCGCTTCGGCTACAACCGTTTCAACAACGACCTGATCTTGCGGTACGCCTACGAACGCGATGTGACCAAGGAACTCGGCATCCGCGGCCTGGTGTCGCCGGAAACGAACGCCTGGGGCACGCCCACCATTCAATTGGGCAGCGGACTCACGGGATTCGGCGAATCCGGCAACGGCCCTTGGATCTATCGCAACCGCACGATGCAGTTTCTGAACAACACCAGCGTGCTGCGGGGCAAACACTCCTTTCGCTTCGGCGCCGAACTCCGGCGTGATATCTACAACGCACAAGGCAACACCGTCGCGCGAGGCCGGTTCTATTTCAATGGCCTGCTCTCCACTAATCCCGCCCCGGGCAGCGCACGGGCAGGCGCCGCGAATCTCTTTTCCGAACTGATGCTAGGACTTCCGCAGCGTTCCGAGCGCGCCCTTGGCCTCGCCGCCGCCGATTTGCGTGCGGTCTCGAAATACGCGTATTTCGAGGATGCCTGGAAGATCACCCCGCGACTCACGTTGACGGCCGGGCTGCGCTATGAACTCACGCCGCCGTGGTACGAACCGGACAATCGCATCATGAACATCCAGATGTTCGGATGGCAGCAAGGCGCGCGCACACCCATCATGACGCGGCCGGGAAGCGGCGACTTCAACGCGGGCCTGAAGTTCCGTTTCGCCGATGTGATTCCCACGCAGACCGGAGACGACAAGATGGGCCGCGCCACGATCCGGACCGACCGCAACGATTTTGCGCCGCGCCTCGGCATCGCCTGGTCTCCGGCGGACCGTTGGTCCATCCGCATGGGCGGCGGCCTTTTCTATTCGCAGGACCAGGGCAACCCCAAGTTCGACATTGCGCGCAACCTCGCGGGGCGCGGCGATTTCACCGGCTCGGACCTGATTCCGAATTCGACGCTCGACGATCCCTGGAGTAGCGAACGGCAGAGTTTCACCTGCAGCAACTGGACCGGGAACTGTGTGGGCCAGCCGTTTGTGCTGGGCAACGTCAACTCGCGCCGCACACCGTACGTCGCGCAATATCTGCTGAACATCCAGAGGGAACTGCCGGGCGGCCTGGTGGTGGAAGGCGGCTACCTGGGCAATTTCGGGCGCAAGCTCGAACGGCTGCGCAGCACCAACGAAGCGTATCTACGCAACGGCCTTGCCGACAACAGCAGTATCCAGTCGCGGCGGCCGTTCCCTGTCTATGGAATCATCCAGCAGGTGGATGGCGTCGTGAAATCGAACTACAACGCGATGAACCTCAAGCTCACCAAGCGGTTCAGCGGCGGATTGAACGTGCTGGCGGGATACACGTGGTCGCGCTCGATCGACGACGCTTCGGGCATCCGCTCCTCGGGCGGCGAGCAATCGATCGCCAAGTGGGATTGGGATTTGAAGGCCGAGCGCGGGCTTAGCCAGTTCCACACGGCACATCGCTTCGTGGCGAGCGCCATCTACGAGATTCCGTTCTTCGCGGGCGCGCCCGGCGTGGCCAAGCATGTGTTCGGCGGCTGGCAGGCGAGCGGCATCTTCACGCAGTCGACGGGCAACCCCGTGCGTGTGGGCGTCATCGGCGACACCAACAACCTTGGCGGCGAAGGCAACTATCCCGATGCTACCGGCATCAGCCCCTACGCCGACGCCGGTTGGGCCGACCGCTTCTGGAACATCCGTGCGTTCGACATATCGAGCCCCGAACTTCGTTTCCGCTTCGGCAACTCGGGACGCAACACGCTTCTCGGGCCGGGCTACTCGAACGTGGACCTGAGCCTGCTGAAGAACGTTCCCTTGAAGTGGGAGGGCCACCGGATTCAGTTCCGGTGGGAAGTGTTCAACAGCTTCAATCACGCCAACTGGAACGTGCCGTCTTCGGACGTCCGCAACGCGGCCACGTTCGGCCGCGTGCTCTCAGCACGCAACATGCGCGAGATGCAGTTCGCGTTGAAATACCTATTCTGAGAAGATTGACCGGAAGTTCGCGTCATCGAAACACCTCAACCGCCGCCAAATCCTTCCGCCGCCGGACTCGGCCTGCGCGCCTTCCCGGACGAACAGGAATGGCAGAGCTTCCTTGCCGGCATGTTTCATGGCTTCGCGGCGATCCCGCCCAAAATGAAACGGAGGCGGCAGGGAACAGTCTTTGCGCGCTGCTACTGCTGCTTCCGCCGGTACACTGCCACCGCGCCCAGCCCCGCGCCCGTCAGCAGCCACGTGCCCGGTTCCGGAGCGTCCGGCGGCGCCTCAGAGGGCGGGATATCCGGGATGTTCCCGCAATAATCGCCGCATTCGTCGACGGGATAGTAGCCGTCTTCGGGGAACGGCAGTTCCGGCAATTCGATCGGGAAGCCGTCCCCAGGGAAGCCCTGCGGGATGTCTTTCACCAGACCTCCTTCGATCGTGACCGGGCCGAACGGAATCAACTCGCTAGGATGGATCCCGCCGGTGAAACCGCCAGTGTCAATGGGACCAGCCGTCAAGCGGACGGCGAACGCTGACGCCACAAGCGTGGCGGTGATGAACCGCGTCATTTCTCCTCCAGGGTGAAGACCGGTCACCGGCCTTCCATGCCCTCATAGTGTGTGCTTTCGGCCAACCGTTGCGGGCTCCGCGTGTTGATGCAGGGACACTCACCGTGTCCGGGGATACACGAAAACGGCCGGTATGCCCCGGATTTTCGTGGCATCCGGCGTGCATCTCCCCGGATCAGCGATGAACACCGCCAGCACCTTCGAATTGAGAACGCTCCCGCAGGCGCCTCCGGCCAAGCCAAAGCCAGCGCCCGCGCGCGACTGGACGACCCTCCAGATCGTGTTCGGATGCCTGCTTCCCGCCGCGACCATCCTGATCGAGTGGACCACCGGAATGTGCGCCGAGTCCTTCTTCGACCCGCTGCCGGACTGGCGTTTCCACCTGCTGGCCTGGTGCGTTCCCCTGGCGAATCTGCTCGGACTCCTCAAGGTCAACTCGCCGGCATTCGGACTGCTCAACGGCGCCGCGATACTGGCTTCGATCGCCTACGCGGCCATGTTCAACGTGCTGCTGTTGCCCGCGGCGTTTGCGATCCCGATCGGCATCGGACTGCTTCCCTGGTCGACCGTATTCGCCGCCTGGGTCGCAATCTTCCAGCGGATACGGTTGGCCGGCGCCCGGCCCGGACCGCTGGGCGGGCTGGCTTTCGGACTCGCGGTCCTCGCTGTCACGGGAGGACCACTGGCCCTGACGCAGTATTGGCTGGACCGCGCGGCCCGGTCGGAGGGGCCGGAGCGGGAGCGGGCGATTCACGCGCTCCGGCAGTACGGGGATGAGGGATTGCTGCGGCGCGCCTGCGACCGGAATGGGGAATGGACCCCGTTCTTCGGTCCACGTCCCTACATGGGAGAGGTGCGCCGGATCTATTACGAGGCGACCGGAAAGTCGTACCTGGAAGGCCCTGGTCCCCGCGACCGCTGGAATTCCAACCGCGACTGGGAATGGGACGAGGACCTGGGAGGAGCACGCACCGGCCGCCGGTTGAAGGGCCTGCGCATGTCGTCGTCCCAGTTCGACGTGAAGACGCATCGCGACTCCGGCACACAGTACGTCGAGTGGACGATCGAGTTCTCGAACGCAACCACGCAGCCGAAGGAAGCGCGCGCGACGATGTCGCTGCCCGAACAGGGCGTCGTCAGCCGTGTGACGTTGTGGGTGAACGGCGAGCCTCAGGAGGCGGCGTTCGGCACACGCTCGCAGACGCGCGCCGCCTACCAGAGTGTGGTGGCCGCCCGGCGCGATCCACTCCTGGTGGAGACCGCGGGTCCAGGCCGGATCCGAATGCAGTGCTTTCCGGTGCCAGCCGAAGGATCGATGAAGATCCGTCTGGGGATCACGTCTCCAGCCAACGGACAACTGCCGGAGCTGCTCGACCGCAATTTCGCGCTCGTCTCCGGATCCCAGCCGCCGGTGCTCACCACCGCGCCTCCAATGGCCGCCTGGACTCCGGATCCGTTCGATTCGCGCTTTGCCATCGTCCACCGGCCTCTGCCCGAGGCACGGGCCAAGAATGCGGTGCTGGTGGTCGATGGATCCGCGTCGATGGCTCCGTTCGCGCGGCGCATCGCGCGTCCGGTTGGGATTCCGGTGATCCGGACGGGCGAGTTTCGCGGCGGCACGGATAATGTCGTCGCGCTCCGGAAGGCACACGAGCAGCTTGCAGGGGTGGGCGGCGGGACGATCGTGTGGCTGCACGGTCCGCAGCCGGTGGAGCTGACCTCGGCGGAAGGTCTCAGGCCTCTGTGGGAACGCAATCCCGCGGGGATCAAGTTGTACGCGGCGCAGCTTGTTCCGGGGCCGAACGTGGTGCTCGAAAAACTGGACGGCATCGCCGCCATCGAAAGCGCCCGCACGACGGCCGAGGCTTGGCCATCGCTGCTCGATGCGCGGACAATCATCGTGCGAGAGCGCACGCCGGTGTCGAAGCTCGACGCGGAGCTGGCGCGCAAGCCCGCCGCGCCTGTCGATGTCGCCCGGCTCTGGGCGTTCGACGAGATCCGCCGGTTGTACCGCGAGTACAGGAAGCAGGCCGCCGAGCTGGCCGCGAGCTACCGCCTGGTGACTCCGGTGAGCGGTGCCGTGGTGCTCGAGAACTCGGCGCAGTACAAAGCGTTTGGACTGAATCCGGACAAGGGGCTTTCGCCAGTCCCTGAGCCGGCGACATGGATTCTGTTTGGAACGGCACTGGTGCTGCTTTGCGTGCTACGGCGGCGGATCCGTACATCCTGACGCGGCGTCGCAGCTTCTCCGTGATCTGCGTGAGCGGAGTAGCGCTGATGATGCCGGGAGTGCGTTCCGCCGTCGGCGAGGCACAGCCGCTGACCGGGATGTTCCCCGGCTGGATGGACCGCTGGAATGGCCGCCTGCTCACGCGGGTTCCGTTGAGCGATCGCGAGAAGCCTCTGGTGGAGGGATTCCAGGGTCCGTCCGCGCTGTTCGACGACGGCAAGCAGCGTGTGCTGCTGCGTTACACCGAGCGGCCCACGCGGCAACTGCTGGATGCCGAGGCCGTTTTCCGACGCGAAGACTACCGGGTGTCGCGCCTGGACAGCGGCGCGTTCCGCGCGGAGAAGACGTGGCTGAAATGTGTTGTCCGGCAACGGATTTTCGACCGTGCGGGAGAGGAGTGGACTTCCGTTTCCGCCTGGTACTGGGCGGCGCTGTTCGGGGCCAGCCAAGGACCCTGGTGGGCAGTGGTTACGATAGAAGATCTGTGAGACTGTTCGTGTTCCTGCACTGCTGCGTGGCTGGTGCGGCGACTCTCGAGGAAGCTGCCAACGACTTGGCGCGCCGCGTGAACTCCGTACTGGCGCCGCGCGAGGTGTGTTTCTTGAGGATCCGCACGCTTGCGCAGGTGCCCGCCAGTGACGTGGCTATCGCGCAACGGACGCTCCAGCCGCTGTTGCGCACGGGTCCGGCGGCGGAAGGACGTCCGGAGGTGGTGGTGTCGCTGTCGCAGAACCAGGACACACGGCTGATCGTCGCTGAGGTCCGGCGCGGATCCGGACCCCCGAGCGTGTTTCTTGCGCCGTATGCGGGAGAAGCGTCGGCGCCTGCCGTACTGCGGCTGGAGCGCACGCTGCTTTGGCAGCAAGCCGGGCGGATTCTTGATGCGGCCCCCGCGGGCGGTGGACTTCTGGTGATGGATCCGGACCGGATCGCGTGGGCTCTGGTTGGGCGCGTCGAGGCCGCGGAGCCGCTGGTGCACGCCAGTCCACTGCCGCGGGACGCGCGTGGACACTTGAGAGTCGAGGGCACGCGGTTCACCGCCGATGCGGCCAACACGCGGTGCACGGGCGAGTGGCAGCCCGCGCTCAAGTTCACGTGCGAGCCGGCGAACGCGGATCCCGCATGGCCGTTGGTATCCGGCCGCAACCACTTCCAGCCAGCCAAGCTGCCGCCGGTGTTCTCCTTCACTCCGTGGGACCGCGGATTCCTCGCGGTCACCACGGCGGACCAGGCGCGCTGGTTCTCTTCCGAGGGCGGGGTACTGGGGCGCTACACCGGCTGGGGAACAGTGGTTGCGAGCCTTCCGCATCCTTGCGCGCAAGGGCGGATCGCGGTGGCCGGTACTTCCGCGGGTGCGGCGCTTCAGGCGTTCGATCCCGCGCGTCCTCTCAGCGAACCAGTGAGTCTGAACGGAGTGGTGGCCGAGCTCTGGCCGTCGCAGGACTCCCTCACCGCGATCGTTCAACAGACAGGGAATCACTATGCGGCTTATCGCATTACTGTCGCTTGCGGCCGTTAGTCTCGCGGCGCGGCCACGGTACGGTGGCGCGCTCACGGTCGAGCTGCGCGGAACCGTGCAGGCGCTCGATCCCACCGCGGCGGACTCGGTGGATGCGCAGCGGTTGCCGTTGCTTCTGTTCGACCGGCTCGTGGCGCTCGACGGAACTCCGTCGCTGGCGGTTTCGTGGGTTGCCGAGGACAACCAGCGGC
>VFZX01000359.1 GCA_016871015.1 Acidobacteriota bacterium | reverse complement strand
TGCGCAACCGTGGCGGGCCGGGTCATTGGCTGCAGGTGGACGCTCCGCCCGGCAGCACAGTGGCGGTCCGAACCAGCGCAGGCCTTGTGCAACATGGGTTCGCGAGCACGGCCGGGAGTTATCTGTCGTCGAATGACCCGAGAGTCCACTTTGGGTTGGGTGAGGCAGGCAAGGCGACGGTGGTTGTCACGCTGCCCAACGGCCAGAGCCGGGAAGCCCGCGATGCCGTGGTCGACCGCGTCCTGCGCTTCCGGTAGCTACGGGGATTTCTCCGTATCGGGCCGGGCCGGACCTCCACTCTGGAATCGTTCGACCTGTTCGCGCAAACGGCGGTGGCGGTTCTCCTCCGACTGTTGGAACAGGCGTAAGTGGCGTTGCGCCTGATCCGGTTGTCCAGCCCTCCGGTAGAGCCGGCTCAGCACATAGTGCAGGCGTGTGAGGGAGGGATCGCGAGCGAGCGCGGTCTCGTATTGCTCAAGGGCCTTGGCGGTCTCTCCGGTCATTTCGAGCGCGCGCGCCAGTTCCGACCGCAGCTCGCTTTCTCCTGGATTCCGGAGCAGGACCTCTTCGAGCATTCGAATACCCTCCCCGGGACGCTGCTGCTCGATGTGGACCCTGCCGACGCAGCCCTTCGCCGCGGTCGAGTACGGATTGAGACGCAACTCTTGCTGGCAGACCGCGAGTGCTTCGTCGTATTCCGCGTTCGAGAGAAGATAGGACGCGAGCGCCATGCGGATTTCGGGTTGTTCCGGATCGGCGGCGATCGCGGCGCGGAATTCCTCCAGCGCCTCCCGTTTTCCACGGATGCGCCACGTCCGGGCTTGTACAAAATGCGCGTGCGCCGATCCGGGGTACTCGCGAAGGAGGCGGTCAAAGTAGGACAGGCTCAGATGTTGAACGAGAGTCCAGCGAAGGAGCCGGATCGCTGGCGAAGGTGCCGGTTCGCGCCCCAACGGTTCGAAGGCAGCCTCGGCTCCCGCGTAGTCATCAGACTCTATGAGCAGCCGGACAAAAAGATACCGGACGACCCAGCCGTCCTTTGACGGAACCGTAACGGCCGGCGTCCCGAGCTTCCGGATGGCCGGCGCGGCGTCCGCCCAGCGGCCCACCCGCAGATGCCGCGCGACATCCTTCCAGGCGCCCGTCCGGTCCGTCCGCGTCCGGACCCGCACGGCTTCCCGGACGTCGCGATCGAGGAGCGGCAGGAAGCAATCGGCTTCCGTCACTGCGGAAAGCGACGCCAGGATCTTGCCGTATTCGACCGGAGCGCCCACATCGGTGAGCGAAGCCTTCGGCAGATCCGCCGCGTTCCAGCCTGGATGCGGCGCATCCGGGAGCAGTGCGTTGTAGCGCTTGAGCGCCACGCGGGCCGGTTGCTCCTGTCCCAGTATGAACAGAGCGCGGGAGAGCGCCAACAGGGCCGCTGCATTGGCGGGGTCCAGTTGAACGGCGTGGAGATACTCTCGCGAAGCCAACTGGTGGAAGTCCTGCATTTCGAAAATGCGGCCGGCGAGAAGGTGGCCGAAGCGCAGGTCCGCTGCCCGATCGGTCAGTTTGTGTACTTCCAGGTTCGCCATGCGAAGGTAGAGGTCGCCGAGTTGATAGAGCGTCGCCTGCTCATCCTCGCGTGCCCGCAGCCGCGCCAACAGCAGTTTGCGGGCGCCTTCGAGATTGCCGGTCTGAATGTGGGCGATGGCGAGGTACTTCCTGGTCTCCGGTGTCGCGCCGATCGCGTGCGCGGTCTGGAGATGGGGCAGCGCCTCCTTATATTGTTCGACCGCCAACAGGCAGATGCCCAGGAACAGCTGCGCTCCCTGCATACGGCTCTTTCGCCGAATTCCCTCGCGGAATACGCCGATGGCATCTTCATTGCGTTTCTGCAGATAGAGCACCACGCCGAGATTCTGGTACAACTCCGGAATGCGGTCGGGGAACTTCGCGAGAATCGCGCGATACTCTGCCTCCGCCTTGGGGTAGTCGCGGAGATTTTCGGCCTGGCGGGCAGCGGCGAAGCGGTGCTCGATGAACCGGAGGTCTGAATCCGGGGAAGCCGCTCCGGCTTGCCCAAGGCAAACCTGGGAGGCGAGGAACAGGAGGATGCAGGGCTTCATGGTTTTGCCCGGATCCAATGGTCGGCGAACTCGGTGTGGTGCAGGACACGCGCTTTCGGCATGTGGCAGCGCGAGCAATTCGAAGAGGCCTTCGGACAGATGGCGGCGCTGTTGCGTCCGGGAGAGTGGCAGGTGCGGCAGGGAGTGTCGAGAGCCTCCGGGGACGACGCGACATCGTCGTGGGGGTCGTGGCAAACGGTGCATTTCAGGCCGCCGTCCGTCTCATTGAAGCAACGGCTGAGCACCAGGCGCTGGCTCGGAAAACGGGCCGCGAGCGGGCGCTCCTGAATCTGGCGGATCTCGTCGAAGTCGATCTCGCGCGGAGGGCGTCCATGACAGGCGCCGCATACCTGCGCCATTCGAAATCCGGTGAGATCCCGGGGATGGAAGATCGAGGACCGGCGGCTGTCCGCCGAGGCTGCGCGGACATGCTCCAATCCCGGACCATGGCAGCGTTCGCAGCGAATTCCCATTTCGTTCCTGGCCGGGACAGGATCATCCGCCATCGGACGGGACGTGTGACAGCCGAAACATTTCTTACGATCTTCGTGAGACAGGACCTGGCCAAGGGTTTCGGCAAACGACCCCGGGACGCGTTCGCGCGCGCCGGGGGTCAGGTCAAAGGCGCCGGTGCCACGAAACCAGGAAACGCGGCTTTCCACGTAATCGCCCCGATCATTCACGGTAACCGGCGTTACCGCCTTGGCGCCCGCGCCGAAAGCCCAGCGAAGGCTCACCGAGGTCTCCTCGCCGCCGCGTACCGACGACAGGAGAACCGAGCCGGAGGGATCGAGGCTCAAGCGGAGACCCGCGTTACCCACGCGATCCAGCAATTCGAACGGAAGGCCCGTCTTGAATTCGGCTACTTCGGAAAGAGGCCGCAGCGTACGTGCGTGGCTGCTTGCCTCTTGCTTTTCGTATATCCCGGAGTGGCAGCCCCGGCAGGATTCGGACCCGGCGTACCCGGACCGCTGCTGCCAGAACCGCTCAGGCGACCACGTCTGCCCGGCGGGGCCTGTAACCGCCTGAAGCAGCATTCCGACGGTGACGCTCCACCACGCGCTTGCCGGTCCCACAGCAACGATTATGGGTCACTTCGTGGTGTCCTGTCTACCATTCGACACGTAACTTCAGTTGCATCGCCCGCGCCCCGAACGGCTGCACCGGTTGGATTTCGCCGTAGTTCTGCCCGTTGATGTCCTGCCCGAAACCCGGCGTCTGCCAACTGTGGCGATTGAACAAGTTAAACGCTTCGCCGCCTATCCTGAGGCGGACCACCTCTTTTATTCGAAACGACTTGGTGAGCGACAAGTTTTCGTTGAGCTGTGCGCACTGCCGCGATTTGGGATCGACGTTGGCGGCGCTACCGAGGCGGAAGTCGCCCGCGGGCCGGAACGCGAGGGGTCTGCCTGTCCGGGCGGCCTGGGTGGGATTGCCGGCGTTCAGCACGAAGTTCCGCGCCGGGTTGCCGAACTGGAGATCGCTGCAGGCGATATTGCTGCGCAACGGGACCTGCTCGTAGGGAATCGGATCCGCGCGCGACCCCATGGTCGGAATGCCGAGGTTCAGCGATCCGTTCGATGCCGACACGGGTTGGCCGGACTGGTAGTGCTGAAGGCCGGAGATCTGCCATCCACCCACCACCGCGTCCACCACGGGGTATGCGCTGGCGAGAAACTTCTTGCCCTTTCCGACCGGAAGCTCATACGTATAGCTGATCGCGGCTCGGTGCGTGACGTCGAAGCGGTACAAGCCCTTGTCCAGCGCGGGGTTTTCGGTCACGCGGGGCGCTCCTCCGAAGGCGCCGGGGAGCCACTGCGAATCGGTGATGTACTTGGACGTCGTATAGCCGACCAGGAACGATAAACCCGAAGAGAAGCGCTTCTGCACCCGGAGGTTCATGGCGTGGTACGTGCTCGACTTGCCCGACGTGAACCGGTCCGTGACGTTCCCCATGTGCGGGAAAGGCCGCAATGCCTGGAACAACGGCGAAGCGTCGGGGAAGGCCGCGTAGGGCTTGGAGAAGCCCGCGGCGCGCACTTCCGGCGAACTGATTGGCCTCAGCAAAAGCGGACCGAGACCCCAGAACCGGGTGGGCAGTTGATTGAGTTCGAGCCGGCCCGAAGCGTTCTTCATGTTATTCGCGACGTAGCCAACCTCAACCACCGTGTCTCTGCCGAGGTCGCGCTGGACGGTGAGGCTCCAGTTGTACAACTGGGGGGACCGTCCCACGTCTTCCGGATTCTGGATGTGGTCCAGGCTCTGGCCGTTGCGGAACGTCGGATCGAGGTTGGGCGTCCTGCCCAGGACAGCTTGTGGAAACGAGTCGTCCCACCGGTAGTAGATCGCAAACGGATTGGCGGGCAGAATCGGGCTGCCGTTGGCGGTGAATCCCGTCACGTTGTGCGACTGATAGGCCCATGTTTGGACCCCTTGGGCAACCATTCCGGCGAATCCGCGCACCACGGTCTTGCTGTTCAACTGATAGGCGAAGCCGAGGCGAGGCCCGAAGTTGTTGTAATGGATCGTTCCCGGCCGGTTGCGGCCAATGCGCCCTTCGCCGACACCGTAGAACGCCAGCGCTCCAGGCAACCCACCCGCGGCGGTATTGGGTTTGTTGACATCGAAGGTTGTGATGCGTCCTTGCACTTCGCTGTATGGAATATTGAGATCCCAACGGAGGCCGAGGTTCAGGGTCAATTTTCGCGTCACGCGCCAGTCGTCCTGGACGAACATGGCGAAGTACGCTTCACGGTGATTGGCGATATTGGGCGCGCCGAGTTCGGCGCTCGCGGGCAGGCCAAGGAAGAAGTCCGCGTAGGTGGCGCCGCCGGAGAAGTCCGTCTGCGACGTGTTCATCTCGAATCCGTGATCGTTGATGCCACCGCCCCTGCGCCGGCCGCCTCCGAAGTTGTACCACCCCGTGGCGCTGTCTACGGACCCGATGGACGCGGCGCGGAAGTCGTCGATCCACTTGACGTAGGTGGCGCCCATCTTGATCGTGTGTTTGGCGCGGTTCCAGGTGAGGCTATAGTCGATCGTTGGCACCCAGTTCTCGCGAACGGACTCGGGCACATTGCAGACCCGCATGGCGTTGAAACGGGTGTAGTTGAACTCGATTGTGGGGCATCGGGGATCGAGCGTTCCGGTGATACCGGCCTTGCGTCCGATGTCGTCATTGGCGTTGTTGGCGACACTGCCGCCGAAATTCCGCGTGAATCCCGCCAGGACCTGCTGGACGACCGCGGGGCCGTAGTTCCGGGTCCAATCGAACCGCGTGCGGTGCAGCTTGGTGACCCCGCTCGATCCGAACGAAGCGCCGAGGACGTTTCCGCCGAAGCCAGTGTTGTTGCTGTGTTCGTAAAACCCGGAGATCCTGTCGGAAGCCGTGAGGTATTGATCGATCTTGATGGTATTGTCCCAGTTGTCGACCTTGGAGGGCGCAACGCCGAGGAAGTTGTTGATAATTCCGGGACCGTTCGGCTTGGGCAGAACGTTGTCCAGGAAGTACTTGCTGACCCGGCTCTGGCGCGATGCGGGGATCCGGTTTCCGGGGAACTGCCCGAACGTTACGCGCCCGGCGGTGTCTCGCTGGTCGAGCCGGTCGTAGATCGGGAGGTTGCCGGCCTCGGAGAAGTCGCCCTGCCGCATCGGGTCCGTCGGCAAGCTCAGGAACCCGCTGGCCGCGGAGATGCGCCGTTTGTAGGCCGTCAGATTGTTGAAAAAGAAGGTCTTGTTCTTGCCGTTGTAGAGCTTGGGAATGTAGACGGGACCACCCACTGCGACGCCGTACTCATTCTGCTTTTCGACTTCCCGGGCAGCCGCCTGCCAGGGACGCGCGTTGAGTTTATCGTTCCGAAGGTATTCGTAACCCGCGCCGTGAAAGGCATTGGTGCCGGACTTGGTGGCGAACGTCGCGGTCACGCCGCCGGTGCGGCCGTATTCGGCGGGAATCGAATTTTGGAGGATCTTGAACTCGCCGAGCGACTCCACGGAGGGGAGGGAACCAGAGCCTACGTTGACGGAGGTCGTGTCGGGCGCTTGCCCGTCGAGCAGGATCGCGTTCGAAGAAGCCCTGCCGCCGCCGAACGTGCCGTGTCCGCCGTACAGGGGCTGTTCGGCGAAGGTCGAGTTGGTTTGGAACAGCCCGACCGGATTGCGCTTGCCGCCCGAGACCAGCAGAGGAATCTCGTCCTTGATCGCCTGCTCGAGCGCCACTCCGACCGATGAGGTGCCCGCCTCGAGAAGGGGCGCGGCTGCCTGAACGGTCACTTCCTCGGCTTGCGACTGCACGGTCAGGGTGATGTCCAGGTTCGCGGTGGTGGCCGTCACGAGCGAGATGCCGGTCAGAGTGTATTGACGGAACCCAGCGGAGTTCACCCGCAACGTATACGAGCCGTAGGGCAGCAGCAGGAATTGATAGTACCCGACCTCGCTTGAAACGGTGTCGAACTTGACGTTGGTCGCATCGTTGGTGATGTCGATCTTCGCGGCCGAGACAGTAGCTCCCGACGGATCCATGATCCGCCCGGTGACGCTGCTTCGCTGGCTCTGCGCGTTCAAACCCGTTGCGGCGAGCAACCCAGCCAGCAGCACGGCACTGGCCCTGTTTCGCAGACTCATTGAGTGATCTCCCTGTCGAATGTTTCTGCGGCTCGCAACAGATAGACCCAACCCGCATTGTATACAAGACTCCGCCCTGGAACCTTTTACGACAAAGAATTTTAGCAGTCTGCTGGCTCAGGGGTTGATCGCACTGCCGGGCCCCAGAGCCAAATCCGCGGATGCCCGGCCGCAGCGTGCGCCAAGTTCGGCGAGAACCGCGTGCAGGCCAGTCGCCGCCTCGGCCAACTCCTTCTGTGGTAGCGATTCGCCGCCGAGCAAGCGGCGCGTCAAGGTGTCGGCTATCTCTACGGCGCGGCCGAGACCTGCTACCTCGGTCTGCCAGGGCCGAGAGGAGGCGGAAACCTGCTCACGATCGATTCGGCCCGCCTGAGAGGCCAGCCGGCCCGCGGCCGCATCCGCCACATCCCGCCACATCGCCATGTGGCTCTCGATACGGCTCACGTAGTCGGCGGCCATGGTCCGAAGGAGCCCGCTGGCGCGGGGCGTCAGGCGCGAGCAAACCGCAACAGGGTATCTTGCGGCCAGTTTCCGCAGGGCCTGTGTTTCCGCGACCGCGGTACGAGAATTGTAGAGAGCGAGTTCGGCGGCCAAAGGCACAGCGGCTAACGCTGCCCGTTCCCCACCGGGGGCGAAATAGGCGCTCAACAGCCGCGAGAATTCGGCTCCTCCGGCAGCCTCCGATTCTCCTCCCGGCCTTGGGCCGCACGCAAAAAAACGCGATTCGGCACTCTCCTCGTAGGTCCACACTTTGAGTTCGACGTTGGTCATGCCCCGCAGGGCCGCCGCAACCGCATCGCGCCGGCGGAAATCGGTCACGGCGCCTTCCACCCGGATCCTGCCGTTTTGCGTGGTTACCTCGAGAAGTTGCCCCAGGCATTCGCACGCGGTGTGTACGGCGTACCGCGCGTCGATTTCCGCGGAGTCCCACTCGTTCGCGTCCGGCCCGGAGGTCCGCGGGAACGCGCTCGCCGTGGCGTTGCGTTTAGTGGGCGGTTGCGACAGGCCGGCCGGACCGGAGGCGCGCGGTTCCGATGCGACGGCTGGAAATCCCGGTGTAGCCCGGCCGGACGTTGAATCGGGGAAGAGCGCGAACGTCAGGATCGAACCGGCGACAGCGGCAACGCCGGTGAGGCCCGCGGCCCACCGCAAGGAGAGTCTCCGGCGAGCGGGCGAAAGGTCGAAGCCGGCGGGCACGCCCGGCGCCAGGGCGACGTCCCGCAGTGCACCTTCCATTCGCGCCAGATCGAGGCGGCAACGCTCGCAACGGCCCAAGTGGCGGCTTGTTCTGTCGTCGGGAGCGGGACGCCGCTCCGGATCGAGAAACCGCACCAATTCCCTGTCGGAAAGATGCAGCCGGTCCAGCCAGCGGAAGGCGTTTACTGGCATCGTCAGCAGGCTTCCGTCATGATCTTCCGAATTGCCCGGGCCAGGGCCGACTCAACCGTGGAAACGGTCACACCGAGTGAGGCGGCGATCTGCCGGTAGAGCATCCCG
>VFZX01000358.1 GCA_016871015.1 Acidobacteriota bacterium | reverse complement strand
CCGTGATCGTGCAAGCTCCTGTGTTGGGCACGACGACCCGATAGGCGCCATCCCCGTCGGTGGTGCCGGGGTTGTCGCACACGGTCACCCTCGCGCCACCGAGCGGTCTCCCGGCAAATGTGATCTTTCCCAACACATGGCCCGCGGCCAAGGGCATCGCGGCGGCCAAAATCACGGCGATCGCAAGACGCATTGGAACACCTCCGCTGTCTAAGTGACGGCGGCTGCACCAGCGTTACAGGATGATTCAGCAAGAGGGCTACGCCAATCCGCTCAACTCTTGCGTGGCGTCGGCGAAGCTGTTCACGCGAACCCCCATCCGCGACGCGATCGAAATCAGCAGCCGCGCAAACGGCGTGTGCTTCGGATAGTCGACCGCGCGCCCAGTCCGGAGGGTCCCGCTGCCGCCACCCGCAAACAGCAGCGGCAGATTGTCCGCCGTGTGCCGGTTGCCGTCCGCCAGCCCCGATCCCCACAGCACCATCGAGTGATCGAGCAGCGATTCACCGCCCTCATCCACCTCGTCCATGGACTTGAGCAGGTACGCCAACTGCGCAACGTGCCACCGGTTGATCGCTTCATACTGCGCGCGGATCTCCGGCCGGTCGCGATGGTGCGACGCTGCGTGCCACTCTTCCGTGACACCCGGCAGGAAACTGAAGTTGCCCGTGCACCCGCCGTTGTCGTACATGAACGTGGCGACGCGCGTCTTGTTCATGCGAAACGCAAGCACGATCATGTCCAGCATCAACCGCGTGTGCGGCTCACGGTCATCGGGCCGGATTGTGGGGCGCACCGGCGCGGGCGCGGAAGCGGGCTGCCACCGGGACTTGCCCGCCGGCCCGTCCGCCTTCTCGACGCGCTTTTCCACGTCGCGGACCGACTCAAAGAACTCATCGAGCTTCTTTCCGTCCTGGCCGCTCACCCCGGTCCGCATCGACTTCGCCTGATCGAGCACCGCGTCCAGAATACTCTTGTTCCGCCGTGCCCGCTCGCCGTTGTCGAACAGCCGGTCGAACGCGAAGCGTGGGTCGATTTCTTTGGGAGCAGGCTGCGACTCGGCCGCCCACGAGATGTAGGAGCGGAAGATCGGAATGAGGTCGAGTTGCGTGGTCGTGTCGGGCTTGATGCCCAGGCAAAGGGACGGCAGTGGAGTCTCGTTGCCGATCGACCGCGCGATCAACTGGTCGATCGACACGCCCAGCTTCAGCCGGTTTCCTTCAAGCTTGTAGTTCTCAACGCCGGTGAGGAATCCCGAGGTCTTGCCGTCGTGGCCGGGCCGCTGCTCCAGACGCTCGTGCCACAGTCCGGAAGGGACGATCAGCTTGTGCTTCAACAGCTCCAGTGGCGACAGCAGGCCCTTGAGCTTCATCGCCGGACCCTCGCCCGTGGCGCCCCATTCGGCCACCGAGACGCCGTTTGGGAAGAAAAGCGTCGCGAAGCGGGTCGGCGGGCGGGTCTCCGAGGCTTCGAGCCAAGGCAGTCCGATCGAGACTCCCGCTGCTTGCAGGAACCGGCGTCTGTTGATGTGCTTCATCGTGTGCTCCCGGAACGCAAACTATCATCCAGTGCCCGCAACGCCGCAGACGGGCGGAATCCAGCGGACTGAAGGGCCGCTTCCATTCTACGCAATACTGCCAGGTCATGGTAGGATATCGCCCGTCCCATCTTGTAGGCCAATAGTTGGCGGCAGAAGGTGCGCACAAACAGGTTCCGCTCGCGGCCGGTGAGCAAGGTCCGCTTGAGTCCGGCGAAGGAAGTGACGGGACGGCCGTCGGCCATGGCGGTGCGGGTATCTTCGGTCGCGCGAATACGGCCGTGCGGGTCAAAATTCTCAAGTGCGAAACCGACCGGATCAACGCGCCGGTGGCAGGATGCGCATGCCGGATTGGCGCGGTGCATCTCCAGTTGCTTCCGCATCGACAGCCCGCTGGCCGCGGACTTCTCCTCGAACTCGTTCGACGCGTTTGGCGGAGGTGGCGGGGGTGGCGCACCCAACAGCTCTTTGAGCACGTAGACACCTCGCGCGACCGGCGAGGTACGGTTGGGATGCGAGGTGAGCGTGAGGATCGCGCCCATCCCCAGCAGTCCGCCGCGCTGTGCCGGATCCACCGTGACGCGCCGGAACCCGGGTCCGCGGACCGCACGGATTCCGTAGTGAGCCGCGAGGTCTTCGTTCAAATAGGTGTAGTTGGCATCGAGGAATTCGAGGATGCTACGGTCTTCCCTGAAGATTGCCCGGGTAAAATGCAGCGCTTCCTGATACATCGCCTGCCGGACTTTCTCGCCCGGCTGGTCATGGTCGGCGATCTCACGGAATCGCAGCCAGCTTCCGATGAATTGCTCGGCGAGCGCGTCCGGATCGCCGGGCATCGGATCCCCGCGAACATACAGGAACGCGGGCGCGGCGACCACGGACTGCGCGGCGAACCGCACGGCGTCCTGAGCCGTGGCCCGGCCGCCCGCGAGCGCCGAGCTGTACAAGCCCATCAGGTGGTCGATTTCCGGGGCAGTGGCCGGCCGCCGCCATGCGCGCATGGCGAACGCTGCCAGATGCCGCTCAGCAGCGGATCGCAGATCGCGAGGGCCCTGGCCGGCAAGCCCATCGAGCACCGTGACCTCGTCCTTGATCTCCTGGCTTGCCAGCTCCCGCACTTCCGCGAACGTCAATTCGCGGCCCTTGACGGTGAACGCCTTCCGGCTCATCAGGCGGCGGTACTCGCCGTTGAGCAGCATCTCAGCCCGCTCCCGCACGATTCGCGGCTCCGACGCCAGCAGCACGTACTCGCGCCACAACCGCGCCAATTCCTCGCGCTCGGTCCGCGCCGTGTCCGGAATCCGCTTGATCACCTCTTCCGGGTGCAGGTGGATCACACCGGTGGCCGGCTGCACGAGATGATCGTCGAGGGCGCGGATCCACGAGGTGGGGCTCGGGAAATGCTTCGTGATCAGGTTGTCGTAATAGCGCCGCAGGCTCTGTTGCTGCGTGCGGTTAGCGATCGTCAGCCGCTCGCCCGGAATGAACGCGGTTGAGGCCGGACGCTGCGTGCTCACCACAAGCTGGACCATCCCGGCGGGACTCTTGCGCGCCAAGTCCTGCATCGCGCCCCGGACCGTGAACCGCTGTGCTCCGGGCGGGACCTTAAGAGCCACAAGCGCGGGCGCCTTCACCGAGAGCGCGGAACTCCACTCGATCGTGTTGTCGCGATAGAGCGGATTGTTGCGGTTCATCGTAGCCGGATCTTTGAACAGCCGGTCGCGGATGCCGCGGAGATCACTCGCCTGGACGAAAATGTGGAGCGGGCTGCGGTCGGAGGAGGCATTGCGAACCACATCCCCTTCCAGAACATGCTCCGCGGCGGGACGTGACGTTCCCCCCGCGAAGTGGAAAGTCGCGTCAAGCCACGCGGCAAAGTCGTTGGTGCTGCCGTCACCGGCATCAGTCGCGAGCAGGTACACGTTGGCGCGTCCGGCGACATTCACGTCGAAGCGGGTGGTGTGGTCTCCCACGCGCAGGTACTCAATGTGGTCGTCGTGGGAGCGCATCGCACGCGCGATTGCACGCAAGCGCTCCGGATCGCGCTCCTCGAACAGCGGTGCGAAGTAGTGCCGGTACTTAGCGAAGTCCTCGGCTGTTCCTCCGCCCGCAATTGCCTCCGCGGCCCAATCGCGCTTCTGATATGCCTGCAACCCGGCGATCCGCGCCGGCTCGACATGCTTGTCCACCGCGGGGAAGTATGCCGCTGCCAATCGGACGGCGGCCTCATGGATCCGTTCCTCGTGCCGTTGGTCGCCGCGTGCCTCCTCGTGGAACCGCAGACCACCCACGGGCGAGAACTCGGCGTGGCTCATCAACTGCTCAGAGGCGGCCAGCAGCTTCTCCAACTGCGGACCCGAAAGGAACAGCGTTCCCGCGTTGTTCGGCAGCCCATCCTGGCTCGCGCCGTCGGGCGGCAGGTAGCCGCTCAAGTCCAGCGGGATCCCAGTGAGTTTCCGGATCGCGTGGCGGTATTCGTACCGGGTCATGCGGCGGAGCGCGGGGCCTTCCGGGCGCGAACCCGGCGGAAGGGGCGCGGTCCCAACTTGCCGGTCGATCCAAGAGACGATGGCGTTGCGCTCAGCCGGAGTTGGCTGACGGGCTGAGGCCGGCGGCATCGTATGCGTGAAGACCTGCTCCGCGGCTGTTTCCCAGCGGCGGAATTCAGGCAGGAAGTCCGCCTTCGAGAGAGCCTCGACGTCGAAGCTACCCGTGCGCGCCTTCGAGCTATGACACCCGTAGCAATAGCGTTCGAGGAGCGGCTGCACCGGACCGGGAGCCGCGCACAGGACCGGAGTGAGAATCAGGGCGGCCGCGCGAACCACGGTACGAAGATATCAGGTTCCGGACCAGGTTACCTCGGGCAGCCGAGCGCCTTGACGGCTGCGGTGGGTGCGTCACCGATCATCGAACCGGGGGAGGGCATTGCTGCGCCATCCGGCACGATCCAGATCTCGACGCGCCGCTGGGTGATTCTCGGGTCGGGCTTGACCGCAAGGGCCGAACGCGGCCGCGTGCTGGCGCCGCAGAAGTCGACGCGCGGTTCGGAGCCCGTGGCCGTTCCAGCGAAACTCACCTTGATGCGGCTCATGTCGATGGAGGCACAAGTCGCCTTGCCTGCGCTTAGGGCCGCGGCGGCATTCAGCACGCGCGATCGATCAATCTGCACCGGGCGTGCCACGCGGCGGCCGCCCTTGCGCGTCCGGACCGCCTCACGGGTCCGGCTCTCCGACTCGTGAGAATAACCGATCAGTACTACCTTGGAGTTCGGATCCTGTTGGAGCTTCTGTGCAAGAACGTCGAGCAGCAGCCGCTTGGCGCAGTTGTTGACCCGCGAGCTGCCTTGCGCGAATACGAGGTCATCGAGCCGTTGCGCCATCGGCGGGAGTTTCACGGTGACACGGTGCTGGGCCGTGGCGGTGTTGTTGTACTGGTCCTTGGCGGTGGCGGTGACAGTCACGGTCCGTTGCCGGAGCTTCGAGCGGTCCGTCATGTCGAACCGCACCGAGCTCGAGTCGAACATGGCGCCGCCCGGCTGCTGGGTTACCGTCCCTTCAGAAGTTTGATAGGAAATCTGCACCGGCGTGCCGCACGCATTCGGCGTGGCGGAGAAGGGCAGATTGGAGCGCGTGCCAGCCATGATTTCGGACGATCCTCCGGGGATCGAGATGCCGGGTTTGCCGCAGTCGCGGACAACGATCGTGGTGCACCCGGTTCCTTCAGGCTGCCCGGGCGCCGAGCCGGTCGCGCAGACGCGATAGCTGCCCGGGGCCCGTCCGGCGGCATTGAATTGATAGTTGGCGCCGGTGCCGGGGACGGGAGAGCCGTTGACGGTCCACCTGAAACTCGCACCTTGCGTGTTCGACGAGGCCTGGACCGCGGCGGAGGCGTCAGGTAGGAGTTGGGTCTGGTTCGACGACACAGTGACCACCATGGGCTTGGGCGGCTCGGTCACCTCGAACTGGACGCACTCCGTGGCCGCCGCGTAGCGCGGCGCTGACGCCGCCGCGCAGATCTGGTAATTGCCCGGCGCAGTTTCGGTGAAGTTGTAAACGGGTCCCTTCTCTCCGGTGGCCTGTCCGTTCCGCGTCCACTGGTATTGAGGAGTGACGGTGGACGGGAGATCGGTGCTTGCTGTGACGGTCCGGGTGACGCCGGCCAGGACCTTGGAGCCCTCGGTCGCCAGATTGAGCTTGAAGCGCTTCGCCTTGGATGCTTCGTAGTCACCGCTCAGCCGCAGTCCGACGCCGCCAGTCAGTTGCAGTCCGCTGGCCACGCCCTTCTGGGCGATGAAGACTCCGCCCGGAACGGGGGGGCCGCCGGGCAGCATGAAGTGCGGCCACTGCGTGAGCACGTTGCGCGCGTCCAGCCGCAGTTGCAGCAGGCGGTTCATGTTGTACTTGACTCCGCCGCCCCAGTTGAACGCCGGTGCGGTCTTGGTGTCGAGCTGGCCGGTTCCGAGTACGGCCAGCTCTGGCCGCTGCGCCTGCTGCCGCGCATCGCCGGTGGGATTGAACCACATCACACCTACGCCGGCCGTCACAAACGGGCGGATCTTTGAATCCGGGCCCATGAGGTGGAACACGGGATTCAGTGACAAGTGATGGTTCCGTGCACCGAAGTCGATGCTCGGAAGGCCTTGACGCAGCAGGCGCAGGTTATTCACACCGTACCCGTATCCGAACTCACCTCCCCACCGGCGCGAGAAGTCCCAATTGGCGCGCGCACCAAGTACGCCGCCGCTGATCAGCTCTGATCCGGGATTGTTCTTAAACGGACTCCTCCACAGCTCGAACTTCTGAAATCCTCCGAAGACTCCGATATCCGGCTTGCGCTTCAGGCTGAAGCCGCTTGAATCCTGGCCGTAGACCGCCAGGGCGGTAATCGCCACGGCCGCAGTGCGTTTCATGGTTGCTTCTCCCAATCAGTGATGTAGATGCCACGCGCTGCCGCCAGTGCGTAGAGCCGTTCCGGATGGCGCGGAACGATGGCCAGCGATCGAACGAACGCTGGGCCGAGCCCGGCTGCGGAGAGGGCGTTCCAGTTGACGCCCCCGTCGCGTGAGACGTAGACGGATTCACCCGCCGCGGCGAAGGCTACGCCGGGTAGAGTCGGATGCGCGAGAATTGCGGTGGCGGTGGATCCGCCAGGCGTGCCTTTCGCGGCGGTCCAGCTTTGTCCGGAGTCGGTTGAGCGGAACACGCCATGTGAAGTCGCTGCGAGTACCGCGCCGCCCGACACCGCGGTCTGATACCACTCGGCTCCCGGTGCGGGGGGGCTCATGAGAGCCCAGCCCGCGGCGGACCGCACCATAGCTACACCCCGGCCGTTGGCACAGACGCCGTCGGTGAAGTGCACTGCCTGTCCCTTGAATCGTGGAGACGCGAGAGTCCAGGCGGGCGCCTTTGTGGTCCGGCGGTACAATCCTGTGGTGGTGCCGATCCAGAGCGCCGCATCGCGGAACGCAATCGACTGGAGCCGTCCAGGCGGCTTGGGCACCGGAACCCAACGGCCGCGCACACGCTGATACGCCGAAGACGGCGTGATTCCAGCCATTCCCCCCTCAGGCAGCGCAGCCAGAGCGATGAACGGAGGGCCGCCGGTTTTGGTCCAGGACCCATCTTCGCCCAGGACAGTCACGCCACCGTTCGAGACCGCCACGCTGGCGCCAGCCAGTGCGATCACCCGCACGTCTCTGGCTGCGAGCCCGGTGTTCGCCTCTTGAAAAGTCACGCCGCTGTCGGCCGAGTGGAACACACCGGCACTGGTGGCGGCGAACAGGCCCATGCCGCTCGATCCGTCGAAGGTCAGCGACTTGATTCGATGGGGAAGCACTTCCTTCCACGTGGCGCCACGATCAGCGGAGCGGATCAGTCCGTGCGAGGTCCCCGCGAGCACGACACCGGGATCCTCCGGACTGCGCAGAATCACATAGGTGCGCATCGACGCGTCCGCCGAACCACGCAACCGGGTCCATTTGCGGCCGCCATCCGTGCTCGAATACATGCCCGAACAGGCGCTGGCGAGGACGCGGAGCGGGTCCCGCTGGTCCACGTGGATCGCGAACACGTCGGAATCGTCGAGCATGCCCTGATGCGCGGACTCCCAGTGCGCTCCGGCGTCATCCGTACGCCACGGTAGATGCGTAGTGCCGACGAACAGCCGGTCCGGTGAGCGCGGATCGAACGCAAGTGACACCACGGGCCGGAGCTCTTCGGGCCGGTCAGCGGGAAGGCGGGTCCAGGATGCGCCTCCGTCGCGGCTGCGATAGACTCCATCGCTCGCTCCGGCGGCGGCAATCGCCGGATCTGCTGGGAATCCGGCCAACGCCCAAACGTTCTTACCCCGGAACTCCTCGACCGGCTTCCAGGATGCGCCGGCGTCGGTGGTCCGCCAGAGTCCCGAACCACCCGGGGATTCGGGCGACACCGCCGCGAGCCACCGTTCCGGCCGCGCTGGATCAGCGAACAGCGCATGCAGCGTGGAGTTCAACTCCGCGGGAAAGGGAACCCGCGTCCAGTCGCGGCCCGCGTTGGATGTCCGGAACAGCAGGGCGGACGGGGTTCCGGCCAACGCGTGACCAGGCTGATGCAGCGAAGCAACCGCTTCCACGGCTCCACCGAAGGGTCCCGCGGCCTTCCACGCCGCGAGAGCGGAACCTGTGGACACACTAATCCCGATTGTGCAAAGGGCGCCGACGCGACGGAGCGCCACCGGTGG
>VFZX01000357.1 GCA_016871015.1 Acidobacteriota bacterium | reverse complement strand
CCGCGTTGGCTGCGTGATCGGAGTCGGGTTCGATCGAGACGTCGGCCGTTACCGAATTTGGCTCGACTCGGAATTTGCACCAGAGCCCGCCTCATTTTGGGTCCCCAACATCACCACCGCCTCGCCGATGATATCCGGCTTCACCGGGAGCAGCCCGCCCCCGCCCCCCATCGCCCGCTTCACCGCCTCCCGGCAGGACTCCAACGATGCCCCGCTCCCAAACGCCTTCGCCTCCCGCGCGGCGGCTTCGTCGACCTCCGCTTCCTCCAGTCCCCCGGTCAAGGTGACGCACACGGCGAGATGCGTCAGGAATTCCGGCGACACCCCATCGCCCGCGAATCGCCGCAGCCGCGCCCGTTCCATCTCCGCCAGCGCGAACGCGAGGCCGGTCCGGTTCATCGCCATCGCCTCCACCACCCGCGGCGGACCGTCCCCCGCGAAACTCGCCAAGGCCGCCATCTGGACACACAACGGATCGGCGAACAGCGGCAGCGCGAGGCGCCGCTCGAACTCGCCGTTGGTCCCAGGTGGAGGCGGCACCGGCATCGGCACGCCGCGCCGCGTGGCCGCCGCGTGCAGCATCGCCTTCAACTGCTCGCGGCGCTGCTCGATGTCTTCGATCTCTTCCAGCGGGTCCGGCTTCGTGTCATCAAACAGATCCGCGTGGCCCCACGACGGATTCCGCAACGATTCAAGCGAGCCCGCCTGCCGGTCGAGCAGCAGGATCCGCAGCGGATGCTCCTGCTCCTCCAACCGGCTCAGCGCGTCGAACCATGCGCGGAGTGGCGTCAACACCGCTGAGGCATAGTCGAGCACAACGAGCGTCGGGCGGTCCCACCGCCAGGTGCGCGGCGCGCCCTGATCCAGCTCCGGCTTGGGAAGGAACCCCGCGCTGAACCAGCCCGGATGGCGTTCCTCCAGCAGGTTGAGCAACTCGATCGCGAACCGCGTCTTGCCGGACCCGGCGCGGCCCACCACCACCCGGATCGAGATGGGTTGGCGCGCGCTGGCCACCCACTGGAGCATCGAATCCAACTGGGACTCCCGGCCCTGATAGCGGACCGTGCGGCGGTAGGGGTCGAGCAGGTCGAGGTCGGACCGCATCCTGCCCGTCGGAGTCCGCCGCGCCACCGTGGCGATGGGGATCAGCGGATGCGCCAGCCGCTCCACCTGCTCGCTGAGCTTCGCGATGTCGCTCTTGAGGTCGTCCAGTTTGACGTCGATCGCGCGGATTTCCTTGCCGGAATCCGCGGGCAGTTGCGCCGCGATACGTTCGAGGAACCGCTGCTGATACGCGACCCAGGCGCGCTGATTCGCCTCGCCGCGGAGCAGGTGGAGCACGGCGGCGTGGGTGTACGGCTGGAGATTCGCTGTAAGGTGGTCCCGCAGCAGCGGAGGCAACACCAGCACGGGCGGCGGCGCGCTCCACTCGCCTGCCCACCGGACCAGCACCGGCTCGAACTTCTCCCACCATTCCGCGGCGGGTGCCTGCGCGAGATACACCGGATTCGCGGGAGTCTCGGAATGGAACAGGGACTCGGTGGCCTCAGGCGATTTCAACGCGTCCGACAGGCGGGCGTCCCAGGCGACGAACCACTCGGGCCAGGCCTTCAGGTTCTTGTAGGCGATGCGCAGTGCGTCGCGGATGGCGAGCGCGAGGATGCGTTCGAGGTCGCCGCTGGATCCCGCGCTGATGCGCTCGATGGCGTCCTCGGCGGACTCTGCCGCGAGGTCGGAGAACACGCTTGCCACCGCGTCGCCCAGCGCCTCCGCGGGTTTTCCAGTCACCGCCCACTTGGCGAGAGTAGCGAGTGTGGGTCCGATCAGGATGCCCGGGGATCCGGTGAGCGCGGCGGCTCCGGCGGTTAGTAACTCTCGGACGCCGGGCATGCGGTTATTCTACCGCACGGTTGCTCGGAAGTTCCGTGGTCCCGCACCCGATGGAGATGAAGCGCCGCGGTCAGCGCACGAACCCCGCCCCCACCAGAATCAACCCCAACTCACGATCATCCGGTGGGACCCGGAACGGCCGGCTCGACACAATCACCAAATTCGCCGCCTCCCCCGCCACCACCACCGGACCCGAAGACCGCAGCGTATACAGCCCAGCCTGCCTGTACGTCTCCCCCGCCACCCGCACCCCATCCACCATCAGCGCGACCTCGGCCCCCGCCGCATGCTCCGTCAACCGGAACTCCGCCGACACCCCCGCCGCACGTTCCGGCCGCCGCAGGATCACCGCCGCCCGCCCCGCCGACCACCGCCATCCGCCCGGCTCCAACGCATACACTCCCTCTACCAGGTGCCGCTCCGCCTCCGCATCCCCCATCGCCACGTAACTCAGCATCGGACTCCGCGCGATCACCGTCTCCAACCTTACTGTATCGGCCGGAGCCCAAGTTACATCAAACGCCCGGAACCCGCCCAAATTCGTCGAGTAACCGGACCTCGACCCCAACCCCAGCAACCGGAACGGGAGCCCCGGCCGGACCGGATCCTCACCCAACGGCGCGAACAGTCCGGCGCCGGGGTTGGCCAGGATCCGCGGCCCCAGCGCGCTCGTCAGCACCAAATCCCCCGGCCGCAGCGGCTGCCCGTGCAGCATCGGACGCACGCCCGCGGACTCGGCGTAGTAGCGCAGTCCCCACTCCGCGTTAGTCCAGACGCGCTTGTGGACGAAGCTCTTCGCCCGGTTCTCCACCAACCGCTGGTATCCGGACCAGTGCTGCTGGTTGGCCGCCGCCAGCACGAGTCCCAGGGCGAGATGGACTCCGGTCGCCGCCAGCAGGATCCCCCGCCGTCCTTCGAACCGGTTCGCCGTCAGGATCGCCAGCGGCAGCGCCAGCGGCAACAAATACCGCGCCGAGCCCGCGAAAAAGATCACCACCGCCGCGCCGAAAAACAACAGCAGCCATTGCCGCGGAAATCCCGTCATGCCGCCCCGCGCCAGCACCACCGCGCCGCATCCGAACGGGATCCAATACAGCGGACTCGCGTCCACGAGCCACGCCCCCAGCGCCGCCACCGGGACCGCCGCCCAATGCAAGTGCAGCGCCGGACTCCCCATCCAGCCCAGGTGCGTCACCATCGACACCGCGTTCTTCACCTTGTTCCCCAGCGACTGATGCTGGTGCGCCAACAGGTATCCCTGCGCCACTGCCACCGGCGCGGCGCCCGTCGCCATCCACTGGTATACCTGCCACGCCGCCAGCACAACGGCCGGCGTCAACAGCAGCGCCAGCGATCTCCGCCGCGGCTGGGTCCACGAATACGCCGCCAGGACGGGGATCAGCGCGACCGCCTGGTAGGAGGTCAGCGCCGCCGCGGCCATGAATCCCGCTGACGTCCAGGGCCTCCCCTCCACCCACAACGCCACCGCGCCCAGCCAGAAGCACAAAAACGGGACATCCGATTCGAGCGAGTTGCCGTTGATCACGAACGCCGGTGTCGCGATGAACACCAGCACCGCCGCAAGCGGATCCGCCGCGAAGCGCCGCGCGAGCATCCAGGCGAACCCCACGGCACCGAGCGAAAACACGAGGTAAGCGGCATGGAACCACAGCTCGCGTACGTCGCCCCACAAGCCGAGGAGTCCCGCGAGGATCCAGGAGTTGCCCGGGGGGTGGAGGTGTCCGCGCATGTCGACATCAATGCCGCTGGCACGATGGATGAAGTGATTCGGCCGCGCCGGATCGATCTGCGCGCGCTGTGCGACCGACAGGAAAAACACATCGTCACCCTGGATCGGGTGGTTCAGGAACGGAAGCCGGATTGCGAGGGTGAGAACGAAGAGGAGGAGAAGCTGCCTCACGGCCGCCAGCGGAGAATCGGCTTGCGGGCCGCCGTCACCTCATCCACCCGGCTGACGCGCGTCCCGTGCGGCGCGGTCTTGACCAGGTTCGGATCGTCGTCAATCTCGCGCGCGATGTCGATGAGCGCGTCGGCAAGCAGATCGAGTTCCTGCTTGGGCTCGGTCTCAGTTGGCTCGATCATCAGCGCCCCGTGCACGATCAGCGGGAAGCTGACGGTGTAGGGGTGGAATCCGTAGTCGATGAGCCGCTTGGCGATGTCGCCGGTCTTGACGCCCTTGGCCGACTGCCGGTCGTCGCTGAACACGCACTCGTGCATGGACGGCGAGTCGTAGGGCATGTCGTAGTAGTCCTGCAGGCGCGTGCGGACATAGTTCGCGTTGAGGATCGCGTCCATCGTGGCGTTGCGAAGCCCGGGCCCGCCGTGGGCGAGCGTGTAGGCGAGAGCGCGGACCAGCACTCCGAAGTTGCCATAGAACGCGCGGACCTTGCCGATCGACTGTGGACGGTCGTAGTCGAACGCCAGCGCGGCGCCGTTGCGCTTGACACGCGGAATCGGAAGGAAGGGTTCGAGATGGCTGCGGACCGCGACGGGGCCAGCGCCCGGACCGCCTCCGCCGTGGGGAGTCGAGAACGTCTTGTGCAGGTTCAGGTGCATCACGTCGACGCCGAAATCGCCGGGCCGCGAGATGCCTACCAGCGCGTTCATATTCGCGCCGTCCATGTAGACCATCGCGCCCTTTTCGTGCAGGATCGCAGCGGCCTTGTCGATGTTCTCCTCGAAGATCCCGAGCGTGTTCGGGTTGGTGATCATCATCGCCGCGACATCTTCGTTCGCCGCGCGCGCGACGGCTTCGAGGTCGATCAGGCCGCGGTCGTTGGACTTGATACTTTCCACGTCATATCCGCACATGGCGGCAGTGGCGGGATTGGTCCCGTGCGCGGAGTCCGGCACCAGGATCTTCTTGCGCGGATTGCCGCGGCTCTCATGCAGCGCGCGAACCAACATGATTCCGGTCCATTCGCCGTGCGCGCCAGCCGCGGGCTGCAGGGACACCGCATCCATTCCGGTGACCTCGCACAGGTAGCGCTCCAGCACGTCGATCACTTCGAGGCAACCCTGGGCGAGCGCTTCCGGCTGATACGGATGGGCCCAGGCGAGCCCTTCAGTCCGCGCCACCAACTCGTTCACGCGCGGGTTGTACTTCATCGTGCACGATCCAAGCGGGTAGCAGCCGAAATCGATCGCGTAGTTCTGCGCGGACAGGCGCGTGAAGTGGCGGATTGTCTCCACCTCGCTGATCTCGGGGAAATGCTCGATCTCCCGCCGCACGTTCGCCGGTCCCAGAGCCTGGGCGGGGTCGACCGCGGGGACATCAAGGTCCGGCAACTGGTAGGCTTTCTTGCCGGGCGAGGAGATCTCGAATACCAGTCCCTCTTCGGGGTTCAGATGGTTTCGAACTTTACGGATCAACGGAGCACCTCCACAACCTGGTCGATGTCGGCTTTCTTCGACATTTCGGTCGCGCACAGCAGCAGGCAGTCGGATAATTCGGGGTAAAAGCGCCCGAGCTCAAGTCCACCGATGATCTTGCGGCCGGCGAGCGCGCGGTTGGCGGCGGCGGGATCCGTGTTCCGCACCACCACTTCGTTAAAGTACGGCGAGCTGAAGCGCCTGGGGAGCGCCGCGCCGAGGTAGTGCGCCTTGGCGAGATTCTGTCCGGCGAGCTCGCGCAGGCCCTCCTTTCCGTACACCGTCATGAACACCGTGGCCATCAGCGCGATCAGCGCCTGGTTGGTGCAGATGTTCGAGGTCGCTTTCTCGCGGCGGATGTGTTGCTCGCGGGTGGACAGGGTGAGGCAGAAGGCGCGGTTGCCGCGCGAGTCTTTGGTCTCGCCGACGAGCCGTCCCGGCATCTGGCGCAGGTACTTTTCTTTGGCCGCGAGCACTCCGGCGAAGGGTCCGCCGAAGCTCGGTGAAATCGCGAAAGATTGCAACTCGCCGCACACGATGTCGGCATCGCGCGGGGGCTCGAGCAGTCCGAGTGAGACCGCTTCGGCGAACACCACCACCAACAGAGCGCCGTGCCTGTGCGCGATTTCGGCGGCCGCCTTCACGTTCTCGACACAGCCGAAGAAGTTAGGCGTTTGGATGATCACCGCCGCCGTCTGATCGCTGATCTTCGAGGCGAGGTCCTCGAGATCGGATACACCGGACTCGGTGCCGTAGCCGAACTCGCCGGTCTTCATGTCGCGGCTGCGGGCGCTGGTCGCAAGCACCTCGCGGTACTCGGGATGCACTGCGCGCGAGATCAGGATCGAGTCGCGCTGCGTGACCCGCATCGCCATGAGCGCGGCCTCGGGCACCGCCGTGGATCCGTCATACATTGAAGCGTTGGCGACATCCATGCCGGTGAGCTGGCAGATCATGGTCTGGAACTCGAAGATGGCCGTCAGCGTCCCCTGCGACATCTCGGCCTGGTAGGGCGTGTAGGAAGTGAGGAATTCCCCGCGCGACACGACGACGTCGCACATCACCGGCCGGTAGTGGCGGTAGACACCCGCGCCAAGGAAGCTCGGCCAGGTGGCGTTCTTTTCGCCCAGCGCGCGGAAATAGTCGACGATGTCGTACTCGGACTTGCCTGGCGGGATGTCGAGCGGGCGCCCAAGAAGCACCCTTTCCGGCAGGTGTTCGAACAGGCTTTCAATGTTGGGCACACCGATGGCGTCAAGCATCTGGCGCCGTTCGGAGTCCGATTTCGGCAGATATCTCAAGTTAGTGGCTTCCTCCGAGGTATTCCTGATAGGCGGCCGCGGTCATCAGGCCGTCAAGCTCGACCGCGTTGGACACGCGGATTTTCACCAGCCACCCGGTGCCATGGGGGTCCGCGTTGAGGACCTCCGGGGAACTCGAGAGCGAATCATTCACCGCAATCACCTCGCCGCTAACCGGCGAGTAGATGTCGGACACGGCCTTGACGGACTCGACCGATCCCATCGTCTTGCCTTGTGTGCACGAGTCTCCCACCTTGGGCAGGTCCACGAACACGATGTCGCCGAGCTGCTCCTGGGCGTGGTGCGTGATACCGGCGGTCGCGGTATCTCCCTCCACGGTCACCCACTCGTGGTCTTTGGTATAGCGGTAATTGTCAGGGTACATTCTACTTGGCTCGCTTATAGAAAGGTGTCGGTACGATCACGGCGGGGACCTGGGCGCCACGGATTAGCACGTGAATCTCGCGGCCCAATTCGGACTTGTCCGCCGGGACGTACGCCAGTCCGATGTTCTTGTTCAGGGTGGGCGACGGGCTCCCGCTGGTGACCCAGCCCGCGGGCAGGCCGTCTGCGAAGACCTCGTAGCCGTCTCGCGCGATCCCCCGCCCGGTCATCTCGAATCCCACCAGTTTGCGGGAGGGTCCTTTTTCGAGCGTGGGGGCGAGGGCGGCCTTGCCGTGGAAGTCCTTGTTGAGGTCCATGTTGTGCAGCAGACCCGCCTCGATTGGATTGATGGTGGCGCTAATCTCGTGTCCGTACAAGGCCATGGCGGCTTCCAGGCGCAACGTGTTGCGCGCTCCGAGTCCGCAGGGTTTGATGTTGAATCCGGCGCCCGCTTCAAGGATCTGGTTCCACAAGGATTCGGCGTGGGCGGGGTCGAAAAAGACCTCGAAGCAGTCCTCGCCGGTGTATCCGGTGCGGGCGATCCGTGACGGGATGCCGCAGAACTCACCGTCGGCGAACCGGTAGTAGCGGATCTTCGACAGATCTGTGGCGGTGAGCTGCTGCGCGGTGGCGGCGGCCTTCGGCCCCTGGATCGCGAGCTGGGCGTAGCTGGCGCTGGCGAAATCCACTTGGGCGTCGAAGCGGTTGATCGAAACGATGTGGTCGAAATCCTTCTCCTGGTTGGATGCGTTCACGCACAGGAAGAAGTCATTATTGCTCACCTTGTAAATCAGGATGTCGTCGACGAATCCACCGTGTTCATACAGCAGCCCGGCGTACTGCGCCTGGCCTTCGGCCATTTTCGACACCGCACTGGTCGCAGCGTAGTTCACCAGGTCGAACGCCTGCGGACCCGTGACCACAATCTCGCCCATGTGGCTGACGTCGAACAGACCCACTTGTCTGCGGACGGTGTGGTGCTCGTCGATGATGCCGGAATACTGCACCGGCATGTCCCATCCACCAAAGTCGACCATCCGGGCTCCCGCCACCCGGTGTACAGCGTTGAGGGGGGTCTGCTTCAGGGGCGATTCAGCCATGAATGATCAATCTAACACGTCGCAGCTAGGAAAAAAAACACCTCAAGAGTCTAAGGTTTTCCCCTAGGAGCCTGTCCGAGAATTCCCGAACATCGTGGGAACGGATAGAACAAAACCAGTACATAATGTTTTATGCCCAAGGGGTACCGCGCCTACAACCCGGACCAGGATCTGCTACTGCCACCGAGCT
>VFZX01000356.1 GCA_016871015.1 Acidobacteriota bacterium | reverse complement strand
CGGACTCATCGCGCCTGCCCCCATCCCCCAGCCATCCCGCCTCCCATAACGAATAAGCCGCCATGTTACCAAACCCCAGCACCCAGGACCCGGCGACCCACCGCCACCCCACCTGTTAAGATCCTAAGTGCACACCATGGAACGGCTCCTCCTCGTCACCGCCCTCGCCAGCATCGCCCTCATCTTCCAAGTCATGTACTCCCTCCGCCGCGACCGCATCCGCGTCGAGTACTCAATCAGTTGGCTCGCCGCCGCCTCCATCATGCTCTTCCTCTCCCGCTGGCCCACCGGACTCGAATGGCTCGCCGCCACCGCCGGCATCACCTATCCCCCGGCCGTCCTCCTCGCCATGGTCGTCGCCCTCCTCCTCATGGTCCTCTACCGCCTCTCTGCTGTCATCTCCCACCTCCGCGACAACAACGTCGAACTCGCCCAGAAAGTCGCCATCCTCGAATTCCGCATCAACCAGATCGCCGGACATGCGGATCGGCGTTAACGCCCTTTACCTCATCCCCGGCGGAGTCGGCGGGACCGAAATCTATCTCCGCGCCTTACTCGCCGCCCTCGCCGCCATCGACCCCGCCAATCAATACACCATTTTCATCAACCAGGAAACCGATTCCGCCCTCGTGCCCGCGGCCCCCAACTTCGCCGTCTCCCGCCAATCGGTCCGCGCCACCTCCCGCCCCGCGCGGATCCTCCACGAGCAGCTTCGCCTCCCTCTCTCCGGAATCGACGTCCTGTTCAACCCCGGATTCACCGCGCCTGTATTCACCCGCGTCCCCCAGGTCACCGTCATCCACGATCTCCAGCACAAGCGCCACCCCGGACACTTCCGCTGGTTTGACCTGCCCGCCTGGCGTCTGCTCGTCTGGGCCGCCGTCCACCGCTCCACCCGGCTGATCGCCGTATCGGACTCCACCCGCGCCGATCTCCTCCGCCACTACCGGATCCCGGCCGGCAAAATCGCCACCATCTCCCACGGCGTCGATCCCCGCTTTTTCTCCCTCGCGCGCCGCCCCGAACCCATCGTCCTGTGTGTGTCGACGCTGCATCCGCACAAGAACATCGAGCGGCTCGTGCGGGTCTTCACGCGCTTCCACGCGCAACACCCGGACTACCGCCTGGTCCTGGCCGGCATGCGCGGATTCCACACCGCCGCCATCGAAGCGGAGATCGCCGCCAGCGCCGCCTCGGGGTTCATCACCATCACCGGCTGGATCCCGCGCGAGGAGCTTTACTCCTGGTTCACCCGCGCCTCCATCTTCATCTATCCCTCCACCTTCGAAGGATTCGGAATGCCGGTCATTGAGGCGCTCGCCGCTGGCATCCCGACCGCCTGTTCGGGGATCGAGCCGCTCCGCTCCATCGCGGGGGATGCGGCCTGGACCTTCCCACCGGATGACGAGGATGCCATGCTTGCCGCGCTGGAGCGCCTCGCCCGCGGGGATCTGCCTCCGCAGCCCGGACCCGAGCGTGCCGCCCAGTTCACCTGGGAACGCGCCGCCCGCGAGACCCTCGCCCAGCTCGAACGCGCCGCCCGCTCTGCCTGAAAAAGAACTTGCTACACTGTAGGCATATGGCAGCGCTCCCGGAACGGAATCCGGAACCAATCCCCATCCACGAACATGCCATCAACAACCTCCGCTACATCCGCGAGACGATGGAGCGGGCCGCGCCGTTTACCGCGGTTCCGGGATGGGGAGGCGTCGCCATGGGCGGAATCGCGCTCATCGCCGGATTCCTCGCCCGCAAGGCGCCCACCGGACGCCCCTGGATGGAGATCTGGCTCGTGGCCGCCGCGCTCGCCCTGTTGGCGGGCGCCGTCACGATGTGGCACAAGTCCCGCAGCGCCGGCACGCCCTTGTGGAGCGCCGCCGGACGCCGGTTCGCCATGTCGTTCGCCCCGGCCATCGTTTCCGGAACCCTGCTCACGGTCGCTTTCGCCGAGCTCGACCACTGGCACATCATGCCGGGGATGTGGCTGCTGCTCTATGGATCGGCCATCACTGCCGGAGGCACGTTCTCCGTCCCGGTGGTCCCCGCCATGGGCGCATGCTTCATCGCGCTCGGCGGTGTCGCGCTGTTTCAACCGGGCTGGGGCGATCTCCTCATGATCGCCGGCTTCGGAGCCCTTCACATCATCTTCGGTTTTGTTATCGCAAGGAGGTACGGTGGCTAAGCAAAATTCTCTGCGCGCGGAGCCTTCGCCGGAGACCCCGCCGGCCGCGCCACAAAAACAAGCGGTGGACAACCTCGACCGCGTCATCCACGAGCGGATCCGCCTGGGCGTCGTGAGCGCGCTCGCGGTCAACCCGTCGCTCACCTTCACCGAGCTCAAACACCTGCTGGACGTCACCGACGGCAACCTCAGCGTCCATTCGCGGAAGCTTGAGGAGGCCGGCTACATCGAGTGCAACAAGTCCTTCGAGGGGCGCGTCCCCAAGACCGCCTACCGCCTCACCAAGCCCGGACGCCAGGCCCTCGAACGCTACCTCGCCCACATGGAAGCGCTGATCAACGTGACCCGCGCCGGGTCCGCCCCGAAGTAGCCCCCCGGACGCTGATAAGCTGGAAGTACCAGTCTGATGCGTCTCGGAGTCGATTTTGGAACCACCCGGATTGTCGTTTCTGCGGTGGACCGTGGCAACTACCCGCTTGTAGCATTTGACTCCCCTTCGGGGGAGTCCGCCGAATGGTTTCCCGCGCTCATCGCCGTTCGCGGCGGCGAGCTTCTCTTTGGATGGAAGGCCTGGGAAGCGCAGGAGGATCCCGGCGCGGCGATCGTCCGCTCGATCAAGCGCCACCTGCCCGATGCCGGCCCGGCGACCCGCGTCGAAACCGGCGGCGGCAGCTTCCCGATGCTCGAGCTGCTCACCGGACTCTGCGCCGGGCTCCGCCACGCCCTGCTCACCGCGTCGAGCCTCGAGTCCGCCGCCGATGAGCCGCTCGAAGTGATGATCGGCGTTCCGGCCAACGCCAACGGCAACCAGCGGTTCCTCACCGCCGAAGCCTTCCGCCGCGCCGGATTCCAGGTCGCCGGGATGCTGAACGAGCCCTCTGCCGCGAGCATCGAATATGGCCACGGACTCCGGCAGAACCGCGCCCTCGGCGCACGCCACCTCGTGCTCGTCTACGACCTCGGGGGCGGCACCTTCGATGCTTCCCTGGTCGAGATGGCCGACAACCGCCACGAGGTCCTGGCAAGCGAAGGGATCCCCGCCCTTGGGGGTGACGATTTCGACGAGATCCTCGCCGAGCTTGCTCTCTCCCAATCCGGTATCCCTGTGGCCGACCTCGGCCAGGCCGCCTGGTTCCGCCTCATCGACGAGTGCCGCCGGAAGAAAGAGGCGCTCCACCCCAACACCCGCCGCATCAGTATCGACATGGATCAGGTCCAGGAGGGCGCTCCTCCCGCCGCGGTCCCCGCAGCCGCATTCTACGAGCGCTGCCAGCCGCTGATCGAGGAGACGCTCCACGCCGTGCGCGACCTGCTTGCCGGACGCGAAGAGGAGATCGAGGCGCTCTATGTTGCGGGGGGCGCGAGCGAGCTGCCCCAGGTCTCGCGCGCTCTTCGCGATGAGTTCGGACGCCGGGTCCGCCGCTCCTCCTACACCCGCGCCGCCACCGCCATCGGACTCGCGATCCAGGCCGACTCCACCGCCGGATACCTGCTCCGCGAGCGCTTCACCCGCAACTTTGGTGTCTGGCGCGAAGCCGATTCCGGCCAAGTGATGGTCTTCGATCCGCTGTTCGAGAAGGGCACGCCGCTTCCACCTCCCGGACACGAGCCCCTGAAGGTCACCCGCCGTTACTGGGCGGCGCATAACATCGGCCATTTCCGCTATCTCGAATGCAGCCACACCACCGGAGAGGGCCGCCCCGCCGGTGAAGTGATGTTCTGGGATGAGATCCAATTCCCGTTCGACCCGGACCTGGCCGCCGTGCCCGATCTCGCTGGCATCGAGGTCCGCCGCCTCGACTGGCCCCATCCTCCGGAAATCGAAGAGACCTATTCCGCCGACTCGAGCGGCGCCGTCACCGTCACCATCGCCAACCGCGCCGCCGGATACGAGCGGACCTACCGCCTCGGCCGCTGGGCCGTCGCCGCCGAGCCGATCGTTGCCGGACGCAAACGCCGCGCCCGGAAGGCCGCCGCGAAAGCTTGATGCGGTTCCTGAAGCCCTCGCTCGACTGGCTGCTGGTGTTCCTGCCTACCGCCGGCTGGCTTCATCACTTCCGCCCGGAGGACCACCTCGCGATCTTTGCCTGCGCCTGCATTGCGATCCTGCCGCTCGCCGGCTGGATGGGACGCGCGACCGAGCATCTCGCCGCCCGAACCGGCGAAGGTGTTGGCGGCCTGCTCAACGCCACCTTCGGCAATGCCGCCGAGCTGATCATCGCCCTCGCCGCGCTCCACAAGGGACTTTACGAAGTCGTCAAGGCGTCGCTCACCGGCTCCATCATTGGCAACATCCTGCTCGTTACCGGCGCATCATTTCTCGCGGGCGGACTGAAGCACTCGACGCAGCGCTTCAACCCCCACGGCGCCCGCTCGCTTGCGACCATGCTTCTGCTGTCGATGATCGGTATGGTGGTCCCGGCCGCCTTCCACCACCTGGGCGGCCGCCCCTCGGATGAAGCCGGAGTCAGCCTCGAGATCTCGATCGTCCTGCTGGTCATCTACGCGCTCAGCCTGGTATTCAGCCTCCGCACCCACAAGCAGTTGTTCTCTGGCAGTGCCGAGCCGCATGATAATGACGGCGTCCATTGGAGTCTCGCGAAGTCGCTTGGAGTCCTGTTCGGCGCCACCGCCCTGATCGCCTGGATGAGCGAGATCCTGGTCTCTTCGGTCCAGCAGGCGGCGGCGAGCTTGGGGATGACCAGCGTGTTCGTCGGCGTCATGGTGGTGGCCATCATCGGCAACGCCGCCGAGCACTCCACCGCCATCATCGTCGCCATCAAGAACCGCATGGACCTGAGCCTCGGCATCGCCATGGGATCAAGCATCCAGATCGCACTGTTCGTAGCCCCGGTGCTGGTCGTGGCGAGCCACTTCATCGCGCCCCGGCCGATGGATCTCGTCTTCACTCCGGCTGAAGTGGTGGCGATGATCCTGGCGGTGGTCATCAGCGGCCAGATTGCGAGCGACGGCGAGTCCAACTGGTTTGAGGGCGTGCAACTGATGGCCGTCTACCTGATTCTCGGGATCCTGTTCTACTTCCTCCCCGAGTCGGCCCACTAGCGCACCACCATCACCTCGTCGAGCGTCTTCTTGGCGATGTCCGGCACCGTGGCATCCGCCGCTGGATAGCCCGCCGGAATCAGCAGGAACGGCCGCTCGTTTGCCGGACGCCCGAGGATCCGCCCCAGGAATCCCATCGGACTCGGAGTGTGCGTCAGCGTGGCCAGCCCCGCCACGTGCAGCGCCGCCAGCAGAAACCCCACCGCGATTCCCACGGACTCGGACACGTAATAGTGCTTGACTCTCCCCCCGTCTGGGGCGATCCCGTAATCGATCCGGAACACGGCGATCAGCACCGGCGCGGTCTCCAGGAACTCCTTGTGCCAATCGGTTCCGAACGGCTCCAGCGCCCGCAGCCATTCCGGCGGAAACCGGTGCCCGTAGTTTTCCTTCTCCTCGGCCTCGGCTCCGGCCCGGATCTCCCGCTTCAGAGCTGGATCGGTCACCACCACGAATCTCCATGGCTGCTGGTTGGCGCCCGACGGCGCTGTGGAGGCGGTCCGCACGGCGGTCTCGATCAACTCCAGTGGAACTGGCTCGGGCGAGAAGTGGCGGATGCTCCTTCGCGTGCGCATCCGCTCCAGGAACTCCCGCGCCCGCCCGGCTTGCTCTGCAGCGTCCAGGCGGTCGAACCGGAGTGGGGAATGGTTCACGGGACTATTGTCCCGCGTTCTCTCCCGGTGGAGGCGGGTGCGGCGGCCGTGGTCCGCGCGGACCTTTCCCCGGAGGCCGCCCCGGCCCACCCGGAGGCCCCGGCGGCGGTGGCGGCCCGTCCGGCAGCCGCTTCTGCAGCTCCTTCCATTGCGTGGGCGTCAGCACCAGGCGCAGCCGCAGGGCGAGCTGCGAGACTTCCCGTGCCAGGTCCCCCCGGGCGCGGATCACGCGCTCGATTGCGTCGCCCGCCCGCCGCTGGTCTACCTGGTCGGCACTGAAAGCATCCTCGAGTTCCAGCTCCGCCTTCTCGAGGGCGGCCCGCAAGTCCACCAGTTTGGTCCGGTGCTCACGCAACGCGCCCCGGATCTGGCCCGACTGGTCGTCGGTCAGGTTCAGGTCCTTGACTAGCGGCATATCCCACCAGAACACGATTCCGCGCGGTGCCTGAGCGGCGAGTGACGCCGCCGCCAATACGATGCAAATCAGCAGCCGCATCTCAGTTCTCCTTGGAGGAGTCGTCGAACAACTCCTGGATCGGCTGTGCCGCCCGCGGCACCTCCGACTGGACCGAGGCGTAGATCTCCCGGTAGAACTCGCGGTCGTCCTGGGACACCAGCGGCTCCTGCTTCGACGGAGGCATCAGCGTCACCATGGCCAGCGTCAGGAACGCAGCCGTCGCCCCGAGGGCTGGAGTCCATACCCGCAGCCACCGGCCCGGAGCCCGCCCGATCCTGCTCCCGACCGCTGCCCGTTGCGCTGCGAAGAACCCGGCGTCCACATCCGGCTGCACCAGCCTCCGCGCGAACACCCCGCGCGCCTCCTCCACCCGGCTGCGGCAGCCTGGACACTCATCCAGGTGGCCCCGGTCCCTCAGGCCCGAAAGATACTCAAGAATCTCATCATTATTCCAACAACGCATGACGCCCTCACGCCAGACCGTACAGGTCCCGAAGTTCCTCCCGCAATTTTGCCGTGGCCCGGGCCATGTGAGCCTTCACCGTGCCGAGATCGAGCCCGAGCATTCCTCCGATTTCCTCCAGACTGTGGTGCTCGTAGTGGCGCAGCGTGAACACCGCCCGCTGCCGGGGAGACAGCTTATCGAGCGCCTTCCCGATCCGGCAGTGAATCTGCGCCGCAAACACCTGGTCCTCCGCATCCGGCGCTCCGTCGGCCGTGTTGGCCAGGATCAAGTTCTCGTCTCCGGGATCAGGCCTGCGGCGCCAGAACTTCCATGTCCTGCTCCGGACACGGTCCAGGCACGTGTTCACGGCGATCCGGGCAACCCACTTTGAGCAGTCATCCAGATCCAGGCCGCCCTTGTTGATGGCTTGGTGAGCCTTAAAGAAGGTGTCCTGTGTGGCGATGTCGGCTTCGTCGCGGTCCTGAAGCATGCGGAAGCACAGCAGGAAAACCCGCCGCTGCTCCGTTTTCATCCAACCCCCGAAGTCGCTGGTGGCGGCCATTACGGACTGCGATTCGCAGAGCCGCCCGGCCATGACACCCATCACACTCTCTCAAGACGGAAATCCGCGTCCGGGGATTACACCACCCCCGAAATTAGCGGAGCAGCCGGACGACGCCGGTCCCGCTCTCACCCGCCTGAGCCCCCGTGTCCCCCTTCTGCGAACTAGAGTCGATCGCCCGGGTGGTGAACACGGAGTAGGCCTTGGCCAGGGCATGCACATCGCCGCCCTCTTCCACCGTCATTTCATGCTCCACCCAGTTGGACAACGGGATCGTCCGGAAATACAACCTCTCCTGCAGGACCATCGACTTCTTCTTGAGGAAGAGTGATTTGTTCTCGCGCGTGTAGTGTCTCTCTTCAATCCGGAAATCACCGAGGAATTCATCCATGCTCTTCCGCCGCGCTTCCTCTTCCGCCGCCTTCACCTGGGTAGGAATGCTCCGCTCCAAGTTAACAAGTGTTGCTCTTGCCTCCGCTAAGCGCTCACGCTCTTTGGCCAGCGCCACATCCATCCGCGCCTGCATAATGAGGAACGCCAACAGCGCCGATCCGGCCGATGTCAGCAGCGGAAGCAACAACCACAACAGTGCGTCCATACGTAGATCTATCGTACCGGATTCAGCGCGACTTTAGGGCTTCGAAACGTCACCCCTCGGCTGTCCCCAGATGGTACTAGAACTCTATCCCTGTGGGGTGCCGGCTAAGCCACATCTGCCCCGCCCGGCCTACCCGATGAGGAACTTCCCCCTCGGAAGTTTTTTCGCTATTCTGCATAAGCGAGCTGAGATTTTCCTTGCCGAAAACACACTATTGAAGTGAGCCCCTGGCGTGAGACACGCAGTTAAGACACTGTTCGCCGCCGACTGAAAATCCATTGTACGGCGGCTGGTTCTGGCTGCAAGATGGCG
>VFZX01000355.1 GCA_016871015.1 Acidobacteriota bacterium | reverse complement strand
CCTTATCGACCAGGAGGCGGGGGTTTTGAGCGCGGGCGCCGATCCCAGGGTGAACGCCTACGCGGTGGCGTGGTAGGTTGTCCGGTCCGCCCCCGATCTATTTCGGGATACCCCGAATCCCCCCTTGTCGTTTCGAGGGTGCGATATAATCAACGAGATCGCAAGTTTGGATGTCGATTCATGGCAAGGAGGATCCGGCCGATTAGACATCAGGGGAAGCGCTGACCGGCTAAGGTTTCAGAGACCCGAGACCTAAGGCGACTGGCGTTCGCGGCAAGGGCACTTGCTGGTCCCCGAATCTGTCGATAATGAGGGCGTGCTCACAGCCGTGAACGGGCATTCGATTGCTGACGTTGTGCCGCCGGCCGACATGATCGGCCCGGTGCCGGTGTTAATCGCTGATGACAGCCCGGTATCGCGGCGTATTGTTGAGGCGTCGCTGCGGAAGTGGGGGTTCCAGGTCATTTCCGTGTCCAACGGGACCGAAGCTTGGGTGGTGCTGCAGCGCGAAGACGCCCCGCGGATCGCGATCCTGGACTGGATGATGCCGGGGTTGAGCGGGCCAGAGGTTTGCGCACTGGTCCGGCAGCAAAGGAAGCGGTACTACACCTACATTCTGCTGCTGACGTCGCGGCACGAGAAAGAAGACCTGATCGCAGGCATGCAGGCGGGAGCCGACGATTACCTGATCAAGCCGTTCGATTCCAATGAATTGCGGGTGAGGCTGGGGCCGGGGCAGAGGATCGTGGAACTGCAGGCGCAACTGCTTGAGGCGCAGGAGCAATTACGGGAGCAAGCCACCCGCGACGCGCTGACGAGACTGTGGAACCGGCATGCGATATTCGACATTCTGCTGCGGGAGATTTCGAGGGCGCGGCGCGATCAGTCGCCGCTTGGGGTGGTTCTGGGCGACGTCGACAAGTTCAAGTCCATCAACGACAGCTACGGGCACCCCGCCGGTGATGCGGTGCTACGCGAGGTGGCAGTGCGGATCAGCGCATCCATCCGCGCATACGACTCTGCCGGGCGGTACGGCGGTGAGGAGTTCCTGGTCATCCTGCCGAAGTGCGACTCCGATCAAACGGTGATGACCGCGGAGCGGATCCGTGATGCGATCCAGGCTGCGCCGTTCGACATCGGGAACCGGGGGCTGGCGGTGACATCCAGTTTTGGCACGACGACGCTGCCGGGCGGGGAAACCTGCACCCCCGAAAAGCTGATCCGGCTCGCGGACGAAGCTCTCTACCGGGCGAAGGACGCCGGGCGGAACCGGACTGAGCGGAACCCCTACTCCTGACCGCCGGCGGAGGCACCCTCACGCGAGGCTACCCGGAAGTTGCTCAGGCTGTCTGCGTACTGCACAACCCCCCGGCACAGAGCTTCGGCCAGCTTCTGGCGATACTCGGGCTTCGCCATAAGTTCTTCTTCCTTGGGGTTGGTGAGGAATCCGATCTCGATCAGTACCGCAGGCATTTGGGTGCCGATCAACACGACAAACGGGGCTTTTTTGACACCCCGGTTGTAGGCTCGCCCGTGCGTCCGCGTCACCAATTCGTGAGTTGAACCCTGGACGCGGGCGGCGAAGTCTCGTGATTCGGCAAGCTTGTCGTTCCGCGCGATTTTCCGGAGGAGGTCTGAGAGTTCGTGGACCGACTTGGTGGAACTCGCGTTCTCGCGTGCGGCCACGTCGCGGTCGGTGGCGTCAGCGGTGAGGCTGAGGTAGTAGGTCTCGGTTCCGAACGCCGGGCGGTAGGGTGACGAGTTTGCGTGAATGGACAGGAACAAGTCCGATTGATGGCGGTTGGCGAGTTCGGACCGGGCCTCGAGGGGGACGAACCGGTCGTCCGTGCGGGTGTAGACGACGTTTGCTCCGAGACGCTGCTCGATCAGCTTCCCGAGGCGCAGCGTCACGTCGAGGACGAGTTCCTTCTCCACTAGTCCGCCCGGGCTCGTTGTCCCGTGGTCCTGGCCTCCATGGCCGGCGTCAAGCACGACCCGATTGAGCTTCAGTCCAAGGATTCGGGTGAGAGACTTCTGGCCAAAACGATCATCGCGCGCCGGGTTGGCGAGCCGGGTATCTACTGGCCCCACGGGTGGGGCGGCAGGTACGGGGGCAGGAGCCGGAGGCGGCGCAGGCGGTGTGATGATCAGGGGTTGCGAGCTTCGCGGGGCCGGGGTTGTCCTGGGTGCTGACGCGATCACCTGCGGAATCTCGGTGTTGGACATCACGGGGCCGGGATCCGGAACGGCAGCAGGCTTGACCGGTGGAGGCTGGAACGCGCGCGGCTTGGGCTTCGGCGGTGGAGGGGGCGCTTCACTGACCTCGGCCGGCGCAGGGCGCCGGACCGGGCCCTTCGCACGCAGCTCGATGACCACCCGGTCCGGGCTGGCCAACTGGCTTACCGCAAATTCGACGTCGGTGTCCAGGTCCACCACCACGCGGGTGATCGTGGGGGTCGTTAAGGCGACCCGGACCTGGCGGATGACCCCATCTCCAACCGGGACCTGGAAAGCCTTCCGGCCGCGCGAGGGACGCGTGTCCAGCAGGTCAACGTAGATCCGCTCCGGGCTATGGAGCTGGTCATAGTCGTAGCTGACCTCGGCATCGGTTTCCAGCGCCAGACGCGTGATCTGATCGGAGTTCCAGAACCGGATCTCCTGCAGGACGCTCAATCCCTGCGCGCAGGCGGACAGGCATCCCAAAAACAGAATCCCCGCGAATCTGTTGCGCCCTGTCATTCTCCGTTTACCTTGTTCTGAGGTGAATCCTTCCTTCTGAATCGACAATCGTTTCGACGGGCCGGTGGACTGGCTCGGCAGGTTTCACGGCTCGCGCTTGCTGGAGTTGCGGCTTGCGCGAGCGGCGCAGCTCTCCATAGTTCCGGCCGACCCTGTAGACGTACTCTTGCGTCTCCTCGTATGGCGGAATCCCGCGGTATTGGAACACGGCGCCTTCGCCCGCATTATACGCGGCAAGCACCAGGCGCATGTCGTTGAACTGGGTCATCAGGTGGCGCAGATACCTGACGCCGCCTTCGACATTCTGCCGCTTGTCCCACACGTTGGAGACTCCGTAGTGTTTTGCCGTAGCTGGAATCAGTTGCATCAGTCCCTGTGCCCCCTTAGGTGACAGCGCATATTGATTGTAGCCGCTTTCTGCCTTGATGATCGCGTGCACCAGCAGCGGATCTACGCCATGCTCAGCGGAGACATCCGTCACAATGGTATTGATGTCGCTTGATCCTGTTGAGGCTGGAGCCGGCCTGGGAACGCTACCGGGGACAATCGGCTCGACGACCCGCGGTACTACTTCGTTTTCAGGTACCACCACGCGCCGGATGAGGCGTCCGGTGCGGCGGTCGGCCCGTACTTGCGAAGTGACGCCGTCGTTCGAGACTACACCTTCCCCCCTCAAAGGGGCTAGGGGCATCACCGCAAATAGGGCCATAAAACAAAAGGCCATAGAAATGTTGCTTCTAGTCTTGCACACAAGTGGCTTATTTTTCAATGGGAAAGTTTCGGGAATACCCGTTTCTGGGGAGGATCGATGAGGCCGGTTGCCGGTTTCGTGCTCGTGGGCGGCCAGAGTTCGAGGATGGGATCTGATAAGGCCATGCTGGAGGACAGCGGCTTGACGCTGTTGGATAGCATGGCCGCGCGGGTCCGGCAGGCCGTGGGAAACGTCACGGTGATTGGCCCTTCCGAGAGGTATCCGGAGTGGAATCCGGTCGCCGATCGGAGGCCGGGCTGCGGTCCGCTGGGCGGAATTGAAACTGCGCTTGCGATGCGGCTTGCGGAGTGGAATCTGATCGTCGCGGTTGACATGCCGCTCGCGACCGCAGGATTCCTCAGCAGTGTGGTGCGCGCGGCGCAGGAATGCGACGGTGATTGCCTGGTTCCGCTGTCTCCCGAGGGACGTGCGGAACCGCTTTGTGCCGTCTGGCGTCACACCTCCCTGGCAGCCGTCCAGCGGACGCTCGACGCCGGGGTCCGCAAGGTCACCGGCGTATTCGACGACTTGCAAGTGTCTCATTTTATTATTGATAATCAGAAGTACGTGACCAACCTCAACACTCCTGCCGACTGGCAGGACTACCTGCGGGGCAAGCTTGGCTGAGCGCTACCCGCACTATATCGAATTCCGCAACGTCTATAAGACGTTCGACCGGCCCGTTTTGGTCGACGTGAACTTTCACGTTCGTGCCGGGGAGACGGTGGCCATCATCGGCCGCAGCGGTGTAGGCAAGTCGGTGTCGTTGGGACACATCATGGGATTCCTGAAGGCCGACCAGGGCCGGATCATCGTGGCTCACACCGATATCACCGACGCGCCGGAGTCGGAGTTGCGCCGGATCCGGCGCAAGGTGACGATGGTGTTCCAGTCCGGCGCGTTGTTTGACTCCCTGACCGTGGCGGAGAACATTGCTTTTTCGCTCGAGTTGCGGGAGGACTACAGCCACGAAAACCGGGAGGAGATTGTCCGCGGACTGCTGCGGATGGTGGATCTCGAGGAGCACTACGACGATTTCCCGGCGGACCTCTCAACCGGCTACAAGCGCGCCGTTGCGATCGCGCGGGCGCTGGCCGCGCAGCCCGAGTGCATCCTCTATGACGAGCCGACGACGATGGTGGATCCGATCATGTCCGACCACCTTGGCCGTTTGATGCTCAAGCTGAAGCAGCAGTTGAAGTTAACGTCGGTGGTCGTGACGCACGATCTGGATCTGATGCGGCTGGTCGCCGACCGCGTGGTGTTCCTGCACGACGGCCGGGTGATCTACTTCGGCCCGGTGAGCGAAATGGTGCACGCCGATCATCCGCATATCCGGGAATTCCTGGCGATGGACCGGGTTCAGATCGTCTGACCGTGCCTACTTGGCCTGGAGTCCGGGAACCTGGACGAACGGAACCGCTCCGCCGGCAGAGTAGTAGGGCAATTGGCCGTTCCACTTCTCGAGTGCCTGGCGCTGGAGCTCGAGGCGCTTCCACTCGAGAACCGTGGGGGTCATCGACTGCTGGATGGCAAGGTTGGCTTTGGCGGTTCCCTCGGCTTCGGCAATGCGTTTCTTGGCTTCCGCTTCGACGGCGCGAAGCTCGTTCTCGACACGGATCGCGTCCTGGATGGCTTTGATCTTGGCGTTGATCGACTCCACTACATTGTCCGGCAGGCGGGGCGCACCGATGAACCCGAACTGCTGGATCTCGACACCGAAATCTCCGACGCCCTTGTTCAGACGGTCGCGCACTTTGCCAAGGAATTCTTCCTTGCGGGTGCTGTAGAGCTCTTCAACCGAGTAGCGGACGGACTCCTCGTTGAACGCGTCGCGCGCGACGTTACGCAGGAACCCGTGGGTGAAGCGGTCGAGGTCATCAGAGCGGAACTTCACGTAGAATGACGGGACCTTTTCGCCGACCAGTTGATACGACAGGGAGATGTCGGCGGTGATGACCAGTCCCTCCTTGCTCGAAAAGGAGATCTCCTCATTCATCGGGCTGCCTTCGTCGCGGCTGCGGGTCCACACAGCAGTCTGGACGTAGGTCGGGTACTCGAAAATCATGGTCAGCGCCGGACAAAAGACGGTCATGCCGGTCACGACAGGGATTGACTGTACGCCCTTGTTGCCGCCATAGAGGTCGACGACGATGCCCACGTGTCCCGGGTCGATCCGCTTGAACCGGATCACGAAGAGAACCAGGAAAATGAAGATTCCCAGCGCGGCGAACTTCTTCCAGTGCCGGCCGATACTGTTGTTCATGCCTTCATCATCTCATCCCAGGTGACTTCGCGCCGTTGGTCCATCGCCATCCGGCCGAGGATTGCGGTGAGGGTGCTTTCGGCGCCGCGGATCGCGGTGTTTTCGGGCTTTCCTTCGGCGATCCGGCGGACGAACTCCGCGACTGAGTCGATCGTGATGTTGCGGGGCGATTTCTCCGCCGTCTCTTCGCCGCGGGCTTTGAAGTGGCGCCAGTGGTTTTCCGACGTCTCGATCATTCCGCGCTCGCCGAAGAACTGTTCGGTGACATCGCGATAGCCGGTGGAGGCGAGCGTCGCGCCGGACAACTGTCCCTGCACGCCGTCCGGATACTCGTAGGCGACGAAGTTGTGATCCCGCATGTCGCCGCGCTCGCGCGAGGTCCGTCCGCCGGATCCGATTGCGGTCAACGGATGCGCGCCGATGAACCAGTTCAAGACGTCGATGGAGTGGACGTTGTTCTCGACGATCAGGTCTCCGGAGAGGTGCTTCCACATGCCCCATTGGCGTACCTTGTCGAGCTCCGCCGTGGGAGGCGGTGCCGATCCGGGCGGACCGCCGTCGGACTTGATGAAGTGCGCGTGGCCCATGCGGATCCGTCCGATGGCGCCGGATGAGGCGAGTGCGTACGCCTTCTGGTAGACCTGGCCGTAGCGGCGTTGAAATCCGAACGTGATGTTGAGGGAACGGCTGGCCGAATCAGCGGCGCGCATGATGCGCTTGCATCCGGCGACATCCACCGAGGCCGGCTTTTCGATATAGATGTGCTTGCCCGCTTTGACCGCGGCTTCGAAGTGTTCGGCGTGGAGGTAGACCGGCGTCGCGATGATGACGGCGTCGATGTCGCTAGCGAGCATCTTGTGGAAGTCGGTATAGAAGCGGGCGTTGGGGTTGCCGATGGATCCGGCCGCCTTTTTCATCCGTTCCTCGAAAATGTCGCAGACGGCCACGACCTGCGCCGGGGTGTTCTTGGCCATCATTCCGGCGACAAAGGGGCCGCGGTTGCCGCTTCCGAGCAGTCCGACGGTGACCGAGTTGTTGGCGGCGGTCCCGCGAATGGCGGCCGCGGGGAGGAGCAGGATGCCTCGCCGGGCGAGTTGTGGATTAGCTGATTTCACCGCTGGCCCTCAATAGAGTTTCGTGAAGCAGGAGTTCGTGGTCATAGGAGTGCTTGAGCGGCGTGCCCGATTTGAGAGCCCGTGCAAGTTCCTTGAAATCGCCGATGAAACGGGGCTGCGGAGGCAGATCGATCCACTGCCAGCCCGCCTTGTAGGGTCCCTGGGCTTTGCGCATGTGGACGTGCATGCGCGGGGGCGACGATTCGGCGTACACCATAAAGGTCCCGTCGGTACCGATGACTTCGAACGAGCGGTGGTCGCCGGCGCCGGCCATTTTCGCGGACTGCATGATGATGGCAAGCGCTTTCTTGTATTCGAACACGGCGACATTGTTGTCGGCGAGGTTGTCGGGCGTGCTGGTGTGATGCCGGAGCCAGCTTTGTACTCTTTCTGGACGCCCGAGCAGATCCACGGTGCGGTCGATGACGTGGCCGCTGAGCTCGAACAGTCCGCCTCCTTTGTACTTGGCTTCAACCGCGCGCTGAGGTGCATCGCGGTCCGAGTTCATGGTTGCGCGGACCAGGTGGACTTCACCGAGCCAGCCTTTGCGGGCGGCGTCAATGGCTGCGTTCACTCCCTCGTGGTTGCGCCAAAGATATCCGGTCTGGAGCAGCAGTTTCCGAGAGCGGGCGGCTTCCACGAGTTCTTTGAATCCAGTCCAGGAGTTGCCAGGAGGTTTTTCGAGGTGGAGGTGCTTGCCAGCGTCGATGACCTTCTTGCCCCAGGGCAAGGCTTCCCAGACAGAGCATTGGACAACGATGAGGTTCAGGGAGGGGTCGCCGAGGAGCTGGTCCTCCTCGACCCAGCGGAGTCCTTTGAACTGAGGGTTGCTCTGAGCGCGGGCGCGGGCGGCGGGGTCATTTTCGCAGATGGAGGTGACCTCGTAGTCCGGCGAGTTGCGCATGGCGTTGAGCTTGCCGGTGGTGTGGCCGTGCTTGGTGCCGAGGACGCCCGCGCGGATCCGCTGGCCGGTGGAGGCTGCCATGGCGGTGGCGGCTGCGCCGTGGAGGAACTTTCGTCTGTCCATGTGTCAGTCAATTATAGTCGCACGGGTCCGCGGATTGGGTGGCGGAGTTTTTTTTCGTCCTTCACGTTTTGGGGTGAGATTTTTCGCCCCTGAAATGCACATGCGTTTCTGACGCTCGTCGGGTGTATTGCAAGGGAGGTGGAGGAGATCGTCGAGCGCGCGATGCTGATTTCCCTGGTCCCGCGGAACCGGAGGCTGGCGATCTTTAAACGGAGGCGCGAACCCAGCCAGAGCACCGCCCCGCTCCGTTCATTCATTGTTCATGTTCCCGGCTGCTGCCGCTTAATGAACTCGGTGCACTCGCTGTGCAGCGGAGCACCGTCCTCGCGCCGCCCTGCGCGAGGACACCCCGGATCGCTTCCTGGTCCCCCCGCCACCAGTGAGCCCCGGCCGTCTTAATAATGGCG
>VFZX01000354.1 GCA_016871015.1 Acidobacteriota bacterium | reverse complement strand
CGCCGCGACGAGTTCCACGGCGAATGGAACTACGAAGTCCACCCATCGAGTGGAAATGTTATTTCTTAACGATGCCTAAGCCCGCAAGCACCACCAGCGTCCCCGCCGCGAGTACGCGCTGGTACTCCTCACTGCGGCCCTCATGCGGCCACAACCAACCGCACTTGTGTCCGTACTTCACGCGCGACACCTGAAGCGCGATTCCAAACCCCGGCGCCCAGAACAGCAGCATCAGCGCAACCAGCGGCCACAGGATTGACAGCACCAGCGCCCGTGCTCCCACCGACGCCAGCCCCTCCGTATCGAGCATCGTCACGATGAACCAGCCGGACCCCTGGGCGCCCCCCGTCCGCGACACGAACATCAGATCCGTCACCGGACGCACATGGAACGCGAAACCTCGCGTGCGCATCCGGCTCGCGAATGCCCGCGGCGACCGCGATTGCAGCGCCGACCGCAGCGCCGCCGGCTCGTCGATCTCATCGTATAGATTCTGCCGCAGCGCCCTCCGCCCATCGGAATGGTAGAGCACCATGCCCGAATCGTTCACCACCGCGAAGCTCATCCCCGCCGGCATCGGCTGCGCCGTCAGCGCCCCCAATTGAATCGTCATCGCCGACACGCACGGACCCGCCGCCGAGCAGGAATACTGCTTCGCGCTCGAATACGCCGCCACGAACGAGTAAAACTTGCCGTCGCTCATGGACCGCCCGGGCATCAGCGCGAACGGCATCACCGCATCCTTGAGCCGCCACGTGTCCCCGTGCACAACGGACTGGTAATACCCGCGCCCGCTCACGTCCGTCAGCCCGCTTCTCGGCTCCCACCCCGCGATATGTTTGGTGATCTGCTGGCCGTCCGGCTCGATCAGCGCATACTGCGACACGAGCCCGATCTTCGACGGGATCTTCAGGTTGTGCTCCACGCCCCGCCCGCCCTGCGGCGCATATTCATCGTCGTACGCCTTCAGTTGCGCCACCGCGTCGCGGATCTCCTGGAGCACCTTCTTTTCCAGCTCTTGCGCCAGCGATTGCAAGCGCGACCCGTAGGCCTGCTCCTGCCGGACCCACGCGTCCCACCCCATCACGATCACCGTCAACACCACGCCCAGCGCCATCCAGCTCACATGGATCGAGAACACTCCGCGCGACGGCAGCCGGTCGAGCGGATCCATCGTCGCCAGACTCAGGAATCCCCACCCCGCCAGTCCCGCCAGCGCCACCAGCAGCAGAAACAGCAGGAAATACGACTGCACCGCCAGCGCCTGCTCCATCACCCGGCTTTCCCGTGCCAGTCCCCCCAGGATCCATCCCCCGCCGTTCACCGCCAGGGGCTGTGTGTAAAGCTGATAGCCCGCCGCGCCGATCGACACCCGCGCCACGGACGCGTGTCCCGCCGCCAGCTTCACCTCCTTGCCATCCGGACCCACAAGTCCCTTCAGGTCACTCAGCGCCAGCTCGCCCTTGCCACTATGCCGGTTCAGCAGCCGGTTGAGCCAGTGCGTGTGCGTGGCCCCGAACGGATGCACGCTTTGCCGGACGATCACCTTGCCCGCGCTGTTCGCCCAAAATACGATGTCGAGCGTTGCTGGCAGCACCAGCTCCTCGTGGATCGCCCCGGCGTCAATCGCGAAACTCGCGTCCTTGGCCTTGATGCACAGATCCTTGCAGCCCGGGTCCAACGCGAGGTAAGGCTGCCGCTGGTCGAACTCCTCCACCCGCACCCGTTCCTTCGACTTCTCCCAGTTGGCGACCGTCCCCTTCGCCTCCCGGACCGTATTCTCGATCTGCTGCGCCGCGTGCGCCAGCTCCCGCAGGTGGAACTCGTGGACCTCGTTGGTCCGCACTGAAACGTACCACCAGTATCCGGCCAAAGCTCCGCCCACCAGGAGCCCGAGCCAAACCGTCGAGCCCAGCTTCGAAACCGCGCTATTGAACCACCCGCGAGGATGCCACATGTCCCGCTAGGCCATAGTGGCGGATTCCGGCCGAGCGTTACGGCTTACTTCGGCTCCGCGCCTTCCGTCGGCGCGACTCCCGGCCGCGCGCCCCGCTCCGGCGCACCCTTCAGGATCATCTGCGCGCCGGACCGGATCAGGCTCGACTCGCCCCCGGCCTGGAAGAAGTTGTACCCGTGCCGGTTGGTCCACGCGTGCGGACCGCCCAGTGCCAGACCCTTCGCCAGCACCACGTCGTGGACCTTCGTGGCCATCGACTCATACTTCGGATCGCCCTGCTTCAACCCCGAAAAGCTGCTCAGATCCGTGCTCGCCACGAACACCGCGTCCACCCCCGGCACCGCCGCGATCTTCTCAGCGATCGCCACGCCCGCCGGCGACTCGATCATCGCGACGATCATGATATTGTCGTTCGCCGTCGCCCGGTAGTCGCTGCCCCACATCGCCCCGTACTGCCCGCCGCCCTGGCTCCGCTTGCCGTGCGGGGGATACTTGGCGAACGTGACCGCGTTCTGGACCTTCTCGACCGTATCCACCATCGGGACGATGATCCCCAGTGCGCCGAGATCGGTCGCTTTCTGGATATCGCCTTCAGTGGCATCCGGCACGCGCACGAACGGAATCGCCGTGGCCCCCTTGCACGCGCGGACCATGCGCGCCGTCTCCTGGTAGGTGAGCGTGCTGTGCTGCATCTCGATCCAGGTGAAATCGAATCCCGCGGTGGCCATCGCGCAGTAGATGTCCGGGTCGGATGAGGAGACGGTGCCTCCCACGACCTTCTTGCCCGCGGCCAGCTTCTGCTTCACAGTGTTGTAGATGCGGGGCTGTTGTGCGATGAGCGCGGTCTGGAGAGCGAGTGCTCCCACGGTGATGGTTGCGATTCGGCGTAGCATCATGTCTAGACAGGTTATCACTCCAGGACCTGGTACGGTACGGTACCGCCGCATCTCGCCCATTCCCGCCGCCCCCGGCCACACTCGGACATAGGAGTGGACCTCATCCTCGCCGCCGTCTCCGCCCTCCTCCCATTCTCCGCGGTCCCGCCCGGCAAGGCCGCCGCCATCCACCTGTTCTCACCGGATTGCACCGGCGGCTGTCCCCGCGCCGCCAGCCTGTTCCGCGCCCTCGAACGCCGCCTCGCCCACGATCCGGACATCCTGCTCCTCTCCGTGTCCGCAACGCACCCCGCCCGCGCCCGGCACTGGGTGGACTCCTGGCGCTCCACCAACCTCTGGCACGCGGCGTCCGCTTCGACGGCTCCACACCCCACGGACGCCCACGACCCGCAAGTCTGCCTCGTCAACCGCGACGGCCGCCTCGCCTCCTGCCTCACCGCGCCCACCGTGGACGATCTCGCCGCCGCGCTCGACCGCCTCGCCGCGCCCCCCGCCGCCGGACTACTGAGATCCTGCTCTCAATGCCATCCCGCCGGTCTCGGACCCCTCACCGAACGCCGCTTCCGCCGCCAGGGTCCGGCCACCGCCTACCGCCAGGAATCCTTCTGCGCCGCCCTCCGGCACGGCAAGGATCCCGCGGGCACGCCTCTCGATCCCCGCATGCCGCGCTATGAACTCTCGGACCGCGAGTGCCGGTCGCTCTGGGAGAACTTGATCTTGCCCGCCGCTCCGTCGACCCCGTTGAGGTAGTCCGTCAGCCGCCGGCCGGACGCGGGCTCTTCCGCCGTCGTGGCGGGCATCTCGATCCGCAGCGCTTCATACAAACGCCACCGGTACATGTCGAACGCGGACTCGATCAGATCCCCATACACCATCGCCGCGCTCACCGCCCACCGGTAGGACAGCCAAACACCAGCCGCGGCGGCGACGGGGAACCAGGGCCACAACGGAGTCCACGCAACCAGCAGCGCGCTCCAGATCAGCAGCCGGACCCCGAGGTCGAGGCTGGCCCGCGCGGACTCGAGGTCCGACCGCGCCTCCCCGGGGAGAACCAGCCACAGCCGCGGCCAGCAGACCACGGCGTCGAGTCCATACTTGTCGTGTGGCCAGAGTTCGGCGGCGCGGAGGATGTTGCCGAGCCGCGTCGGCATGTGATCCTCAGGTTTCTCCGGGTAACGCCGGAGAGTGGCCCACCGTACACCGGACTCCGGATCGTTGCCTGCGGAGAACTGGTGCTGGAGCTCCTTCGAGCGTGCGCCGTGTGACTCGCGGCGCCGCTTGGTGATTCCCGCCCCCCACCACGGCCAGTGTCCCTCCAGCAGCCGGAGGACCCGGAACTCCACCGCCCAGATCAGCGCCGCCGACCCGAACACGGCAATGGCCAGCCCCAACCCAAGCGCGATTTGCTTGCCGGCCTTCCAATCGGACACCGTGTCGAGGACGCCCCAACCGTGGGCGAGCCCCCAAGCCGCGAAACCAGTGGACCAGAACAGGATCGCCGGGGCCAGGATCGCGCCCCATTGTTCCGTTAACTCCTCGCCGACCTCTTCCGCCACTCCTCCGAGCATCGTGTCTCTCAGCGCATCGGCGCGAGCGCCCCGCCGCAATTGATGCAGGCCGGGATCGGCGCTCCGCGGACTCGTACCCACGTCCAGCCACATGCCGCGCACTGAAAGCGTGGGAACTGGACCGGCCCGGGGTCCCCGCCGAGCGGCTGGAGTCCGCGCTCGGCCGCCGCAAGGCGGTCCGCCATCCAGCTCCGCGTCGCTTCATACTGCCGCAACACGTCCGTTACGAGGACCGCCGCGATATCCCCATTCCCCTTGTCCAGCGCCTCCGCAAGCTTGTCCGCCACGCCATCCGCCGCCGGACCCAGCAGGTAAGGCAGCTCGGACTGAATCTCGCCTGCCGCCGCCAGAATCGCGTCTCGTTCCATACGCCCTCTACGCCCCAGTGTATCCGAACGCGGCCCAGTGGTATGGATCGGCAAAGCTGCGCTCGCCAGGGGTTCTGAAAGCGACGGTTGCGTAGCCTCCGAATGCTGCTTCCTTGGTCATCGCGTTGCTGTTAGGGTCGTGCAGAATCTGTTTGAAGTAGTCGACCTTCTCCTGGTTGGTGGTATCGCGCAACCACTGCTGGGCGGCGCGCAGGGCGAGGTGTGGAGCCTGGATTTCGTGGTGGTCCCTGCGCCAGTCATCGTAGAAGCGCGTCATCAGCATCATGGTGCTGGCATCGTGGACCGGCCACAGTGAAGCGATCACGCCTTGCACTCCAGCGTGAAGGAACCCGGCGGGCAAACCGAGAATCTCGTCGGGCAGTCTAACGCCGGGGATCGCGGTCTCGCAGGCGGACAGTACCGCGAGCCGCACTCCACTCACCTTGAGTTCAAGGACGTGCTGGAGTGCGAGCAACTGATTGTTGGCCATCAACAGACCGGACTTCAGGGGATCGCCCAAGTCGGCTCCACCGTGGCAGGACAGGTGCCAAACGTCGAAGCCTTTGAGGGATTGCAGGATGGCGTTGACTGCCGCTTGTTCACCCGCCAGCGTGTCCCCGTCTTCTGGCCGAAACGAACCCCGGACGGCGGCGGCCTCACGCGCCGAATTCGGTAGGGGGCTTGCGCTGACCGGTTTGGGCTCATCAATCACAAGCACCTTCGACGCGGCCGTGGCGGCCGAAACGATCGCACTCGCGCGCGGCGCGTAACGGAACGCGACTTCATCCAGTGCGTACCGGCGGCCTGTAGGCTTGGTCTTATCGTCGGTCCAGGCGGCGTGCAGAGGGAGCATGGAGAGCAACCCGCACGGGATCAGCACGGCTTCGGGCGCGCCCTGGAGCCCATCGACCACCGATCCCATCGCAGCGTTCCAGAGCCATTGCGTCGCCTCGTCCAACGCCGCCTTCGGCTGGTTGCGCAGATTCTGCGCGCGCTCCCGTACTGCATCATTGGTCAACTCCGGCAGCCACACAGCAACGGCAGCATTGCGTCGGACCACCAGAGCGACCCCGCCACGGCTCGTCGCTGCCGCGTACACCAGCGGCGTCGCGCTGCTCAGGTCGGCAAGATCCGCGTCGGTCGTCTGTTCCTTCCACTTACCCAAGGCCTCGTACGCTTTCCTCAGATCCCTCGCAACGTCCAAGTAGGTCCTGCCCGGCATCTCCGGCAGCCGTGCCTCCGCTTGAAGGGACTGGTACCGCTCGACAGCTTGCTTGAAGGCCGCCCGGTCCGCTTCGGGCAGCCGGTCGGCGAAGCTGCCCAACGCGAGCGACTCCTGCAGCCATCGCGCGCGGTTGTGTTCCAGCGCCTGGGCAGCCTCCAGCGGGCGGTTGTCCTTGGCCAGTGCGAATGCGAGGTCCGACGGGAGCCCCGCCACCTCGCGCAGAACGCCGGACCGGCCGTCGGGCGTGAGGGCGATTTCGAGTTGCGTGTCGCACGTATCCAGCGCGGACTGGAGCGATTGGGCAGCCTCTCCCCATCTTCCGAGGTCCAGGCAGGCTCGTGCCAGATTGCCCTGCGCCCTCACGTGGTCCTCAAGCAGCGCCTCGCGCGTCATCACCTCCAGCGCGTCGCGGTAGCAGGCGATCGCCTCTTCCAGGTTCTCCGCCCGCTCTCCTACGGATTCGACCGGCCGCAAAGGGCCCCCGCTCCGTTTTGCGGCCTCAAGAGAGACATAAGCATTGCCGAGGTTCCCCCGCGTGGCGGCCCATTGCACCGGCATTGCCTGGCGCGTCCTCACCTCCAGCGCGTCGCGGTAGCGGGCGATCGCCTCTTCCAGGTTCTCCGCCCGCTCCCCACGGATTCGATTCCGATACGCATTGCCGAGGTTCATCTGCGTGGTGGCCCAGTCCACCGGCATTGCCTGCCGCGTCATCACCTCCAGCGCGTCGCGGTAGCAGGAGATCGCCTCTTCCAGGTTCTCCGCCCGCTCCCCACGGATTCGTTGCAGATACGCATTGCCGAGGTTCATCCGCGTGGTGGCCCAGTCCACCGGCAGTGCCTGGCGCGTCATCACCTCCAGCGCGTCCCGGTAGCAGGCGATCGCCTGTTCCAGGTTCTCCGCCCGCTCCCCACGGATTCGTTGCGCATGCGCAGTGCCGAGGTTCGTCGTCGTCTGAGCCCAGTCCACCGGCAGTGCCTGGCGCGTCATCACCTCCAGCGCGTCGCGGTAGCAGGCGATCGCCTCTTCCAGGTTCTCCGCCCGCTCCCCACGGATTCGATCGGAATACGCAGTGCCGAGGTTCGTCGTCGTCCGAGCCCATTCCACCGGCATTGCCTGGCGCGTCCTCACCTCCAGTGCGTGCCGGTAGCAGGCGATCGCTTCTTCCAGGTTCTCCGCCCGGTCCCCACGGATTCGTTGCAGATACGCATTGCCGAGGTTCATCCGCGCGGTGGCCCAGTCCACCGGCAGTGCCTGGCGCGTCATCACCTCCAGCGCGTCGCGGTAGCAGGCGATCGCCTGTTCCAGGTTCTCCGCCCGCTCCCCACGGATTCGTTGCAGATACGCATTGCCGAGGTTCATCCGCGTGGTGGCCCATTGCACCGGCAGTGCCTGGCGCGTCATCACCTCCAGTGCGTCGCGGTAGCAGGCGATCGCCTCTTCCAGGTTCTCCGCCCGCTCCCCACGGACTCGCTCGGAATACGCATTGCCGAGGTTCGTCGTCGTCTGAGCCCAGTCCACCGGCATTGCCTGGCGTGTCATCACCTCCAGCGCGTCGCGGTAGCAGGCGATCGCCTCTTCCAGGTTCTCCGCCCGCTCCCCACGGATTCGTTGCAGATACGCATTGCCGAGGTTCATCCGCGCGGTGGCCCATTGCACCGGCAGTGCCTGGCGCGTCATCACCTCCAGCGCGTCGCGGTAGCAGGCGATCGCCTCCTCCAGGTTCTCCGCCCGGCTGCCTTCCACGGTCTCCAAGAGGGAATTTCCCAACTCGCCCTGGAGCGCCGCCCACAACTTCGCGTTGCCGGACCGGGGCACCAGCTCCAGCGCCCGCCTGCAGAGCTGGACTCGCCGAGCCATTCCAAAGACGTCGGAGGGTTGCTTCAGTTCCCCGATAATCCCCAGCAACTCGGCGTCAGGCCCCGGCGATGGCTCCTCCTCCGTCGGCATTCCCCCCGTCCCGGGAAACAACTTCCCGAATGGACGCCAAAATAGCCCGGTTTGCTGCCAGCACCACACGTACTTCCTTCGTGGCGAACCCCATCCATTGGTCCAGCACCTCAAGCACGGACTCGTCCAACAACTCCGGGACCTCCGTGAGCTTCGCCGCCTTCTCCTCGGCAGTCTCCGCCGCAAGGAACGCCAGCAGGTGGCCCTGCAACTCCGGACTCATCGCGCCTGCCCCCATCCCCCAGCCATCCCGCCTCCCATAACGAATAAGCCGCCATGTTACCAAACCCCAGCACCCAGGACCCGGCGACCCACCGCCACCCCACCTGTTAAGATCCTAGAGCATTT
>VFZX01000353.1 GCA_016871015.1 Acidobacteriota bacterium | reverse complement strand
TGCTGCATCCGCAGTTCGATCAACTCCTCACGCGTGCCCTCCTCCATGGCGGCCGGACTGTGGTGGGGGGCACGGCTCCGCTCTTGCAGGCCATCCCAGCCCTCCACACGGAACCGGTCCACCAGCGTATACCCGGTCTGCCTCGATATCCCGTGTTTCCGGCACAATTCTGAAAATGACAGGTCGTTTGCCTGCCAATCTTCGATAAACTCGACCTTGCTGTCCATGCGGCTCACCTCTCGCCAGGGCATCCCCCAGCTTAACCGCTGTCCCCCGGTTACCCTTCGTTTGTGTCAACCGCCCACCGGCACACTTGTCAAGGATGTCTCCGGTTCGCACACGCGGAAGCCAGCGACAAAACAAGAAGCATGAAAAATGTAGTAAGCTTCATCTCGAAACCTCAGTTGCAAAGTGCAGACCGGGGCAGTATACCAGCTTTTCTGGTTCCTACGGAAGAGTCGAGCAAAGCACGTTGGCCGCCTCTGGCGGCGTCGCCGTCTGAACCACCGCGGAGGGCGGAAGGTTTAGCCGGACATCCAGCGCGCGCCATGCGACCTCGATTCCGTACGGAAAGCACTTCACGTAAACTGGCAGCGGACCCTTCGCGGCCGCCCGCACCAGTTCCTCGGTGGGCCGCGCCCGTTCGAGGAACTGTTCACGCTTTTTGGTCGTGACGTAGCCCACGTGGTGCGTCACGATCACCGCGGCCAGCAACGGAACCGCCCAGGGCCGTACCAGTCCCACTCGCGCGCGGAACGCCAGGAATCCGGCGGCGACCAACACGGCGAGTCCGGCGCTGGCGAGATAGGTGTGGCGGCTCGGGATCCGCGGCATGTAGGTAAGAAAACTGTACGGCAACAGGCACACTCCTGCCCAAACCGCGGCCCCTGCCACCAGCGTCCGCCATTGCGGCCACGCACGCCATGCCGTCAGTGCGATCAACGACACCAGTCCCCAAACCCACAGCATGCGGCCCGTGCTAAACAGTATTGTCATCCAGAACGGCGCACCCAGCGAAAATGTCCCATCGTTGAGGTGCAGGTGCTCCTGTCCGGCCGCGAAGATGGCCAGCCCATAGAACACTGCGGCCGCCGCCATCGGAATCAGCGCCACCAGCGCCCGCCGGGTTCGTCTTTCAACCAACCCCACCGCCAGCGCGAGCGGAATCACAACCACCGCCGACTCCTTCGACAACAGGCCCAACCCGAATGCCGCTGCCGAGAGCAGATACCAACCTGCCCCGCCAGCCTCTATCCACCGCACCCAGGCCAGCAGCGATACCAGGATGAACAGGAACACCAGCAGCTCCGGCACTGCGGCGTACCACATCACTGCTTCCTGGTGTCCGAGATAAACGGCGAAGAAACCCGCCGCAACCGCCGATACCGGCCATCCGATCCGCGGCCACGATCCTGCCGCGTAGACCAGCCACGTGTTCAGGACATGCAGAGCGATCGAAGTCGCGTAGAAGGCAAACGGCGCCTGTCCAAACAGGCGCTCCGTCCAATACGTCATGACAAGCGACGTCGCGCGGCTCCGGTAGAGCGTGTCCGCGGCGAGTTCCCCCCACTTCTCTGCCGGACCATAGATCCGCGCCAGGTAGATCTGGATGTAGTCGTCGGAAACGAACGGCTGCCAGAACAGCGGTACGTATGGAAGCACCGCCAAGAGCGCCAGCAGCGGCAGCGCGTAGGCAGGCCTGGGAGCCGGTTCCCGCATCACCACATCACCCATTACTGATAGCCTACCGCTTTCTGGCCCCGATGCAACTATCTTTCGGGCACGCACTCGAAACCGCCGCTGCGGGCGTTATCATCGAGCTTGCTCCGCGAGTGGATCTTCCTGACTGTGCTCCTGCTGGCGCAGGCAGCCCTGCTCGTCCACCAGGCTTGGGTCACCGGCGTTACGGTGGATGAGCCGGCGCATGTACTCTCGGCGTCACTCTACTGGAAGGGCAACGACATCCTCAGGCCCCGCGACATGCCCCCCGCCATCAAGATCGCGGCGGGGATGATGCCCGTGGTCCGCAAGCTGCCGGTTCCCTATCACAAGCCAGCGTGGAAGAACCTTGACGAGTGGAACCTGGCTCAGGACCTGGTCGAGCTTCTCCCCCCGGCGCGTCTGCACCGGACCTTCTTCCAGGCCCGCCTGCCGCTCATCCTGTTCCCGCTCCTTACATGTGCCGTGATCTTCACCTGGGGACGCGCCTTGTTCGGATTCGTTCCCGCAGCCGTGGCCGCGACACTCTTCGCCTTCGAGCCCACGGCACTCGGACACGGAGCACTCGTCAAGAACGACCATGCCGCCGCCCTCGGATACCTGTTGTTCTGGTTCCAGGCGTGGCGCTATTGGCGCGATCCATCAACACGCAACGTGCTCCTGCTCGCCCTGGCGATGAGCGCCGCCATCTTCGCCAAGCTATCGCTGCTGATCCTGCTGCCGGCAGGGACCCTGATCCTGCTGTTGCGCGGCGCCCGCTGGCGTGTGTTCCTCGCGCCCGCCGTGGTCTACTTGTGCACCCTCGCCGGAAGCTGGTTCGACACCGGCCCGCTGCCCGCCGCGCGTTTCGCCGAGATTGCCGCGGACAGCCGCCCCCCGGCCTGGGTTCATGCCGGAGCGTGGCTGTTCCAATTCATCCCTACACCCATGCTGATGTTTGAGGGCGTAGTGTCGCTCTCACAGTCCCATGCCGCTGGCAATCCCGTGTACCTGCTGGGATCGAAGTATCCCCAGGGTTCCCCGTGGTACTTCCTCGTGGCGTGGGCCGTGAAGTCCCCCGAGGCGCTGCAGATCCTGCTCATCGCCGGCATCGCCGCCGCGTTCCTCCTCGCCCGCCGCAAGGAATTGAACGCACTTCCGTTCCTGCTCGCTCCCCCTGTGATCTACATCACCGGTGCATCCATGGTCTCGATGCAGTTGGGCTTCCGCCTGATTCTGCCCGCGCTCCCGTTCGCCGTCCTGCTGTGCGCGGCCGCGTTCCGCTACCTGGAACAACATCGCGCCCGATTCGCACTCTACGCACTGCTCGCATGGTTCCTCTCCGCCACCGCATGGAACTACTGCGCCCTGATCGGATACTTCAATCTCTGGGCCGGAGGCAGAAGCAACGGACTCACCTACCTTGCCGACAGCAACATCGACTGGGGGCAAGACCTCCGTGCGCTGCGGCACTGGTACGACGCCGCCAAACCATCGGGCCTGAAACTGTTCTACTTTGGAAATGACAGTCCCGCCAGCTACTTCGCTGACAGCGAAATCACACGCCTTGCTCCCCCCTGGTCGCCCGGCTTGGTGAAATCGGACCGCTTCGAGCCCCAGCCCGGCTACTACGCCGTCAGCGCGAACCTCATTCCCGGCCACATGTTCGAGGACCGGTTCCGCGGCTATTTCGCGGCGTTCCGGAAAATGACTCCGGTCCACCGCGCCGGCAGTTCGATCTACATCTACAAGGTCAACTGATGGCCCCGAGGATCTCGCTCACCGGGGGCTTGCCCCGCTTGGCGAACGCGATCTTGCCGCCCTTGCCGATCACGTAGACCGTCCGCCGCACGATTGGACCGTCGCAGTGGTACAGCTTCGCCACACGCTTGCCATTGTCCACCAGCAGCGGGAACGGCAGCGAGTGCTTGGCCCGGAATCCCTTGTGCTTTTCCGCCGCGCCCGGATTGATCCCGAGGACTGTTACCCCCGCTGCTTGCAGCTTGCCCCAATCGTCCCTGATCTCACACAACTGGGCTGTACAGACCGGCGTGTTGTCACCCGGATAGAACACCAGCACGACGTTCTTGTTCCGGTTCAGGTTCAGGACAAAGACGGCGCCTTCCTGGTCCGGAAGGATGAACCCCGGCGCCTCGGAACCAACGGGCAGCAGGCCGGAAAACCACGAAAGCATTGCGCGAAACGCACCAGTATAGCAAGCTCCTCAAGGAGCGATCTCGAACCCCGACGAAGCCGAAAACCGTGGCCGCTCACCGAGCGTCGTTAACCATCCCTCAATCGTGTAATTGCCGGCCGCCAGCCCTGTGATCGGAATGGTCACCGTCCAATGCCGCTCACCCGGACCGACCTGCTCCGACCCAAGAGCTGCGATAAAGAACATTCCCGCCGACCACCGGTACACTTCCTCTCCGCTCTCACTCCGGATCCGGAAGTCGTACCTCTGCCCGTCGCGGAAGCGCAGATCCACTGGACGTCCCTGCGTCGACCGCAGCGTCAGCCGCGCCTGCACCGGACCACTGGTGTACACGGCCCGGTCAAGCGTCAGGCTGAACGTCAGCTCAGGCTCGGAAAACACAGTCACGTCCGAAATCCGCGCGTAGGTCAATGCCATCGTCCGCGGCCCCGCGATCGTCTGTGACACCCGCCGGACCAGCCCCACGAAAGGCGCGTACATCTCTGTCTCCAGTCCCGCATCGGCACAATTCGCCCCCGGATACCGGATCAGCAGCGATCCGCTGAACTCGCCGGCCGGCGTCCTCGCCACTTCATTGCGCGACTCCATCCGCGCTTGGCGGTTGCACGGATTGATCTCGGTACGGTACGTCCCGCCCGCCGCCGTCTGGAACTCCGCCCACACGGTCTCTTGCCCGGTTCCCGGATCGAACCGGTAAAGAACTCCCTCTTCGGAAATGCGCAGCATCACGATCCCTTCACTGAACCCGCGCACCACCGAATACGTCTGGCCGTTCGCAAGCTCCTGCCGGAGCACTTCCACCGTCACCATCGCTGGATTCCGGCCGCCGTCGAAGGAGGATCGATAAATCCATTGGTTGCCCGTCTGAAGAGGAAAAAAGTCGAACTGCTGTGCCCAAACGGCGCCCACCGACACCAGTCCCGCTACCGTCAATAGTCTCATGCCTATGTTTGACGAAGAAGGCGACCTACGGGTTCCTTGCTACAGTGGAACAGAACGATGAAAGATACCGCACTCCGCGCGTTGGACCTGGCAGTCCGCACCGGAGTCTCCTACGCCGATGTGCGGCTGGTCAGCGCCCGCGACCGCATCCTGTCCACCAAGAACGGCCAGATCGCCCAGGCCTCGGCGAGCGAGTCCTTGGGCCTCGGAATCCGCGTGCTGAAGTCGGGCGCCTGGGGATTCGCCGCCACCGATGACCTGTCGGCCGCCGGGATCGAAGCATGCGCCAAGCGCGCCGAAGGCATCGCCACCGCCAGCGCGGCTGTGATGTGCCAGCCGGTCCACCTTGCCGCCGAGCCTCCCGCGCGTGCGGTATGGATCTCGCCCTGCGGCGTGGACCCGTTCGCGATTCCAGTGGACCAGCAGGTTGCGCTGTTACTCGCCGCCGATGCGGAACTCCGCCGCGAAAAGGGAATCACGCTCGCCGAAGCTTCGCTCGAAATCGTCCGCACACGGCAGATCTTCCTGTCCTCCGAGGGCGCCGACATCGACCAGACCCGCACCACCACCGGATGCGGCATGTGGTGCCACGCCTTTGGTGACAACGAAATCCAGAAGCGCTCCTATCCGAACTCCTTTGGAGGACAACACCAGTTGCGCGGATGGGATCTGGTCGAGGACATCCGTCTGGTCGAAAACGCGCCGCGCGTCGCCTCAGAATGCGTGGCCCTGCTTTCCGCGGATCAGTGCCCGGAAACGGAGGGCAGCCTGATTCTCGATTCGAGCCAGCTCGCGCTCCAGATCCACGAATCAATCGGACATCCGATCGAGCTCGACCGCGTCCTCGGCACCGAAGCCAACTACGCCGGACTCAGCTTCCTGACCCTCGACCAACTGAACACACTCCGCTACGGATCCCCCATCGTCAACGCCGTCTGCGACGCGACACCCGCCCATGGACCCGGACTCGGCACCTTCGCCTTTGACGACGAAGGCGTCGCCGCGCAGCGCACCCCGATCATCCGCGACGGCCAGTTCGTCGGATACATGAGTTCGCGCGAGACCGCCGGTGTGCTCGGACAACAGCGGTCCAACGGCACCATGCGTGCCTCGGGCTGGCACCGTCTGCCACTGATCCGGATGACCAACGTGAGCCTCGAACCCGGCGAGTCCACTCTCGAACAGGTGTTCGACGCGGAACACGCTATCTACATGGAGACAAACCGCAGTTGGTCCATCGACGACCGCCGCTACAACTTCCAGTTCGGCTGCGAGATCGCCTGGGAGATTCGTGACGGCCGCCACGTACGGATGCTCAAGAACCCCACATACGGGGGGATCACCACTGAGTTTTGGAACAACTGCCAGGCCATCGCGAACCGGGACCATTGGACCCTCTGGGGCACTCCAAACTGCGGCAAAGGGCAGCCCGAACAAGTGATGGGCACCGGACACGGAGCCAGTCCGGCGCGATTCTCCCGGGTCCGCATCGGAGGCGGCTACGGATGCTGACCCAGCCCGAATGCCAGCGGATCTTCGACATCGCGTGGAAGGCGGCGCGCTCTCTCGGCGCCGATGATGTCGAACTGCTCTTCCATTCCAATGAGGAGTCTCTGACACGCTTCGCCAACAACGCGATCCACCAGAACGTCTCCGAGCGCGGAACCGGAATCAGCGTGCGCCCACAGGCAGGACTCCGCACCGCCCGCGCCGAGACCAACCGCCTGGATGCAGCCAGCATCGCCGCCGCGGTTGAGACCGCAATGGCGATCCTGCGGTCGCGTGACGAGGCCCCCAGCCTGCTCCCGATGGCCGGACCCGCGCCCGTGCCAGTGATCGCCCGTTTCTCCCAGCGGACTGCCGCCATCACCCCCCTGCAACGCGCGGAGGCCGTCCGTGACGTAGTTGCGATCGCCAGGTCCGCCGGCCAGACCGCGGCTGGCGCCTTTTCGGTAAACCAGACCGCCGACGCGTTGATCAACTCGCGTGGCGTCCACTGCCACCACGAGCAAACGCTGGCCACATTTTCCGTCACCATGATGGAGGAGTCCAGCTCCGGCTGGGCGAAGGGTTCCGCGGTGGATATCGGGGATCTCGATCCCGCCGCGCTCGCCGCCGATGCCTCGCGCCGCGCCGTGCTTTCGCGCAATCCGCGCGAGATCGATCCCGGCCGCTACACCGTGATCCTCGAACCTGCCGCCGTGCTCGACCTCGCCGGGCAGATGTTCCCCGACTTCAGCGGCACCGCGATTGAGGACCAGCGCAGCTTTCTCACGGACCGCATGAACCAGCAGGTCTTCGGCTCCAACATCACGATCACCGATGATGCTGGCCACCCTTTGCAATCCGGCACGCCCTTTGACGGCGAAGGAGTTCCCCGGCGCACGCTGCAACTGGTGGACTCCGGGGTCCCGCGCGAAGTTGGCTGGTCGCGATCCGCTGCCGCGCGCCACGGGCTCGATCCCACGGGCCACGGACTGCCGCTTCCCAACGACATCGGCGACGCGGTGATGAACGTGGTGATCGCGGGCGGCTCGCACACGGTGGATCAAATGATCCGCGAAACAAAGCGCGGCATCTGGGTCACCCGCTTCTGGTACATCCGCGAAGTGGATCCCTACGCCAAGGTGATGACCGGTATGACGCGCGATGGCACCTTCCTGATCGAGGATGGCGAGGTGGCCTGCGGCATCCGCAATTTCCGCTTCAATCAAAGCCTGGTCGAGATGCTGAACAACGTTGAGGCGCTCGGATCCCCGGTCCGCGCCAGCGGCGAGGAGTACATGGACATGGTGGTCCCCGCGATGAAGATCAACGGCTTCAACTTCACCGAGGTCACACGCTTTTGATTACCATGAGTCATGACAATTCGGGTCTGTCTCTCGCTTCTATCAAGTGTGCCCGCCCTGTTCGCGCAGGCGCAATCCGGGACGATCGTCGGCACTGTTACTGACCAGGCCGGCGCCGTCGTGCCCGGCGCGAACGTGACGCTCGTCAATGAGGGCACGCAGTTCACGCGTGCCGCTCCGTCCAACGCGAACGGCCAATACGTTGCTTCGTCCGTCCCGACCGGCGCCTACACGATCACCGTCGAGCAGCCGGGGTTCCAGAAACTCGTCCGCTCCGGCGTCCGCCTGACGGCGGCCGACACCCTCACCGTCGACCTGCAGCTCTCGATCGGCAACGTCCAGGAAACGGTGCAAGTCTCGGAAACCGCGCCGTTGCTGCAGTCCCAGACCGCAACCGTGTCGTCGCTTGTCACCAACCAGCAGATGGTCGAGATGCCGCTGAACGGACGCACCTTCACCGCGCTCCTCAAGCTGAGTCCCGGCGCCTACACCGGATCGAGCAACAATCTCACCAATTCACCCTACGCCTGTGCGAACCGGAGACATCCTTGACAAGTGTGCCGGTGGGCGGTTGACACAAACGAAGGGTAACCGGGGGACAGCGGTTAAGCTGGG
>VFZX01000352.1 GCA_016871015.1 Acidobacteriota bacterium | reverse complement strand
GTCGGCTGAGTGAAAGGGATACCCAGTCGTCTTCATTTTGTTTGCGGCCTCCGCGCAGGCCGCGTTGTGGATCGAACCCCGCGAACTCCCACTTGCGATTACCGGCATGGAGTACGCCCCGGGGCCAATGCGCGTCGTGGGTGGCGGCGGATGTCCCCACAACCTGCCAGTCCTCCAGATCTCCGGCGGTGCACTTCCCGAAGGACTGGTGTTATCGCCTTCGGGCTACTTCTCCGGACGCGCAGCCAGTCCCGGCCTTTATCAATTTATTCTGCGTGCGGCGACCGATTGTGAAGTGGTCCAGCAGGAGTACACAATCGAGGTGACCGGGGCACCGGTGCTTTCCGTTGAGCCCAGGGCGGTTGAGATCTCGCTGCCGCACGGGTCGGCCCCGCCCGATGATCCGCTGGTTGTCCAGGTCCGGAGCAGTTGGGGCCGGATGGCCTACACCGCCGACACCGGTGACGCGGAATGGCTGCGTGCCACCCCAATCCGGGGGGAAACACCGGACCCGCATGCGCCTGTCAATTCGGACGCACTTGAGCTGCATGTTGACCCCTCGCGGCTGCCGCCAGGGACCTACAGGGTCCTGATGCGGCTCTCGGCCTGGCGCGGTGCGAACGCCCCGGTGGTTCCTGTGACACTCCGGGTGCTCCCGGCCGACGGATCTCCGCTGGCCCCGGCTCCACGGTTCCCGGTCCCGGCGCCTGGTCTCCATCCCGAGCCTGTTCCCCATCCAGCGCCAGTTCCGCACACGGCGGCTCCCAAGCCCCAGGTCCACCAGGCACCGGCGGCACCCCCCCAGCGGCTGTCCCGGACCGCACCCCTCAAGCGCCGGTTCGCCGCATCGACGCCGAAGCCGGCCGCGCCCGCGCCCGCGCCCGGACACGACAAGCCATCCCCAGTCGGCCCACCGGCCAAACCAGCACCCAAGGAGCAAGCCCACGCCGCGCCTCCCAAGGCCGACGGACATGGCAAACCTGCGGACCACGCCAAACCTGCGGAGCATGGAAAGCCCGCGGATCATGGCAAACCGGCGGACCACGGCAAGCCTGCTGAGCACGCCAAGCCTGCCGCCAAGGACAGTCACGGAAAACCCGCGGCCGACCACAGCAAGCCCGCCGCACCCAAGCACGAAAAGCACTAGGTTCCTGGCCGCCCTGTGCTAGTGTAGGCTCAGAGTGTTATGGCGCAGGGTGGAGTTGGAATCCGGGTTGAGGACTTGGCGATGGTCTACCGGTCCGGTGCTGGCTCGCTGACTGTCTTTGACCGGGCCCGTTTCGACATCGCGCCGGGCGAGCGGGTGGCCGTGACCGGACCGAGCGGGGCGGGCAAGTCCACCCTTTTGCATCTTTTGGGTGCTCTGGACCGTCCAACAAGGGGCAAGGTTTTCTACGATTCCACCGATATATATGCATGGAATGAGTCCGAGCTGGCGCGATTCCGGAACCGGGAGATCGGGTTCGTCTGGCAGCAGCGGTCGCTGCTGCCAGAATTCACTGCGCTTGAGAACGTCATGATGCCCCTGTTAGTGGCAGGACAGCCACCCGGTGTTGCGGGAGCCCCAGCGGCGGAACTTCTCGAAAGAGTTGGCCTCCAGGCGCGGGCAAGCCACCGCCCGGGAGAGCTGTCGGGTGGAGAACAGCAGCGTGTGGCGCTCGCCCGCGCATTAGTCACGCGGCCGCGTGCGCTTCTTGCCGACGAGCCCACCGGGAGCCTCGACTACAGGACGTCAGAGTCGGTCGCGGCGCTCCTTGCGGAGCTTCAACGCCAGCTCGGATTCACGGCGGTTGTGGTGACGCACAACCTGGCCTTCGCACGGAGCTTCGATAGAGTCTTACAATTGGAACAGGGCCAGTTCGTGACCGTCCCGGCACCGGCCGGGAGAGGGAGTGCAGGCCCTGTGGAGGACCACGGCAGGAATTATGTTTGAGCGATACACGGAGAAAGCGCGCAGAGTCATCTTTTTCGCGCGGTACGAGGCGAGCCAGTTTGGAAGCCCCTACATTGAGACCGAGCACCTGCTGCTCGGCCTGCTGCGTGAGGACAAGGCGATGGCCAACCGCTTCCTTCGCTCGCACTCGGCGCTCGAGTCGATCCGCAAGCAGATCGAGGCTCACACGACGATGCGGGAAAAGGTTTCGACGTCGGTAGATCTGCCCTTGTCCCATGAATGCAAGCGCGTCCTAGCCTACGCGGCCGAAGAAGCCGAGAGGCTGAACCATAAGCATATTGGCACGGAGCATCTGCTGCTCGGGCTGTTGCGCGAGGAGAAGTGTTTCGCCGCCGAGATCCTGCACGAGCGCGGACTCCGGCTGTCGCAGGTGAGGGAAGAGATCGCCCGTTCCTCTTCAGAAAAAATGTCGTCGAACAGACCCAAGGAAAGTTCGCTGCTCAACGAGTTCAGCCGCGATCTAACGCAGGCAGCCACCGACGGCGTGCTCGATCCCTTGATCGGGCGCATGAACGAAGTGGACCGCGTGGTGCAGATCCTGTGCCGCCGCACGAAGAACAACCCGGTGCTGATCGGTGAGCCCGGCGTCGGCAAGACCGCCATTGTCGAGGGGCTCGCCCAACGCATCGCTGACGGCGACGTTCCGAGCTTTCTCGCCGACAAGCGGATCCTCGCGCTTGACCTCTCACTCATTGTGGCCGGAACCAAGTACCGCGGCCAGTTTGAGGAGCGGCTCAAGACGATCATGAAGGAGTTGATGGACAACCAGAACGCCATCATCTTCATTGACGAGTTGCATACGCTGGTGGGCGCTGGTTCGGCCGAGGGGTCCCTCGACGCGGCCAACATTCTCAAGCCCGCCCTGTCGCGCGGCGAGATCCAGTGCATCGGCGCGACCACGCCATCTGAGTTCCGCAAATCGATTGAGAAGGACCGTTCGCTCGAGCGGCGCTTCCAGGCCGTGAAGGTCCCGCCTCCGCCCGAGGCGGACGCCATCAAGATTCTGTTCGGCATCAAGGAACGCTACGAGAAGTTCCACGCCGTGGCCTACACCGATGAGGCGATCGAATCGGCGGTGCACACGTCGAGCCGCTTTATCTCGGACCGCTTCCTGCCCGACAAGGCAATCGACCTGATTGATGAGGCCGGCGCCCGCGTGAAGCTCCGCCAAACGACGCTGCCCGGTGAGGTAGCCGATGTCCAGAAGCGGATCAAGTTCATCGTCCACCGGATGGAAAGCGCCATCGCCAATCATGAATTCGAGAAGGCGCGCTTCTATTCCGACGAGGAGCGCAAGGAGCGCGAGATCCTCCGCCTGCTGCGCGAGAAGTACAACCTCGACGACACCTCGACCGGCGTTGTGACCAAGGACGACATTGAAGATGTCGTCGCCCGCTGGACCGGAGTTCCGATGACGGCCATCCGCGAAGAGGAAGTTTCAAAGCTCCTGCGGATCGAGGAAGAGCTGCACAAGCGCGTGGTGAGCCAGGAACGCGCGATCGGCGCTCTCGCCCGCGCCATCCGCCGCTCGCGTGCGGGGCTCAAGTCTCCCAAGCGTCCCGCCGGATCGTTCCTGTTCCTCGGGCCCACGGGTGTCGGCAAGACCGAAGTGGCGCGCGCGCTTGCCGAGTTCCTGTTCGGAAGCGAGAAGAGCCTGATCCGGTTCGACATGTCCGAGTTCATGGAAAAGCACTCGGTGTCGAAGTTGATTGGCTCGCCTCCGGGCTATGTGGGATACGAAGAGGGCGGGCAGTTGACCGAGCGGGTCAAGCGGTCGCCCTATTCGATCATCCTCCTGGATGAGATCGAGAAGGCGCACCCGGACGTCTACAACATCCTGCTGCAGGTGTTTGAGGACGGCCAGTTGACCGACGGCCTCGGCAACACGGTCGACTTCAAGAACACGATCATCATCATGACGTCCAACCTCGGCGCACGCCATCTGGACAAGAAGACCACCATGGGCTTTGCTCCTCCAACGACCGGAGTGTCGCCCAAGATCGAAGACATGGTGATGCAGGAAGTCAAGAAGGCGTTCAACCCCGAATTCCTCAACCGTCTCGACGAGACGATCCTGTTTACCGCGCTTACCGAAGACGACCTGCTGCAGATCGTGCACCTGCTCACCGGCCAGATCAACGTCAACCTGGTGGCCAAGCGGGTGAAGATCCAGCTTGCTCCGGAGGCGGCACGTTACATCCTGGAGAAGACCTGCACGGACCGCAGCTACGGCGCACGGCCTCTGCGGCGCGCGCTCCAGAAGTACGTCGAGGATCCGCTGTCGGAGGCCTTGATCCAAGGAATCCTGCCGCGGCCGAGCGAACTCGAAGTCTACCTCGGGGACAAGGGTATCTACTGGCGGCAACTGAACGTGGAGGAACAACTGGTGCCGGTGGGCGCGGGCGGCGGTGAGGAGCCCGAACCAGCCGCTGTGCAGGAAGGCACTCTCCTCTATTCGTTCTAGGGGCGGGCCGCACTCCCGGACAGGTTCATCGGGTCTGACCGGCTAAGTGAACATCGAAACCGAAGTCAAGATCGCCACGCCCTCCGCGGCTGAAGCTGCCCGCCTGCTCAGGCTGGCCGGATTCGAGGTGACCCACCCGCGCGTCTTCGAGAGCAACCAGATCTACGACTGGCCCGGCGAGACCCTGCGCACGAGCCACCGGCTGCTGCGGCTGCGGCAAGTGGACCAAAAGTTCACGCTGGCCTATAAGGGAGTGCCTGACCGCTCCCGGCACAAGTCCCGCGAGGAGATTGAGGCGGTCACGGCGGATGGGCCCGAACTCGCCGCCATTCTCGAGCGGCTGGGCCTGGAACGTACGCTCCGCTACGACAAGTACCGGACCGAGTTCGGCCGCCCCCGCGAGGCCGGCGTGGCGATGCTCGATGAAACGCCGGTTGGCGTTTATTTGGAATTGGAGGGCGCGGGAGAATGGATCGACGCCACCGCTCGCGCGATGGGCTTCGACGAATCCCACTACATCACCGCGTCTTATGGCCGGATTTTCCGCGAATGGTGCGCTGTCCGCGGCGTGGACCCGGGCCGGGGCATGGTCTTTGAGACTCACCCGCCGCCGTGGTAAATTAAGATCACATTGGAAGGGGCGGGAAAGGGTTGCGGCCGGGCAGTTGCCCGGAGCCGCAGGAACACTCTTTCCGAGGTGGCTCATGAAGCGCTTTGTTTGGGTTGCGATCAGCACTCTAGTTCTTTCCACCAGTGCATCCGCGCAAATCACCGGTGACATTCGTGGTTTGGTAACCGATCCAGCGGGTGCCTCCGTGGCGAACGCGGCGCTTACCCTGGTGAGCGTCGAAACCGGGGAAAAGCGCACCGCACAGTCGGATGCGGGCGGCCGCTACAATTTCAACCTGCTGAAGATTGGAGCGTACGAGATCTCCGCTGAATTAACGGGATTCCGCAAGGCGTCCGCGGGGGTCAGCGTGAAAAGCGCCGAGATTGCCGGTCTGAATCTGCGACTTGAAGTCGGGCAGATCACCGAACAGGTGACTGTAACCGACGCCGTCACCCCGCTTGACACCCAGAGCGCGCAGACTCAGGGTTCCTACGACTTCAAGCAGGTCCAGGAGATCCCGGTGGCGCGCAATCCGAACAACCTTGCGGCCACACTTCCGGGCGTGATCCCCGCGCTCGGTCCATTCAACTCGGGGAGCTTCCACACCAACGGGAACCGCTCGCGCGCCAACAACATCACGATCGACAACATCACCGCCACCGACATCTCCACCGGCGGCACCGGGAGCAGCAATAACCAGGTGCTCAACTTCTCCTCGATCAAAGAGGTGAAGATCATCACGAACAATTTCAGCGCTGAGTTCGGCCGCAACTCCGGTGCACAGGTCCAGTACATCACCAAGAGCGGAACCAATCAGTTCCATGGCGAGCTGTATCACTTCCTGCGAAACGACAAGTTGAACGCCCGCGACTGGTTTGACCGGTCCGGGAGAGCCTCCATTTCACGTTTCAACCAATTCGGCGGCGTGCTGGGCGGACCGGTGATCAAGAACAAGACCCACTTCTTCCTGGCCTCGGAAATTAATCCGATCCGTGGCGCGGGCGGGTCGCGCGTCGCCCAGGTCCCCACTTCGGCCATGCTGGCGCAGGTGACTGACCCGGTCTCCAAGGCGCTGCTCGATCAGTACAAGCTCCCCGCCGCCACCAGCGTCGCGGGCGACACGGGCAACGCTGGCCAGTCCGCGCCGAGCTTCACCAACGCCCACCAATTCTCCGTGCGCGGGGATCACCAGATTTCGAGCCGTGACAACATCTACGGACGCTATGCCGAGGCGTACAACGAAGGGACCAGCGCCGCCAACACGTTCATCAATACCAATATTGCCAACTTCGGCGCCATCTCGACCAACAAGTCCTACAGCGCGAACGTCAACGAGACCCACATTTTTTCGGCAACCGTGGTGAACGAGTTCCGCGCCGGATTCGCCCGGACGTCGCCCGTGTTCCAGGTGAATTCGACGGTGCCGCTCGGACCCCGGATCCAGTTCTCCGACGGCCGTGTGGACCGGTTCGGCTCCTGGGACGGAGGTCCGCAGGGCCGGATCCAGAACACCTACCAGGTGAGCGACACCATCACCTGGATGCGCGGACGCCACACGGTCAAGGCTGGCACGGACTTCTTCCGGTACCAGGGCAACAGCTTCCTCGACTCGCAGACACGCGGCGTCTACACGTTCCTCACATGGGAGGATTTCGCCGCCGGACGCCCCAACGTCTACCAGCAGCGATATGGCGGCACGGCGCGCGGCCACCGGACCTGGATTCAAAGCTTCTTCTTCCAGGACGACTTCCGGCTCACTCCAACCGTCACACTCAACCTGGGCTTTCGCGCCGAGATGTATGGATCCGTGAGTGAGGTGAACAGGATCACCTCGAACCTCGACTTCAGTTGCACGTCCTCGATGGGAGCCGCCGGTACAGGCCATTTGGGCTGCATCACGACGGGACAGCCGGTCACGGGAACCAACCGGTACTGGCAGCCCCGCATCGGATTCGCGTGGAACCCGGGACAAGGGAGGACCGTGATCCGTGGCGGATGGGGCCTGGTATCCGACTTCAACTTCACCAATCCGTTGAGCAACCAGCGGTCACTGGTTCCCTACGTCGCCCAGGCCTCGATCACCGGCCAGGGCAACTTCACCGCAGGGAATACATGGGCCAACCTGATCGCCGGAACCGCGCCCATTCAGGCCCAGTCGATCGCGCAAGTGGGCCGGATCCGCACGGACCTGCTCAACTACGGCGACATCAATCCGGTGATCAATCCGCGGCTTCAGAATCCCCAGGTCCACCAGTGGAGCTTCGGAGTCCAGCGCCAGCTCTGGCAAGGCATCGTGCTGAAGGCGGCTTACAACGGCACGAAAGGGAACTACCTGCAGCGGAACCGGCAGCTCAATCTCAACTCGAACATCCTGCCGCCGTCCACGAGCCTGGCTGACGAACAGGCGCGCGCGGCGCAATTCCGCTCGTCCCACGATTTGATGGACGGGCTTCCCACGCGGTTCGCCAACCGTGAGGACCGGCGCTTCAACATCGTGAACTATTACGACAACTCCGCAAACTCGAATTTCCACGCGTTCGAATTCATGGCGACGCGGCCGTTCGCCGGCGGCTATTCGATCCAGGTAGCGGGCATGTGGGCGAAATCGATCGATGACGTCTCCGACGCGCTGACCGTGATTCCGAACGACAGCACGCTGATCCAGGATCCGCGCAACGCCCGCGCCAATCGCGGGCTCTCCGGGTTCGACGTTCCCTGGCGCTGGGTGATCACCCATGTTTGGGAGCCAACTTGGGGACGGTCGATCGCCAATCCAGCGTTGAACAAGCTGGTGACAGGCTGGGGCTTCTCTGGGATCTCCAGTTCCCGCGCCGGATTCCCGGTATCGATGACGGCCGGGCCACGGCTGGCCGTCGCCAACATTTCGACGGTCACCACGGGCGGCCTGATCCGGCCGAATCCGGCGGGAGCGTTTGAGTTCAAACCTCTGCCCGCGGGCAGCCCGGGCGTGCCGAACTCTTATGACAATCCCGCTTCGGCCACCCGGATCTCCGCCTACGCGGCGAGCCTTGGACTGTCCCAGCCGCTGCTCGGCAACTTCGGCGGGCTCAGCCGCTCGTCGAACCGGATCAACGGGCTGACGAATTTCGATTGGAACGTCTACAAGAACATCCGCTTCACGGAGCGCTGGGCGCTGCAGCTCCGGGGTGAACTTTACAATGCGTTCAACCACCACTCATTCCGGGACGTGAACCTGAACATCTCGAATCCCGCGTTCGGGACCTACACGAGCAGCGACCAGTCCCAGCGGATCGTTCAGGTTGGCGCCGTATTGCGGTTCTAGA
>VFZX01000351.1 GCA_016871015.1 Acidobacteriota bacterium | reverse complement strand
GAAAAACGACAAGAGGGTAGGTCTACACTACATCGTGTTCTCCGGACACGCGTACTGAAAACACGGCGCTTGTCTTGACTGAAACCTCGAAAATCGCTGAAATCGATGGTCCAGTGACGAACTTGGGCTAGGACACATGGCCGGACCATTCTCACGCACTCTCACCTTTCCGCTCAACCCCGAGATCATTTCCGGGGAGAGCTCCGTGGCGCTGGAGCTGAGCGAAGTCAGCACCGATACCGACGTCTTCAAGGCGATCGCGCAGGACCAGGCCTTTCCCCGCCGCCCTGGAGGCCGCATCCCTCTCGGCCGGATCGGCGTGAGCGCCAGCTCTGCCAAGCCAATCCAATTCACTTCTCCCGTGGGTCCCGCGACATTTCAGCCATCCGCGGGCGCATTTTCCGAAATTGGCGTCTACGATGTCGCGGACGAAGCTCTGAAGGCGCTCCCCATCGACACTCCGCCGGGGATGGAACTCTCCGCGGGCGGAGCGGGCACGGACCGGTACCTCTTCATGCGCTGGGGGCTCCGGGGCGGATTCAAGTTCTCGGCCACCCACCCCGTCGGCGCACTGACGTCGGTCACATTCGGCACCGATGTCTCCGGGGCGCGATTCTACGGACTCGTCCACCGCTTCAGCGAAGACGCGGGCGCCCGCAAAGTCATGGAAGCCGCCGCCAGGAGCTGGTGCCTGCCCCGCCATGTCGGACGCCGGGGACCGGACGGCCTGTGCCTTGAGCCTGGCACATGGGTCATGTCGGAGACCGACGCCTCGATCGGCGTGCAAGTGGGCGCGCGCGTGGGGTACGACTTCAGCATCGCGCACCCGTTCGCCGTGGGAGGCCAGAACCTCGCGGCCAAGGTGGACGCGGCGGTATCGGCCACTTTCGGGTTCAACGTCTCCGGAAGGTTTCTGCTGGTGGCGGGCCGCGAGTCGGCCGACCCGGCATCGAAGCAGATCCGGCTGCGCCTGTTCAAGCAGCGCCGCAACGGATGGGAGATCGCACTGAACGCTGGCGTCGGATTCCGTGCCGCGCCGGACCTCCCCGAGAAGGTGGACGACTTTGTCCAGGCGGTCTTCGGCGTCCACGGGCAACAGGTGCTGAGCCACCTGGAAAAGATTGAAGAGTGGACCGAACATCCGCCGGGCGAAGCCATCGCGCGCAAGGCCCGCGAAACCGGCCTGCAGCTTCTGCATCACGTATCCGGACTTCCGCCGGGCACCGACTTCAAGACGCTGCGCCAGGGACTCGCGGGAGTCCTCCGGCGGTATGTGCAGCTTCCGGGTCCATTGCAGTCCCAAGTCTGGGAGATCCTGGCGGGCGGCGACCCGGGCCAGGAGGGACGGTTCACCGGTTTCCTGCGCGCCCTCACTGCCACCAATCCACAGGACCGCGCACGCGCGCTGGCCGATGCGATTCAACGTGCATCGTTCGGCGATTCGGTGGAGGGCAAGTTCCTCGGTGCCGCTAGCGAGTTCGGGCTGCTGGTAGCCGCGCCGCAGATCCAGGCGATTGAGGTGCTCGCGCGGCAGACGCTCACGGCAGTTGAGGATGGGGCGCTCGGGCGCTTGATCCGGTTCGTGCGTGAGCGGCTGAACCTATCGCAGTTCACTGGCGCGAACACGCAGTCCGAGTTCGACGCGATTGACGGCTGGCTGATCCGGCTCATGAGCAATTTCTTCGGAAAGACGCTCGCGCTTGACGATCTGGACGATGTCCGGAAGGCGATTCACCTGGCGGCGACGGCGCACAAGAAGGTGTATGCAAAGGCCGTTGAAGCTCTGTCGCACCGCTTCTCGGCGGAGCTGGCTGTCAACTACCGCAAAGCTACATCACGGACGGCGCTGCTCGATATCACATTCGACTTGAGCAAGCCGAAGGCCGAAAAAGCATGGCGGGATGTGGTGGATGATTCGCTCTATGACAACGTGTTCGCCGGTCCTATCGACGGCGTGACCGTGCACCAGGGAGTCCTCACCCACGGCATCAAGCGCGAATCGAGCGTCCAGGTTCAACTCCCGTTCTTCAACAAGAAGGTGGAGCACATCAACGACACGCTCGCCCGGCTGGAGCACCTGGACGCGGAAGCCAACGGAGGCCGCGTGCTGGTGTACCACGTGGAAGCGCGCGACACGGTGCGCGACCAGGAGCGGTTCCTCAGCGAGTTGTCCTTGATGGGCGGCTTCCGGCTGGACTCAGGGAATGTGATCACACCCGATCTTGCGGACAAACGCATCTCGTTCCAGTTCCGCCAGGCGAAAGCGCGGATGCGGCTGGCCGATCTCCAGCGGCGCGTGGATCCATTCCTGAAGGAACACTTCCGCGACCAATTGACGGGCGAGGATCCTGTGAGCACGTTCCTCGTCAACCTCGACGCGACCGTCGAAGAACTGCTCGGAAACGGCAAGAACAACTTCGGCGACGCCTTGCTCGCGATGGAGCTGTCGATGCCAGCTTCGCTGCTGGCCGGTTGGTTGAAGCCGCTGGACCCGGTGGGACGGCGGGCCGCGAAGAACCGGATCTCGCTCGCGATCCAGCGCGAGATGCGCCGGATTCTGCCGGTGTACTACTTCAACGATTCAAGCCATCTTCAGAACAACGAAGCCATGGCGGCGATGCTGCTATGGTCGTCGCTTGTGCCGTGTACGTCCATGCGGTTGGATCCGGCGCAACGGGTGCTCGAACGCTTCAGCACGGGCGAGCGTCCGTACTGGGATTGGCGGTCGCCTGTCCAGCGCGATATCGTTGCCGGACATGCGGAGTCGATCACCGCCATGGAGCGGGCGATGTTGAATTACGAAGAGCGTCTGATCTCGGAAGGCAGGGGCGCCGACGCCGCGGTGTTCGAGCGCACCAACCGGCGGCGGCTGCGTGACATGGGCCAAGGCCCCGGCACAAACCAGTTCCAGGCGCTGCTGGGAATGGAAGCGCGGATCATCGCTGGTGCGGCGGATGCCGTCGAGGAAATCCAGACCGCCATCAGCGCGGCGGAAGACGATGCGGCGGCCGCGGCCTTGGAGGCGCTGGCTAAGTTTGGCGGGACGCTCAGCGAGTCCTTCCACGCTCGCGTGAAGTCGGTCTATGGAGACGAGGCATCGCGTGCGATCGGCTCGATGGTGCTGGTGGAGGCCACCCGGGCCCTCGACCCTGCGAATCAGTTGACGGCGCCCACCGCGGCCCTGCGGCTAATCGTGCTGAACGAGGAGCGGTCGTTCGAATTGTCGGACTGGATGAAGAACCGGGCTCCGCTTGAAGAGGATGTCGCGGTCGCTCAGACGTTGATCAGTTCGCGGTAGCATCAGGAGGATGAACCGGCGATCCTTCCTGGCCTCCGCGGCCGCGCCTGCCCTGTTGAGCCAAAGCTCGAAGACACCTCCTAACATCATCTGGTTGACGGGCGAGGACATTGGTCCGCGGCTTGGCTGCTACGGATTTCCGGAGATGCGCACGCCGAACCTCGACGCGCTTGCCGCGGACGGCGTGCGCTTCAATCGCGCGTTCACCACGGCGCCGGTCTGCTCCGCCAGCCGCTCCGCGTTCATGACTGGCGTGTTCCAGACGCGTACCGGGTGCCATCACCACCGCAGCCACCGGCGGGACGGCTACCAGCTTCCGGACGGGGTCAAACTTATCACGGACCGGTTGCGTGAGCGAGGCTACTTCACCTGCAATGTCCGTGATGCGTCGGTTCCCGGCAGCACGGGTAAGACTGATTTCAACTTCACGGCAAAGAAGCCGTTCGATGGCACGCACTGGAAACAGCGGGCCAAAGGACAGCCGTTCTTTGCGCACGTGAACTTCCAGGCTCCGCACAAAGGACCCTCGTTCCCGCTGGCGCGCAAGCAGAAGTACCTCGTGGATCCGGCCAAGATCGAGCTGCCTCCGTATTGGCCGGATCATCCGGTCGTGCGCGACGAATTCGCCAATCACCTGGACGCCATTAACCTGCTCGACTCTCAGGTCGGCGAGGTGATGAATCAGTTGCGCAACGGGGATCTCCTTGGCAACACGGTCATCGTCTTCCATGGAGACAACGGACGCTGCCTGATCCGCGGCAAGCAATGGCTCTATGACGCGGGTATTCATATTCCGCTGATTGTCCGCTGGCCTGATGGTCCAGCCAAGGCGGGGACGGTGCGCGATGACTTGGTGTCGGCGCTCGACATCACGGCCACAACGCTCACCGCCGCGGGCGGCGAGCTGCCCGAGGTCTTCGACGGCCAGCCGTTATTCGGCGCCAAGGCGGGGCCGCGCCAGGTCATCCACGCGGCGCGTGACCGTTGTGACATGACGCTCGACCGGATCCGCTGCGTCCGTACCGCGAGCTTCAAGTACATCCGCAACTTCATGCCCGACCGCCCGTACACGCAATGGAACCAGTACATCGAGCGCAGCTATCCGACCCAGGGAGTCATGAAGAAGCTGCACGGAGAAGGGAAGTTGAAGGGCTCGGAACTGGTGTTCATGACGCCGGTCAAACCGGCGGAGGAACTGTACGACCTGTCCGCCGATCCGAATGAAGTCCGGAACCTGGCAGGCGACTCCGGCCACGCCGCGACACTGCTGGATCTGCGGGCACGTGTCGACCGGTGGGTGTGGGAGACGGACGACCAGGGACGGTTCCCTGAGCAGCCGTCAGCCCAAGATCAATAGGTCTACGCGCCTGCCTGAACCTTGCTGTGCGCCTTGCTGTAGCCGAAGTAGATCGCCATCCCGATTGCAAGCCACACGAGCAGGCGGAGCCAGTTCTCCCATCCAAGCCCGAACATCATGAACGCGTTCACTGCCACGCTCAGGACCGGCACCAGTGGAACCAGCGGGGTCTTGAACGGACGCGGCAGATCCGGCTGTGTGCGCCGCATGATGATGATGCCGATGCTCACCAGCACGAACGCGAACAGCGTGCCGATGCTTGTCATCTCGCCCACCACCGAGACTGGCGCGAAAGCGGAAAACAGTCCGACGAACAGCGCCATGATGACGTTGGACAAGTAGGGTGTCCGGTAGTTTGAGTGGAGCTTGCTGAACACGGCTGGCAGCAGGCCATCACGCGACATCGAGAAGAACACGCGGCTCTGGCCCAGCAGCATGACCAGGATCACCGACGTCAATCCGGCGAGCGAAGCGATCTTCATCGCCAATCCGAGCCAGGGGTAGGGAATGCGGTCGACGGCGAGCGCCAGCGGGGCGGGCACGCCGAGCTCCTTGTAGTTCACCACGCCGGTCAGCACGCGGGAGTAGAGGATGTAAAGGACGGTGCAGACCGCTAGCGATCCGATGATGCCGATCGGCATGTCACGCTTGGGATTCTTCGCTTCCTGGGCCGCCGTCGACACCGCGTCGAATCCGATATAAGCGAAGAAGATCAGGCCCGCGCCCCGGACGACGCCGTCCCAGCCGAACCGGCCTGGTCCCTCGTTGGCCGGAATGAACGGCTCGTAGTTCGACGGATTGATGAAGCCCCACCCGACCACGATGAACAACACGACGACGACAACTTTTAACAGCACCACGACGTTGTTGACCGTCGCGGACTCCTGGATACCCTTCACGAGCAGCCACGTCATAGCCGCGACGATCAGCACGGCCGGCAGGTTGATGATTCCATGCACAAGCTGTCCGCTCGGGAGCATCACGGGCTGAAAGGGCGACGCGATCAATTGCGGTGGAAGCTCGACGCCAACCGAGTGCAGAATCGAAACCAGCGTGCTGGACCAGCCGATCGACACCGTGGCCGCGCCCACGGCGTACTCCAGCACCAAGTCCCATCCGATGATCCACGCCACCAGTTCGCCCATCGTCGCGTAGGAATACGTGTACGCGCTGCCTGCGATCGGAATCATGGTCGAAAACTCGCTGTAACAGAATCCCGCCAGCGCGCACCCGATCGCGGCGAGAATGAATGAATACAGGATCGCCGGCCCTGCGTGGTTCGCCGCGGCCTGTCCGGTCAGCGTGAAAATTCCGGCGCCGATGATCGCGCCGATTCCTAGCGACACCAGCGCGGTCGCGCTGAGGGTGCGGTTGAGTGTCGTGTGTTCCCCGGTCCCCTCGGCCTCCCTCATAATGCGGTCCAGAGGTTTCTTTGCAAATACGCTCATTGATCTCCCCCGTGAAGATTGCGTGACAAGATTGCAAGGATATCACACCGCGTAGAATGGAATTCTGCATGCAGACAGGACCCCGCCTCTACGACCGCGCCCGCCGCCTGATCCCCGGCGGCACGCAGCTCCTTTCCAAGCGCCCGGAGATGTTCCTACCCGGCCAATGGCCCGCCTATTACGCGTGGGCCAAAGGCGCCAAGGTGGCCGACCTCGATGGACGCGTCTACACCGACATGTCGATCTCGGGCGTCGGCGCCTGCCTGCTCGGCTACTCCGATCCGGATGTGAGCGAGGCAGTCCGCCATGCCGTCGAAGCGGGCTCGATGTGCACGCTCAACTGTCCCGAGGAGGTCGAACTCGCGGAGTTGCTGTGTGAACTTCACCCCTGGGCGGAGATGGTCCGTTACGCGCGATGCGGCGGGGAGGCGATGAGCGTCGCCGTGCGGATCGCGCGTGCCGCCACGGGACGCGACGTCGTGGCTTTCTGCGGATACCACGGCTGGAGCGACTGGTATCTTGCCGCGAATCTCGCGTCGGCCGAGACGCTGAATCCGCACCTGCTCGCGGGTCTCGATCCCAACGGCGTGCCGCGCGGACTCGAAGGTACCGCCATCCCGTTCCGCTACAACCGCGCTGATGAACTGCGGGCGATCGCGGACTCGCATCACGGACGCTTGGCCGCTGTTGTCATGGAGCCTGTACGCGACAAGCAGCCTGACCCCGGCTTCCTCGATGAAGTGCGGTCGATCGCGGACCAGACTGGCGCCGTGCTCATCGCCGACGAGGTGAGCATGGGATGGCGGCTCGTGACCGGCGGAGCGCACCTGAATTATGGCCTCCTGCCCGGCATCGCCGTGTTCGCCAAGGCGATCAGCAACGGACATCCGATGGCTGCCATCATCGGCACGCGCCGGATTATGGAAGCAGCACAGGCCAGCTTCATCAGCAGCACGTACTGGACCGACCGCGTGGGTCCGGCGGCGGCGCTGGCAACCATCCGCAAGCTGCGGCGCGAGAACGTGGCGGCAAACCTTGCACTCACCGGTGACCGGATCAAAGCCGGCTGGCGAGAGGCCGCGGACCGTGCCGGGCTCGATATCACGATCGGTGGACTGGCCCCGCTTCCGCGTTTCACGTTGAACTGTGCCGAACCACAAGCCGCGCGGACCCTGTTCACGCAACTGATGCTCGACCGGGGATACCTGGCCACCAACACGGTGTACGTCACTTGGGCGCATCGCGACGCCGAAGTCACGGGCTATCTCCAAGCCGTGGAAAATGCGTTCGCGGACCTCGCGCGCGCAGTCGCGCGCGGCTCCGTGCCGGCCGAACTCCGTGGCCCGGTGGCCCACTCCGGATTCCAGCGGCTCACGGGGTAGTCCTAACCCCATTGAACTTGGATGACGCCGGGTCTATAATCGTCGTCAGCCTGAACGGGCAATCCGTTGGGGAGGTGTTGCATGTTACATCGCATCGGGTTGTTGTTTTATTTGACGGCTGTTGCAGCGTTCGCGCAACTTGGCCAAGTGAGCGGAGTGGTTGTAAGCGGAGACAACAGCCCGGTTGCGGGCGCCAAGGTGACGGTTCGCGGCGGCCCGGCGCCGCGCGAGACTTCGGCCGGCCGTGACGGCAGTTACCGGGTTCCGGATCTCGCCCCCGGGAATTACTCTATCACGGTGGAGGCAGAGGGTTTTCTCCCGGTGACGCGGAACTTCACGATCACCGGCGCGGAATCATTGGTCCGCCGGTTCCTCTTGCGCGTGGCGCCTATTTCGGACACCGAGCCGGGTCCGATCATCGATAGCGTGCAGAGTGCCGCCGCGGCCCGTCCGGCGTTCTTGCCTGGGTCTGAGCTTGCGCCCTCGTCCACCATTACCGCCACCGGGAGGTTCCTTGGCCCGGAAACGGCCGCGACGGCTTCCCACCCGCTTCCCGACACGCTTGCTGGCGTTCGATTGATTGTGAGCCACGGGGATGTCAGGACCCCGCTGTATCTGGTTTCGGTGAAGCAGGACCGGCTCATCGCGGTGCTTCCCTCGGGCGTGTCCGCCGGATTCGCGTCCCTCACCGCTGAGTATCAGGGAAAGGAGAGCCCGCCTACAATGTGACCATCGTTCCGTACAACCCAGCCTTCTATTCGGAACGGGGCAACGGCCAGCTCAACGGCGTGTTCACACACGAAAACGGGACGCCGGTCACTTACACCAATCCCGCCAAGCCAGGAGAAGTGATCATCCCGGTTC
>VFZX01000350.1 GCA_016871015.1 Acidobacteriota bacterium | reverse complement strand
GCGCTTTTGAGCCGCAGGTACATCAGCGCGAAATCGATGTCGTAATAGCCGCCACGTCCAGCCTTGAGCGGATTGTCCTTGCCGGCTTCGTTCTCCAGGCGCATCCGCATCTGCCGGAGCTCCTTGCGCGAGCGTCCGCCTTGGCCGTACCGCCGCCAGTCGGTCTCCTGGAGCGATTCAAGGAACTTGGTCCCTGCCTCGATCCCGCCGGCCACCGTACGCGACTTCATGTAGGTGATGCCTTCCCAGGCCTGCGCCTTGCGGGCAAAGTAGTCCAGATATCCGGCCACGGTCTGGACCAGCGGACCCGCGCCGCCGTTTGGCCTCAGCCGCGTATCGACGGCGAACAATGTTCCGTCGCCCGTGTAAGCCGTGAGCAGCTCGGAAGTCTTCTCGGCGATCCGCGTCCACAAGGGCAGATCCGCCGCGGCTTGGTCAGCCACCACGAAGATCAGGTCGGCGTCGGATCCGAGATCGAGCTCCTGCATTCCCAGGCGTCCGAGAGCGATCACCATCATCTGGCTCGCTGGCGGGTCCGAAGCGCTGGCCAGGGCCATCTGGTAGGCCGTCGAAATCGCGCAGTCGGCGAGTGCGGATGTCCGGGCAAGCGTGTCGAAGACTGGAGCCTGGAGACAGATGCTCTCGGCCTGGATCCGCAACATCTCGCGGTTGAAGAACCGGCGCAGGTCGGTGGGATCGGCGAGCGTTGCCGGGGCGTCCTCGTACTTTGTCTTTGACTGCGGCCGGCGGCGCATCTCGTAGAGCTCTTCCACCCATTCCGGTTTGCGATTGAGCTGTCCGGCGAAGAACGGGCTGTGCTCGAAGATGTCGACCAGGTAACCGGTGAGCACCGGGTCGTCGTTCAGCCAGCCAAGCCACTGCGGGGCAGGCAGGATCCGTTCGAGGAAATGCTCAAGCGCCGTCGCGCCATAGCGGATCCGGCTGCGTGCCAGCGTGTCTGCCAGGTCCGGCGCCTGCTGGCGCAGGATCCGGGCGAGGTTCGGCGAGATCCCTTCGATCGGCCTCGGCGCCAGGACCTCCACGGGTGCGGGCGCCGGTTCCCGGGCCGTCACCTGCATTTGGTAGTGCAGGGGCAGTTGCGCATGCACCACGCGGTCGTAGATGGCGCGGACGTTGTCCAGGTGCCCGTCCAGGGTCGCACGCAGAGTCGCCGCTGACGGCTTGCCGCCGATCTCGGTGGCGGGCATGCGGCGCGCCAGGACATCGAGATCGTGGGTCTGCGCCGGCAAGGAGTGCGTCTGGCGGTCGTCAGCGAACTGGAGCCGGTGTTCGAGGTCGCGCAGGAACTGGTAGGCCGGCAGGAGCCTGCCGTACTCGATGTCGGAGAGCAACTCCTTGCCATGAAGCCGGAACAGCGCAAGCTGGGTCCCTCCGTGCCGTACCCACGGCTCCCGCCCGCCGTGCAGGCGCTGCAGGCACTGCACCAGGAACTCGATATCACGGATGCCGCCCGGCGCCAGCTTGATGTCGAACTCCGGTTTGCTCCCGCGGCGCTTGGCCAGCTTCTCCGAAATGCGGACCCGCGCCTCTGACACGGCCTCGATTTTCGAAAAGTCGAGCGACGTCGAATAGGTGAACGGCTCGACGAATTCGAGCAGGTCACGCCCCGGTGACATATCCCCCGCCGCCACGCGCGCCTTGATCAGCATTTGCAGCTCCCAGTCGCGGGCGCGCTTCTGGTAGTACGTCTTGGCCGCATCCAGCGGCAGGCAGACCTCGCCCAGCGTCCCTTCCGGCCGGAGCCGCAAATCAACCCGGTAGCAGATCCCGTGGGGCGTGTAGGTGGACAACAGTTCCGTGAGCTGGACGCAGACGCGCTTGTAGAATTCGCGGTTGGTGACTGGCTCCGCGCCGTCAGTCTGCCCGTTGCCCGCGAACAGGAACATGAGGTCGATGTCGGAGCTGTAGTTGAGCTCCTGTCCGCCGTGCTTGCCTAGGGCGAGGATCGAGAACTGGCACTCCTCCGCGCCGCAGCGCGGGACACCGTGCCGCCGCACCAGCGCCTCGCGCAGCCGTACAAACGTGCAATGCAGGATCGCGTCGGCGAGGCTCGATATCTCTTCCGTGATCTCGGCGAGTGTGCCCAGCCCGAGCACGTCCCGTAGCACGATCCGCACCAACTGGCGGCGCCGGAACGCTGCCAGGACAACACTGTTGGGCGGGCCGGCTGGCAGATGGCTGTCCAGGATTTCGCGGTACCGTTCCGGCGGCAGGTGGAGGTGCAACTCCCCGGCCTCGCCCACCCCTTCAATCCAATCCGGGGCCTTGATCACTTCCTCTGAGAGGAATGCGCTGTAGGAGAACAGCGTCAGCAGATACTGGAGCGTCGAGTGGGACTGAAGGATCCGCTGAAACGCCTGTGGCTGCTCCTCAATGAACCGCGCGAGGCAATGGATCGCCGAGTCCGGATTCGCCGACAACTGGAGCAAATCCGCGATTCGCTCGCCCGCTGGCAGCGGCACTTGACCGGAAATCCGTGACAAGCAAGCGGCGGCGCGGCCGGGATCGTGAAACGGGACTTCTTGCGCCAGCGATAACACGCGACCTTCAGGATACCCCTATTTCGCTTTCGTGGCGGAGAACGGGAATCCGACACCTGCGAAGCTCGCCTGTCCGCTGATCTTGTCTCCGCTCACCGTGCCTTCGAGTGTGAGTTCGCCCGTTCGGTTGTGCTCCGCCGAGCCGACCTCGCCCGCGATCTTGAACTTGCCGTCCTTGCAGGTTCCGGTGAACTTGCGTCCCGCTGAGACGGCGGTGACCTTGTCTCCCTCGACACTGATGTCGGTGGGTGACTCCCGCCTTCCGACCGGAGTCTCATAGACGAAGTTCCATTTTCCGGCGATCGATTCGGCGGCCGGCAGGGCCAGGGCACAAGCGGCGAGGAGTGTGATCAGGCGCATTTCCCCGATTATACAGCCTGTCCGAGTTGCGGTACCCTTGAGGTTCATCTGGATCCGGCCATGAAGGAGATTCGCGCGGGCGTCGCGCAGTTTGAAGCTCGGGATGGAGACAAGGCACACAACCTCGGCGTGATCGCGCGCCTGGCAGAGACCGCGCGGCGGCTGGCGGCGGATCTGGTACTGTTTCACGAGTGCTCGATCAGCGGATACACGTTTCTTGAGACGCTCACCGCGGAGCAGATGGTCGGAATCGCCGAGCCGGTTCCCGGCGGGCCGTCGGTGGCGCGCCTGCGGGAGATCGCCGGCGACCTTGACCTGGTGATTTCAGCCGGGCTGGTGGAGGCGGACGGCGGCAGCTTCTACAACTGCCAGGCCGTTGTCTCGCGCGATGGACTCCTTGCCAAGCACCGCAAGATCCACGAGTTCATCTCCCCACATATCGCCTGCGGCGGCCAGCACACCGTGTTCGACGCACTGGACACGCGATTCGGCATCCTCACCTGCTACGACAACAATCTCCCCGAGAACGGCCGGATGACGGCAATGCTTGGCGCCGAAGTGATCCTGGCGCCGCACGTCACCGGATGTCTGCCATCGCCCGCTCCTGGCCGCGGCGTGGTGGATGCGGAGATCTGGCACAACCGCCATCGCGACCCGGTCCGCTGCCGCATGGAGTTCGACGGACCCAAGGGCCGCGGCTGGATCATGAAGTGGCTCCCGGCCCGTGCCTGGGAGAATGGCGTGTACGTGCTCTACGCGAATGTTCTCGGAATAGATGGCGGAACGGTGAAGCCCGGAGGCTCGATGATCCTCGATCCGTACGGAGAAGTCGTGGCCGAGTGCCGGTCGCTCGAAGACGAAGTGGTGGCCGCGACGCTGGTGCCGGACAACCTGAGGCTCGCCTCGGGTGCGAGCTACATCCGCGCGCGCCGTCCCGGCTTGTACTCCAAATTCGTCGAGCCGAACCCGCACCTCCGGCCGGACAACCGGCCTGAAGTATATTGGCAAATGATTCGGGGGCAGAAGTGATTCGAAGAAATTTCCTTTACTCAGCGGCTGGAGCTGCCGCCGCGCAGAACCCGTCCGGGCAGATCGGCGTCGGGATGGTCGGCGTCGGCAACCGTGGCGGCTACGTCATGAAGAGCGTGATGGCTCAGACTGGCGTGCGAGTGGCCGCGATCTGCGACATCAAGCCTGACCGGCTCGACAAGGCCGCCTCGGCCGCCGCGCGCGACAACCCGGCGGTCTACCGCGACTACCGTGCGCTGATCGACGACAAGGGGGTCAACGCCGTCCATATCTCCACGCCCTGCGACCTGCATGTGGAGCATGCCATCGCCGCGCTCAAAGCGGGCAAGCACGTGTATCTCGAAAAGCCCGTCGGCATCACGCCCGCCTCGATTGGCGAACTGGTGAAAGTGGCGCGGCAAGCCAATCGCGTGATCCAGGTGGGACAGCAGTTGCGGTCCGACCCCCGGATGCGCAAGACCATCGAGCGGATCCATCAGGGCGTGATCGGCAAGGTGGTCATGATCAAGGCGCAGCGCCATGCAGGCGATGACCTGCCGCACGATTCCTCGTCAGCCGACTGGTTCTTCGACGCCAAGCGGTCCGGCGACGTGATTGTCGAGATGAGCGTCCACAACCTGGATGTCTGCAACTGGGCGGCCAACTCGCGCCCCGAGCGCGCATCCGGATTCGGCGGCGCGCTGGTGTGGCCGAACGACCCTCTCGGCCGCACCAACATGGACGGCTACACGCTCAGCTACGAATACGCCAACGGCGTGAAGCTGTCGTTCAGCCAGGTGTTCTTTCATCCCCGCGGGCTCCCCGGAAACGGCCAGTATTGGTACGTGTACGGGACCGAAGGCGCGGTGGACCTGGGTACTTCCACGCTCTATCCCCGCGGCCGCGATGGCAAGCCGCAAGTCCTGTTCCCGGAGGAGAAGGTGGATCTCAATCTCGCGCACGTGACCTCGTTCATCGAGGCGATCCGCACGAGTTCACCGTCGTCGGTCTCAGCGGACCTCATGGTTGGCGCTCACGGCGCGCTTACCGCGATTCTCGGCCGCGATGCGATCTACGGCAAGAAGACGCTCACCTGGAGCGACCTGGGGGTGGAGCTGTGAACCGCCGCATCTTCCTCTCCGGCCTGAGCACCGCAACAGGCGCTTCGTTCGCGCAACGCAGCGGCGACATGCGCGATCCCGATCTCCATTACAACGACGGCTGGACCGTGTTGTTCAACGGCAAGGATCCGGGCCGCTGGGTGGTGATCCTCAAGGGCGAGGACGGCCGCAACAAGAAGTACTTCGAGAGCACGTTCGCCGATCAATCGACGTTCACCATCGAGAACGGGATGATCAAGACCACCGGCACGCCCAACGGTTACATCCGGACCAGTGACGTCTACGACAACTACGTGTTCCACGTCGAGGTCCGTTTCCCCAAGCGCGGGAACAGCGGCGTGCTGGTGCATGTCCAGCAGGACAATGTGTGGCCGCTGGGGATCGAGTGCCAGTTGTACCAGTCGCACATGGGCCGCATGTTTCCGATCCAGGGAGCCTACCTGAACGGCGGCGAGATGATCCACGAGAACTCGAAGCCCGAAGGCGAATGGAACACCTACGAAGTGTACTCGGAGGAAGGACGCCTTGCGACTGTCGTAAACGGCGCAATTATCGGTCTGGCTTCTGACGCGAATCCGCGGATCGGCCACATCTGCCTGCAATCGGAAGGCGTGCCCGCCGAGTTCCGGAACATCAAGGTGCGGCGTCATTCTCCCTCCCACCACCTGTGGGAGCGGAACAAAGGGAAGAAGTTCGGCGAAAAGTGATTCCTCCCCGGTTGTGTCAAAATTGAGAGATCCCCTCCGCGTCCCAGACGCAGTCCTCAGTCACTTTTCACAACATGGAAATCATCAGAATCACTGGTAGAGAAATACTGGACTCGCGTGGCAACCCCACCGTGGAAGCCGACGTGCTCCTCGCTGACGGCAGTCTGGGACGCGCCGCGGTGCCGTCCGGAGCGTCCACTGGAGAACACGAAGCGATCGAGTTGCGGGATGGCGACAAGGGCCGCTACCTCGGAAAAGGCGTCCGCCAGGCTGTCGCCGCGGTGAACGGAACCATCGCTTCGGCGCTGGCCGGAATGGATGCGACAAGCCAGCAGGATCTCGACGCGAAGATGCTCGCGCTCGACGGGACTCCGAACAAGAGCAACCTTGGCGCGAACGCGATTCTCGCCGTATCGATGGCCGCCGCACGGGCAGCCGCATCCTCGCTCGGAACGCCGCTCTACCGCTATCTCGGCGGCGTCAATGCGCGGACGCTTCCGGTTCCGCTGATGAACATCATCAACGGCGGCGCGCACGCGGACAATTCCGTGGACCTGCAGGAGTTCATGATCGTACCCCATGGCGCGCCGAGCTTTGGCGAGGCCATCCGTTGGGGCGCCGAAGTGTTTCACACGCTCAAGGGCGTGCTCAAGAAAAAGGGATATTCAACCGCTGTCGGTGATGAGGGGGGATTCGCGCCAAACCTCAAGTCCAACGACGAGGCGCTCGACGTGATCATGGAATCGATCGCCAAGGCCGGCTATTCCGCCGGCTCGCAGATCAGTCTGGCGCTCGACTGTGCCGCGAGCGAATTCTACGTCAAGAGCAGCGGCAAGTACGTGTTCAAGAAGTCCGATAAGAGCGAGCGAACCTCCGGGGAAATGGCTGGATATTGGGCCAACTGGTGCGGATCGTATCCGATTCTCTCGATCGAGGACGGCATGGCCGAGGACGACTGGGCCGGATGGAAGCTGCTGACGGACCAGCTCGGCTCAACAACCCAGCTTGTCGGTGACGACCTGTTCGTTACCAACACGGAACGCCTGGGCCGCGGCATCAGGGAGAAAATCGCCAATTCGATCCTGGTGAAGGTGAACCAGATCGGGTCGCTCACCGAGACTCTCGAAGCGATGGAAATGGCCGCGCGCGCCGGATACACGAGCATCGCCTCCCACCGGTCCGGCGAGACTGAAGACAGCTTCATTGCCGACCTTGCGGTCGCCACCAACTGCGGCCAGATCAAGACCGGATCCGCATCGCGCACCGACCGCATGGCCAAGTACAACCAATTGCTCCGGATTGAAGAGGAACTCGGGTCCTGCGCCCGCTATGCCGGAAGGAGCGCTTTCAAGCAATGACGAAGCTGGTCCTGATCCGCCACGGCGAAAGCGATTGGAACAAACAGAACCGCTTTACCGGCTGGACCGATGTCGACCTGTCGGAAGAAGGCGTCCGGCAGGCACGCGACGCCGGCCGTCTTCTCAAGGCCGAAGGCTACACGTTCGACGTGTCGTTCACTTCGGTCCTGAAACGCGCGATCCGGACCTGGTGGCTGGTGCTCGATGAAATGGATCTGCTGTGGCTGCCGGTCCACCGCGCCTGGCAGTTGAACGAACGCCACTATGGCGCGCTGCAGGGCCTGAACAAGGCGGAGACGGCAGAGAAGTTTGGCGAGGCGCAAGTGAAGATCTGGCGCCGCTCGTATGACATCCCTCCGCCGCCGCTCGACCCGGGCGACGAGCGCTATCCGGGAAACGACCGCCGGTACGCCGGTCTCAGTTCCGCCGAGCTTCCGCTCACCGAATGTCTCAAGGACACCGTCGCACGTTTCCTGCCGTATTGGCACGCGGCCATCGAGCCCGAGATCCGGGCAGGGAAGCGGGTGCTGATCACCGCCCATGGCAACAGTCTGCGCGCGCTCGTGAAGTATCTCGACGGGACAAGCGACGAGGATATCGTTGAGCTCAACATTCCCACGGGCATGCCGCTCGTCTACGAACTGGACAGCGATCTGCGCGCAACGAACCGCTACTACCTCGGCGATCCGGAAAAGGTCAAAGCGGCGATGGAAGCCGTCGCCGCGCAGGGGAAGAAGAAGTAAGGGTCAGGCCGGGTCCTTCATTTTTTCACGGAACTTCGCGGCCCCGGTCTGCATTGCCGAGAGCGTGCGCATGAGCACCCGCTTGAAGACGTCGGGCGGCGTGCAGAACATCTCAACCGCGGCGACTGCCTTGCCGTGGCTGATGTAGACCTTGGCGACCTTGGTCTCCGCTGACGCCGCCACCGAGGCGTGTACGGCCCGCTTGCGCTCCTCTTCGGTCTCCACGCTCCAAAAGCTCGGGTACATGATGCGGAAATAGGCCTCGTCTTGCTCGTCTGCGGTGATGTAATAGTTGCCCCCTTCGTACCGGAACATGACGTCGCCGTCATTATCGATTTTCGGGGAGAAGCCCTCTTCCTTCAGGTAGTTCAGATACATTTCTACGCGTTCAGCTTTGGTCATCATGTTCCTCCTAGGAGCCTGTCCGAGAATTCCCGAACATCGTGGGAACGGATAGAACAAAACCAGTACATAATGTTTTATGCCCAAGGGGTACCGCGCCTACAACC
>VFZX01000349.1 GCA_016871015.1 Acidobacteriota bacterium | reverse complement strand
GTCAAGAGGAACTTTCTACTTTGCGCAAACCGGAACTTCTCACTTTGCGCCGACAAACTGGCGGCGGAACTCTATCTCGCCCGCAGGCAACTGTTAAACTAGTGGGCAAGGAGATCTAGTACTGGAATGGAGAACCGCATCCGGGTTCTCGTTGCCAAGCCAGGATTGGACGGCCATGACCGGGGCGCCAAGGTCATCGCTCGAGCGTTGCGTGACGCGGGTATGGAGGTCATCTATACCGGTCTGCGGCAGACGCCCGAGATGATTGTCAACGCGGCTCTTCAGGAAGACGTACAGGTCATTGGATTGTCCATTCTTTCCGGCGCTCACAATGCGATTGTGCCGCGGGTCATGGAACTGCTCAACCAGCAGGGAATGACGGGCGTCAAGGTCGTGGTGGGAGGCATCATTCCCGATCCGGACGCGGAACAGTTGAAAAAGATCGGGGTGGCGGGCGTTTTTCAGCCCGGAGCCTCGCTCGATTCGATTGTTCAATTCGTCCGGAGCGCTTCCCAGACCAGCGCGAACTGACTGATGCAAGACAAACTGAATATTGCGGTGTTTGTCGACTACGACAACATCGAGATCGGCGTGAAATCCACGCTCCGGCGGGACTTCCACGTCGCACCGGTGCTCGACGCACTGAAGGAACGCGGCCTGATCGCCGCCAAATTCGCCTATGCAAACTGGGGGCGCCAGGAAGGCGCGACACGGCAGATGGCGGAGAACGCGGTCCAGATGGTCCAGCGGGTCCCCACACCAAGGGGAGACAAAAATGGGGGGGACATCAACCTGGCGCTAGACGCGCTGGAGATGGCCTTTACCCACAAACATATCAACGCGTTTGCGATCGTGAGCGGTGACAGCGACTTTATCCCGCTGGTCAACAAGCTCAAAGAATACGGCAAGATCGTGTTCATCGTGGGCGGGAAGGCGTTCACGAGCACGATCCTGCAGCAGAACTGCAACGAGTTCATCAGCTATGAGTCGCTGGTGGACATGGGCAAGCCTGTGCCAACCCCAGCGCAGCAGCCCAGCCAGGGGCAGCAGCAACAGCCACAGCGCCAGCAGAAGCAGGAGCGCGCCGAGCGCCCGGCGGGGAAGCGGCCCGAGCCTCTGAGCTTGTCGCATGCGGTTCCCCTCGTGGAGCGGGCGCTCGAGGTGCTGGAGCGGCGCGAAGTCCAGCCGCAGCTCGGACTGCTCAAGTCGACGATGCTGCAGTTGTCGCCGACCTTCAGCGAGCGGGACTACGGTGCACGGAGCTTTTCCGATTTCGTCGAGATGCTGGCCAAGGCGGACTACATCAAGGTGAGCGGCACCGGCGGCAAGTCAATCATCGAGCGGAAGTCTATCACGATTTCCGAGCAGAAGCTGTTGAGTCCCGAGGACGCGCTGCCGGTGCTCGAAAAGGTTCTGGCGGCTCACGCTGCCGACCTGGCGGCAGGATTGACAGCGGATCAGGTGCAGGGGCTCGTCTCGGCCGAGCAGCCGGATTTCGACCTTCCGAGCTTCGGATTCCAGGGGATCGCCGAGTTGCTCAACTTTGCCCAGGACCGCGCGCTGCTGCGCACCGAACTGGATGAGGACCGCGGGCTGATCGTGTTCCCGCCGGTGATCGAGCCGCACTATGAACCGGAGCCGGAACCGGAGTTCGAACCCGCGCAGGAAGCGGTGATGGTGGCTGCCGCGTCGGCGGCTGGCGTGCCCGAGGAAGTGGCGGCGGAGCCAGTGTTGAGTGACGCGCCGGCGCCCGCGGTGAAGAGGTCCGGCCGGAGCCGCCGCAAGCCGGCCTCCAAGGCGGCCAAGAAAACTGTGAAAGCGAGCAAGAAGACGGAATGATTGAGCGGATGACTCCTCCCGGAGTCCCGGTTCCACGGGGCCCCTATTCTCCCGCGGTCAAAGCGGGCGGATTTATTTATGTGTCCGGCCAGGGACCGATCGACGTCGAGACGAACGAGTTCACCTACGGCACGATCGAGCACGAAGTCACAGTGGTGCTGGCCAACATCCAGCGGATCCTCGAAGGATGCGGGGCGTCGATGCAGGACGTCATCAAGGTGAACGTCTACCTGCGCGACGGCGGCGACTTCCAAGCCATGAACGGGGTATACAACCAGTTCTTCGGCCAGGCAAAGCCGGCGCGGACCACGGTTGAGTGCAAGTTCGCCAATCCGCGGATGAAGGTCGAAATCGACTGCGTCGCCTACAAGCCATGAAGATCACCAGCGTCCGTGCCTTCCTCATGTCCTACCGGCTGCCGGAGCCGCTGGTGATGAGCTACTACGGCGGCGAGCGCACGGTCCTCAAGCGCGACGCTTTGTTCGTGCGCGTCGAGAGTTCGAACGGCCTAGTGGGTTACGGTCCGGGACAGGGAAGTGAGAAGGCGCACGCGGCGATCGAGTCCAGCGTGAAGCCGTTCCTCGAAGGGCGCGAGTTGCACGATCCGGACGCGTTGCGCGTGCTGTTCCAACAGGGGCCAGGCCGCGACCCGGAGTTGATGAAGGTCTACTGCACGGTGGAAGTTGCGCTGTATGATCTGCTCGGAAAGCAGTTGGGCGTGCCTGTGTCGGAACTCGTGGGTGGAAGAATCCGCGACCGCGTGCGGCTCTACGGAAGCGCGGGGATGTATCAGCCTCCTGAGGAGTACGCGGCTGAAGCGGCGCGGATCGCGGGCTTAGGGTTCCGGGCCTACAAGATGCGCCCGGCATTGGGTCCGGAGGAGGATCTCCGCACCGTCGGGTTGATGCGGGAAGCGGTGGGTCCAGGCGTCGACATCATGGTGGATGCCCATGCCTGGTGGAGGATGGGAGACCGCAGCTACTCGCCGGAAACAATTGCCGGGCTCGCGGAAAAGATGGCGGAGCACGACATCGCCTGGCTCGAAGAGCCGCTGCCGCCCGACGACCACGCTGGCTACAAGCGGCTCCGTGATTCCGGACATGTCCCCATTGCCAGCGGTGAGCATGAGCCGGACGAGGACGGATTCCTCGATCTGATCGGTACCGGAGCGGTCGACTATGTCCAGATGGACGTGGTGTGCCAGGGCGGCTACGCGATGTGCCGCAGGCTGCTCGGAGCCATCGCCCGCCAGAGTCTGCGGTTCGCCTTTCACTGCTGGGGTACGGATCTCGAGGTGCTGGCCGCCGCGCACATGGGCGTTTGCTGGCCGGAAACGGTGGTCGAGTGGCTCGAATACCCGGTGTACACGACGCCCGCGTGCCGGTCGATGTATCCGTTTCCTCTGGCGCAGGAAATCCTGAGCCAGCCACTGGTGATCGAAGGCGGCGATCTGGTGCTCGGTGGCGCGCCGGGGCTCGGCATTGAAGTCGACGAATCCGTGGCGGAGAAGTATCCGTGGATTCCAGGTCCCTGGTCCTACTTCAAGTTGACTTCTCCGCCCGCCACCTACGCGGTGAACTCCGACCATAGCGTCAAGTGGGCGGGTTGACGTGCTGCTCCCGCTGGCCGTGGCAGGCGTGGTGGGAGCCGCGGCCTGGGCGGTGCGGGGCCGGTCATCGGCCGTGTTCGGACCGTCGGTGTGGCGGGGTGACCCTGCCGTCAAGGCGATCGCCCTGACGTTCGATGACGGTCCGAGCGAGTCGACTCCCGCGTTGCTCGATCTGCTCGACCGCCACGGGGCGAAAGCGACATTCTTCCAGGTCGGGCGCAATGTCGAGCGGCTGCCGGATGTCGCAAGGGAAGTCTCGCGCCGGGGCCACGAGACCGGCAACCATACCTGGTCACACCGGATGCTCGTCCGGGGTGGAGCCGAGGAGGAAGTCTCGCGGGCGCAGGATCTGCTGGCGCGGGTCCACGGCGTGCCTCCACGGCTGTTTCGAGCGCCGTACGGGGTCCGCTGGTTTGGACTGCAGTCCACGCTCGCCCGCCACGGGCTGGCCAGCGTCATGTGGACCACGATCGGCCGCGACTGGACGCTCACGGGCGGGGAGGTGGCGCGGCGGCTGGAGCGTGGAATCGGGCCGGGGGCGATCCTATGCCTGCACGACGGACGGGAGCTCACGCCGCGTCCGGACATCCGCGCCACCGTCCAGGCAGTCGAGGCGATCCTGCCGGGGCTGGCCAGCATCGGGTACAATTTTGAGACGGTCTCCAATCTCCGATATGCCCGATGACTTCGTCCAGCGTCTGATCCAATGCATCGCCAAGACGCAACACATTCCCGCGGAAAACATCACGATCGACTCCTCCTTTGAGCAGCTCGGCATCGACTCTCTGGACGGAATTAATATCCTGTTCGCGCTCGAAAACGAGTTCGGGGTCAACATCCCGGACAACGCGGCTCAGCAGGTCAAAACCATTCGCGACATGGCGCAAGGCGTCTACCAGTTGATGGAAGCACAACAGGCCCAGCCCCAGGCCCAATAGATGAGGCGAGTTGTCGTAACCGGACTCGGCGTCATCTGCGCGGCGGGCAACAACAGGGAAGAGTTCTGGGCGGCGCTGAAGGCCGGGCGGTCCGGCGTGCGTCCGCTGGCCTGTTCCGAGGCCTCCAAGCTCAGGTTTCCGAATGGCGCCGAAGTGGCCGGCTACGATCCGCTCCAGCATTTCGAACCCAGACAGGTGGACCTGCTGGACCGCTTCGCCCAGTTCGCGGCGGTGGCGGGACGCGAGGCAGTGCGCGACTCAGGCATCGAGTTCACGGGCCGGGCGCGCCAGCGGACGGCCATCGTTACGGGCTGTTGCGTGGGCGGCCAATCCACCGAGGATGCGGGGTTCATTGAGCTGTACCAAAAGGGATTGCCCCGGGTCCATCCGATGACCATTCCGCGCATCATGTCGAACGCGGGGGCGAGCTTCCTTTCGACCGAGTTCGGACTCACGGGTCCCGTGTTCACCGTGTCCACGGCGTGCGCCTCGTCGAACCACGCCATGGGACAGGCGCTGTGGATGATCCGGAGCGGGATGGTGGACGCGGCAATTACCGGAGGCAGCGAGGCCATCTTCAGCTACGGCTTCCTCAAGGCGTGGGAAGCGATGCGCGTGGTTTCGCCCGATACCTGCCGGCCGTTCTCCAAGGACCGCAAGGGGCTGATCCTTGGCGAGGGTGGCGCAATGCTGGTGCTCGAGACTCTGGAGGCCGCCAAGGCGCGGGGCGCCAGGATCTACGGCGAGTTCGCGGGTTTTGGAATGAGCTCGGACGCCTACCACATCACCCAGCCGACGGTGGAAGGTCCGGCGGCCGCGATTCAGGCGGCGTTGGAAGACGCGGGCCTGGCGCCGGAGCCGGTCGGCTACATCAATGCGCACGGGACGGGCACGCTCGCCAACGACGTGACCGAGACGCGCGCCATCCGGGCCGTGTTCGGCGCACACGCTTCGAAGGTGGCGGTTTCCTCAACCAAGTCGATGCACGGCCATGCGCTGGGCGCGGCGGGCGCGGTGGAGGCGGTGGCGACACTCATGGCGCTCCAGGATGGCGTGGTGCCGCCGACGGCCAACTACACGGCGCCGGATCCGGAGTGCGACTTGGACGTAGTCCCGAATGCCGCCCGGGAGTGCCAGGTGGAGGCGGCTTTGTCCAATGCGTTCGCGTTCGGGGGATTGAACGCGGTCCTGGCGTTCCGGCGCGAACCCCCAGGCCGAAATTGAAGCTGCTTCCCGGGGAGATCGAGAAGCTCCGGAACGCCGGTCTCGGCGATTGCACGGGTGGTTGGCATGACGCGGGTGAGCGTGCGGAGTGGATCGCCAAGGCGCTGGCGATGGGTGCGGGGGCCGCGCAACAGTTCGCGCCCGGCTTCACGCTGGAACTCGACGGCGCGCCCGAACAGTGTCACGGACACTGCCGCTTCGATTGGATGATTCGCATGCCGGATTCTGGAACAAGTAGGCAAGCACGAACCGCGAGGCTGAGCTATAATTCAGCGCTAAGGGGGTGAGCATGACTCGCATCTTGGCTCTCGCGTTGGCTTCGGCCGCTGTTGTTTCTGCGCAGGAGGTCCGCGCCACGGTAACCGGCACGGTTACGGACCAGCAGGGTGCGGTGGTCGTCAACGCGAAGGTTGCCGCGCGCAACCTCGGCACCGGCATCGTCACCGAGGTCACCACCAACGAAGCCGGACTCTATGTCGCGCCGTTCCTTCCAATCGGCAAATACACCGTCACGGCGTCGATGGACGGATTCAAGAACGCCGTCCGCAACGATGTCGAGTTGCGGGTCGGCGGTCGCATCCAGATCAACTTCCAACTCGAGCTCGGCGCCGCCGCCGAGACGATCACCGTGAGCGCCGAGGCCGCGTTGCTCGACACCGCGACGGCGTCCAACGGACAAGTGATCGACTCGGCGAAGGTCAAGGACCTGCCGCTGCTCGGCCGCAATCCGTTCCTGCTCGCCGCGATCTCGACAGGAGTTCAGTACACGCCGACGCGGCAGTCGCGCTCCAACCGTCCGTTCGACAACGGCGGCATGGACAGCTTCTCGATCAATGGCGGACGCCAGACCACCAACGAGTTCCTCCTCGACGGCGTGCCCGACACGAACACGGAAACGACATCGCCCTCGAACCTGTCCTTCGTTCCGTCGCCCGACGCCACCGAAGAGTTCAAGGTGCAGACCAACACGTACGATGCGCAGTACGGACGCACGGGCGGAGGCGTGGTGAACGTTTCGTTGAAGTCCGGAACCAACCAACTCCACGGCGTCATGTATCACTACTTCCGCAACGACAAGCTCAACGCCAACGCGTTCGAAACCAACGCAGCCGGACTCAAGAAGAACTCGTTCAGGTGGAACCAGCCCGGACTCGTGTTCGATGGCCCGGTCTTCATCCCCAAGCTTTACGACGGGAGCAACAAGACGTTCTTCATGTTCTCGTGGGAAAAGATCAAGTCCGCGATTCCGCTGCCGCTGAACTATACGGTTCCGACCGCCGAGCAGCGGGCCGGCGACTTCACGCGAACGCTGCAAGCTAACGGACAGCCGATCCTGGTTTACGATCCGCTCACCACGGCGCAGGAAGGCGGCAACTTCATCCGTCAGCCGTTCGCGGGCAACCGCGTGCCCGCCGCGCGATTCGATCCGGTGGCGAATAATCTGATGAAGTTCATTCCGGCGCCGAATCAGCCCGGCACCGCGCAGGGTTTCTTCAACCTGATCGCGAGCCCGAACACGGTGAGCGACGAGTATGACCAGTTCGCATTCCGCGTGGATCAGCAACTCGGCGCCAGGCACCGCTTCTTCTCGCGATACGTCCGCGGCAACCGCCACGAGACCAATTCGACGGCCAACTTCGACATCGCGGCCTCACCCTGGTACAACCACTGGCGCATCAATCAGGGCGGCAACTTCGATCTCACCTCGACGCTCACGCCCACGCTCGTGTCGAGCTTCCGCGCCGGCTACATCCGGCATCAGTTCGCCATCGCGCAGCACACCGAGGGATTTGATCCCACGCAACTCGGCTTCCCGGCCGCCGCCGTTGCGTCCCTGCCGCGTAAGTTCTTCCCGCGCATTGACTACACCGACTACACGGCGTTCGGTCCGCAGCGCTCGACCGGATCCGAACTGACGTTCTCCGACACATGGTCCATCGCCGAGACATTGTCGAAGGTGATCGGCGCGCACTCGCTCAAGTTCGGATTCGAAGGCCGGCAGATGTTCAACAACCAGGACCGGCCGACTTCGTCGTTCGCGCGCTTCAACTTCCGCCGCAATTTTACGCAGCGTGATGCGCTGCGCGGCGACGCGGCATCGGGCAACGCGTTCGCGTCGTTGCTGCTCGGATTCCCGGAAAGCGGCGAGTCCGTTCGTCAACCCGCGCTGGCGTACGGTAACAAATACTACGTGCTCTTCTTCCAGGACGATTGGAAACTCAGCCGCTCGATCACGCTGAACCTCGGGTTGCGTTGGGACTACGAGACGCCGCAGACCGAGCGATTCAATCAGCAGAACGCGGGCTTCGACGCGACGTCCGACTCTCCGCTCCGGATCGCGAACTTCCCGCTCAAGGGCGGGCTGCGCTTCACCGGCCCCGGCAACCGCTATCCGTTCGACCCGGACAAGAACAACTTCCAGCCGCGCGCGGGCATCGCCTGGCAGCTTGGCGCCAGGACGGTATTCCGAGGCGGATACGGCATGTCTTACCTTCCGACCTTCGACACCGGCTTCAACAACGGATTTGCGATCACGACGCCGATGGTGACCTCCACCGACGGCGGTTTGCGTCCGGCCAACTCGCTCCGCAATCCGTTCCCCGACGGCTATCTCGCGGTCCCGGGCTCCTCGCTCGGACTCGGGACGCTGCTCGGACAAGGCTACTCGTTCGGATTCGTCAATCGCGACATCCCGTTCGTTCACCAGTTCTCGGCGGGCTTCCAGCACGAGTTGCCGTGGCGGCTGCTGATCGACGCGTCGTATTCCG
>VFZX01000348.1 GCA_016871015.1 Acidobacteriota bacterium | reverse complement strand
CGCGCGGAGAAGGTGTAAGGTGAAGATCGAGCCGCACCCGCCCTTGATAAGTGTCAAGCAAGAATCCAGGCTAAAGTGTCAAGGATGTGTCCGGTCGCGCAGGCGGCTGGCTCGCCCGTTTCTTCCTGCGCATGGCCAAGGTCCCGTTCGATCCGCGGGGCGGGTCCGCGGACTACATTGCCGACCAGCAGGTCAGCCGCGACCCCAATCTGGTCCTCTTTGTAAGCCACTTCGGCCGCAGCATGGAAATCTACCAGGAAGGCACCGCCGTGGATTTCGTCAATGAACTTCATCGCCGCTGGCTGGAGCGCTATCCCGAGGGAGCGGGGTCATCGGAACCCGTTGCCATTGCGCCAGACATGGCTCCCGGTTCCGTTTTCCTCAGCTACGCCAGGGAAGACCAACAGGCTGTCGCGCGCATCAAGGTCGCGTTGGAGTCTGCCGGGGTCGACGTGTTCTTCGACAAGACCCGCATCCGCGTCGGCGATGCGTGGGAGCCGAAGCTCCGCCGCTGTGTCCGCGAACGCTCTCTGTTTGTGCCCGTGATCTCCCGGCACTCGCTCACGAACGAGCGCCGCTATTTCAGGATGGAATGGAACCTCGCGCTCGAAGAAGCCCAACGAGCCTCTTTCGCCGATGAAGACAGTTTTCTCCTGCCCGTCGTCCTCGACGAAACATCCGCCGGAGAAACGGCCATTCCAGAGAAGTTCCGCGCCCACCAGTGGCAGCCCCTGCCCGACGGCCAGCCGACACCGGCGTTCGTTACTCGCGTCCAGCAGCTCTATCGCAAGTACCAGAAGTCATCGGGGGGCAGGAATTGATTCATGGCCGCGACCACCATGGTCAACGCCGCGAATCCGTGGCCTGGCCTGCTTCCGTTCAGTGAAGCCGATCGGGACTTCTTTCGAGGCCGCCGCAATGAAGCGGACGAACTACTCCGGCTGGTTCTGCGAGAGCGCGTCGCCGTCCTCTTCGGGCTCTCGGGCCTGGGGAAGTCCTCGCTCCTTCAAGCCGGCCTCTTCCCGGCTCTCCGGAACGAGAACATCTTCCCGGTCTATATCCGCCTCGACTATTCCCAGGGCGCGCCCGATCTTGCCGCGCAAGTCCGCGACGCCATCGCACGCGAAGCCGCCACGGCAGAGATCGAGCCGCCGGCCGCTACGCCCGGCGAGACGCTTTGGGAGTATCTCCACCGGCAGGACTCCGACTTCTGGAACCGCCGCAACCGGCCCGTGCTCCCGCTCTTGGTCTTCGATCAGTTTGAGGAATTGTTCACGCTCGGTCAGAGTGATCCCGCCCGCTCCGACGCGTTTCTCATGGAGCTCTCCGCCCTGGCCGAAGGCCACCCTCCCGCCCAGGTCGAAGCCCGCCTGAACCGTCACCCCGATCAAGCGGAGCAATTCCAGTTCACCCGTCACAACTATAAGATCCTCCTCACCGTCCGCGAGGATTTCCTGCCTGAACTGGAGGATCTGCGCCCCCGCGTCAGCGCGGTCGCCGTCAACCGCATGCGCCTGCTGCGGATGAATTCCGATGCCGCCCGTCAGGTCGTCAATCAGGTGCCCCACCTGATCGATCCCGATGTAGGCGAGCGCGTCGTGCGATTCGTGTCCGCCGCTAAGAGCGAGGTCGAACCCGCCCTGCTCAGCGTCGTTTGCCGCGAGTTGAACAGCAAACGGCAGGAGCGCGGCGACGCGAAGATCACTGCAGATCTGCTCGAGGGCTCCCAGACCGAGGTTCTCTCCGATTTCTACGAACGCAGCATTTCCGATCTCCCTCACGAGGTCCGCGAGTTCGTCGAAGAAAGCCTGCTCACCGTGTCCGGTTATCGCGACAGCGTGGCCCTGGAAAACGCGCTCAGCAAGCGGGGCGTCACCCGGGCGGCTCTCGATCTGCTCATCGATCGCCGCTTGATTCGAATCGACGACGATGCGGGTGAGCGCATCGAGCTCACTCACGACCTGCTCACCGGTGTGGTCCGCTCCAGCCGCGACCGGCGGCGTGAGCAGGAGGATAAGCGGCGCGAAGCCAGCGCCCGGCTCGAGGCCGAGGAGCGAGAACGCCAGCGCCGCGCTGTTCTGGAGGTCCGGCGCACGCGGATCATCGCCGCGGCGTTCTTTGGGCTCGCGCTGATTGCCATCCTCGCCGCTTGGCTGGCCTATCGAGCGGGCAAGGAGGCGCAACGCCAGGAGACGCTCGCCAGGCAGGAAGCCGACCGGGCACGGAAGGCGGAGGCTGACGCTCAGCGCTCTGCCAGCGAGGCAAACTCGGCTCGCGACGCGGCGAAACAATCCGAGAAGAAGGCTCGCGACGAACAGGCGAACGCCATGCGCGAGAAGGAGAACGCGATTGCCCAGCAGAGCCGGGCCGTGAAGGCCGCCTCGAAAGAGAAGGAAGCGCGCAAACGGGCGGACGAAAACGCTGCACTCGCGGAGAAGCGCGAGAAGGAAGCACAGTCCGAGAGTGAGCGCGCGGGGCGAGAGCAGAAAAAAGCCGAGGATGCTCGTGTTGAGGCCAATCTCCAAACCAAAATCGCGCGGGAGTCACAGGAGAAGGAGCAGGCCCTTCGCCTCCAGCCGCCCGCAACCTCGCTCAAGCGGACGTGGTCGAAGCCGGCCGCCTCCTGGAACGTAATCGTCGCAACGAGGCACTCGTGTATCTGGCGCGCGCTTCGCAATGACCCCACTTCTCTCGCCGCGAAGAGCTTCGCCTCCGATCTATTGATCCGAAAAGATCCCGCACAGCCCGGGCCCGTCCCCGGCCGCGCGGGTCCCGTCATCACCATTCCCCGCCACCCGGAGCGCATCCTCTCCCTCGCGGTGAGTAGCAATGGCCAGTTCCTGGTCACCGGTGCGTGGGACAAAATCGCCCGCACCTGGAATCTGGCGAACGGCTCCCTAATCCGCGAACTCAAGGGCCACTGCGGACTCATCAACTCCGTCGCGATCAGTTCCGACAATCGCTGGATTGCCACAGGCTCGCACGACACGACTGCGCGCCTCTGGAATGCAGCAACCGGAGAACTCGTCCGCGAGTTCAAGGGGCACACCCAGCCCGTCCATTCGGTCAGTTTCAGCGCGGATGGACAGCTTCTGGCGACGGCCTCGTCCGATAGGACCGCACGCATCTGGGCCGTGGCGACCGGCGCTGCGCAGACCACTCTGTCTCACGACGCGCCCGTTTCGTCGGCCCGATTCGACCCCGCCGGACGCCGTCTCGTGACCGCCTCCTGGAATAACCGTGCTACGGTCTGGAGTCTGAGCGCCGGCAAGCCGACCGTCACGTTGGATCATCAGGCACAAGTCAACTACGCGGTTTTCAGCCCGGATGGCCGGCGAGTTGTCACCGCCTCGGAAGACGGCAGAGCCCAGGTCTGGGAAGAAAATCGTCCCATCGGTGCCGCACTCCGCCACCCGGGGCCGGTCAATCATGCCGCGTTCAGTCCGGACGGGCGCCGGGTCATCACTGCCTCCGACGACTCGACCGCCCGCGTCTGGGAAGCCGACACCGGAGCCCCTATCAGCGTTCCTCTTCCGCACAACCGGCAGCGCGTCAGCGCTGCGGTATTTGCGCCCGACGGACTACGAGTAATCACCGCCGGATACGATAACGAGGTCCGCCTCTGGGAAGTTCGCTACGATTGGGACGACGCGGCGCTTCTCGCCGATTGGGTCGAGGCAGAATCCGGCTATCAGGCCGCCCGGCTGCCGGATCTCGTTCAGCTCGCCTCTCCTGCGACCGTCCGGGAGCGGATCCGCAATTCCGCCTCTCCCACGGCCGCCTTTCTCCGATGGTGCCTATAGCTCTGAAGAATGAAGGACGGCAGGGTGCTTGAGAACAAAAACCTTGTCGAGGCGGAGATCCATTTCGATCGTCCACGCGAAGCTCGCCGCTATCCGTTTCCCGCCAGCGGGATTCTGGCGGATTTTACCGGGCGTGCACAAACAACTCGATGGGATCGATGGCTGTCACCGAATCCATCCGCCTGGCATGCAGGTGGCGCTGCCGCGAGCCGCGCCGTGAACGTGCCGCGGCGCGTTGCGTGGGCTGAACTTAGGGTGAAATCTCCGGTTTGGCGCCATTGTTGAAATCCCCCGACCTCACGCTACCATGGGAGGACTTCCCATGTACTGGCTCGGACTTGACATCGGCACAGGCGGTTCCCGCGCCCTCCTGGTGGATGAAGGTGGCGCAGTCCGCCACGCCTTCACGGCGCCGCACGAAGAGATGCGGATGGAGCGCCCTCTGTGGGCCGAACAGCACCCGGACGATTGGTGGAGGGCGGCCCAGGAAGCCATCCGGGGAGTCCTCGCCCAGGCGGGCGCCACTGGGTCCGCGGTCAAGGGCGTGGGGCTGTCCGGCCAGATGCACGGGTTGACGCTGCTGGACGCGGCAGGTGCGGTCATCCGGCCGGCGTTGATCTGGTGCGACCAGCGCAGCCAGGATCAGGTCGATTGGATCAATGCCGCGGCTGGGGCCGACACCGTGCTCCGCTGCACGGCGAATCCGGTTCTGACCGGGTTCACGCTGCCCAAGCTGCTGTGGGTCCGGGACCATGACCCAGCGAGCTATGAACGGGTCCGGCATCTGCTGCTTCCGAAGGATTACGTGCGGTACCGGCTCACCGGTGAGTTTGCGTCCGAAGTGAGTGATGCTTCCGGCACGGCGCTGTTCGACGTGGTGAACCGCTGTTGGTCCGTGGAGCTGGCTGGCAAGGTGGGAGTCGACGCCGCGATCCTGCCACGTGTGTATGAGTCTCCCGAGGTGACCGGCGGGATCAGTGCCACTGCAGCCGCCGCGACCGGACTCGCGCCGGGAACACCGGTCGTGGGCGGCGGAGGTGACCAGGCGGCGAGCGCTGTGGGTAACGGCATTGTCGAAGCGGGAATCGCCTCCTGCACGCTGGGCACGTCGGGCGTCGTGTTCGCGCACCTGGAGAGTCCGGTCTACGATCCCGGTGGGCGCGTCCACACCTTCTGCCACGCCGTACCCGGCAAATGGCACGTGATGGGCGTCACGCAGGGCGCGGGCTTGTCGCTCCAATGGTTCCGGAACCAGTTGGCCCCGGGGACAGAGTATGACGCGCTCACCGCCGAGGCCGCCCAGGCCCCGGCTGGATCCCAGGGGCTGTACTGGCTGCCGTACCTGATGGGCGAGCGGACTCCCCACCTCGATGCCATGGCCCGCGGCGGATGGGTGGGACTCACGGCCAAGCACACCCGCGCGGACTTGATCCGGTCCGTCCTCGAAGGCGTCAGTTACAGCCAAAAGGACTGCCTGGCTTTGATCGATGCGATGGGTGTGGCCGTCCGTTCCGTCCGGCTGTCGGGCGGGGGAGCGCGAAGTCCGTTCTGGCGCCAACTGCTGGCCGATGTCTTTGGCCGGCCGGTATCGATCCTTGCTTCGCAAGAAGGCTCGGCCTACGGAGCGGCGGTGCTGGCGATGGTGGGTACGGGCGCCTTCCCGACCGTACCCGAAGCTTGCAGCGCGCTGATCCGGGAAAAAGAAACCGCGGCGCCCCGGCCGGATTCAGCCGAAGCATACCGCGGTTTCCATCAAACGTTCACAGCGCTCTATCCGGCGTTGCGTCCGTTGTTCCGGTTGATGTGAGGCCTACCGGGTGCGCTAAAACTCCAACTTGAAGATGATCTGCTGGTAGAGACGGCCGCCTTGGCCCGAGAAGCTGCCCTGATTGCTGGTGATCTTGCCGAACGCTTGCTGATTGTTCGGTCTCAGATCGACCGTCGAGTTCGGGTTGCTGAAGAAGTAGCGCTTGAAGGGATTGTTGATGTCGTAGCGCAAGGTCCCTTTCAGCCGTTCGAAGAACACGAAGGTCTTGGAAACGCTCGCCTGATGCCACAGCATTCCGGGTCCGGTTTGGATATTGCGCCCCGAGTTGCCGGCGGTGTAGGAAGCAGGATAGGCGAACGCGTTCAGGTCGGCCCAGGGAAGGGAGCAATCCTGCCGGTGGCGGCATGGACCATGCGCGTCCCACGGAATCTTGATGTCGCCGTAGGTCTTGCCCGGCGCCATATTGGCGCGCTGCCCACCCGGCAGGAACACATTGGATGTCCCGGTGAACCCGAAGCTGAATGGGATTCCCTGCTCGAACGTTTGAATCGTGTTCAATTCCCAGTTGCCGAGCACACCATTGACGAACCAGTTGGCGCTGTTCATCCACTTCTTGCCCTTTCCGACCGGGAGCTCCCACAACGCGTACGTCACCCAGCGGTGCCGGACGTCGTAGTTCGACCGGGCCTTTTCGAGACGCCGGTTGTAGAACGTGATTCCGCCCGCGCCACCGTCATCGGAAGCCTCGTCGATCGCCTTCGCCCAAGTGTAGAACGACGACAAAGAGAAGCCCCGGGACATCCGCTTGTCCACCTTCACCGTTCCTGAATGGAACGAAGAGTGGCCGAAGTTGGAGTACTGGAAGATGTTGCCGAACTGCGGGTAAGGCCGGAAATTCTGGTACTGAGTGCGTACCCGCTCGAGCGTGGCGAAATCGGTCGAGATGTCGAGCGGAACCAGGTTGATGTCCCACCGATTCAGCAAACCAACGCCTGCCGAACCCTGGTAGTTGAGTTCGACTACCGTGCCGCGGCCGAGTTCGTACTGGAATCCGCCGTTCCAGTTCACCGTGTACGGCATCCTCATGTTCGGATCGTAGAAGGAGGCTTGCCGTCCGCCGAAGTTCGTGCCGACGAACGGCGCCACGCCCTGGGCGTTGACCGGAAGGCTCACCCGGCCCGGACCATTGCGCAGGTAGAAAGCGACATCCGGATTGCCCGGCTCGCGCTCGACTGTGGCGGTGGCGAAGTACTCCTCAAAGTTTTCGTTCAAACCGTTGGTCCACAGGTCGAGCGTGTTGAACGCCACTCCGCCGCGGAAGACCAGCTTGGGCGAAATCGTGTAGGCGACGCCAATGCGCGGCTGGAAGTTGTTCAGATCGCGCTTGGCCAACAGACCCGTGGGATGCGCGATGCCGCCTTGCCTTCCGGAGAGCGGATCCGTGATTGAGGGATTGAACTGCGACTGCTGTCCCCACTTGGTGGAGAACGGGGACTCGTATTGCCAGCGCACACCGAGGTTCAACGTCAGCTTGGGTGAAAACTTCCAGTCGTCCTGGAAGTAGGCCGCGTGCGACCACCAGCGCGGAAGCCAAGTGGCGAGGTCGCGCGTGAAGTCGGCCCGGGTGACGGCGCCCAGCATGAACGAGGCGAACGGATGCCCCGTGTTCGGACGGAACGGGAATTCGGTGCCGCCCATCCGGTAGACGCCCGAAGGCTCGGCCGCGATCTTGACGTTATGCCGCGTGCGCAGGATCTCGTAGCCGGTCTTCAGCGTATGACGGCCGCGAACGATCGTCAGATTCTCCTGCAGGCTCATGTTCTCGGCCACTTCCTGCGAGGCGCCGCCAGGGAACCGGGAGAACAGTTCGCCCCCCGTGGCGTTGCGGAAGGTCGGCATGGTCTCGCCGCTGACGCCCGGAATGCCGAGCTTCGACGCCCAGTCCTGGTTCAAGCTCTCTGGAGACCGGGTGAAGATCCGGCGGTTGGCGCCGAACCGGATTTCGTTGATTACGGTGGGCGACAACGTCATTGTGTCCGACACGACCAATTGATTTTGATTGATCGGAATCGGAGTCACGAAGAAGTCGAAGATCGGGTTCGCCACGTGGATCTGCCAGCGGCCACTGAACGAGCGGTGCCGGAAGTAGGACTCGCGGGCGAAGATTTTGTGCCGGTCAGAGAACGAGTGGTCGATCTTCCAGTCGAAGCCTGTGCGGTAGGAGCGGTACACCGTATCCGCCGAGATGTTGTTCTGCGGACCCAGGTTGTTGACGAACGTCTGATTGTTGCGGTTGTTCTCCCCAGCATAGGGATTGAAGCTCATGAATTTGCTGAACACCGGGTCCACGCGTGAAAGAGGGATCCGGTTTCCCGGGAACTGTATGCGCGAAGAAGCCGTGCCGGTTCCCGTGAGCGTGGCGGGATCGAAGATGGGGTTGCCCAGTCCGCCGAACGAAAAGTCCCCTGCCAGCATCGCCGGAGAGGGAATCGTCCGGTCATTGTTCTCGGACGCCTTCTCATGATGGCGCTGGAAGCCCCAAAGGAAGAAGGTCTTGTTCCGGCCGTTGTAGAGTTTCGGTATCACCACCGGACCCGAAATCGACGCCGACATCAGGTGGAACCCGAAATTGTTGGTCGGCAGATTCGCATCCTGCCAGTTGCGGTGGATGAAGTGGCGCGCCATGTAGCGCTCCTCGGCCAATCCGTGCAGCTTGTTGGTCCCGCTCTTGAACACGATGCTCATGACACCGCCGCCGGAGTGGCCGTACTCGGCGGGAAGAACGGTAGTGATCACCTTGATCTCTTCCATGTTGTGCTCGACGGT
>VFZX01000347.1 GCA_016871015.1 Acidobacteriota bacterium | reverse complement strand
TCCGCCGCTGCCATCGCTGGTAGCGCTCCACTTCGCCGGGCACGGCGGGACGCGGACCGACGATCGACATGTCGCCGCGGAGAACGTTCCACAATTGCGGCCATTCGTCGACCGAGAACCGCCGGAGATACCGCCCGATCGGCGTCGCGCGGGGATCGTCCGGAATCTTGAAGGCGATCTCCTTCTGGTTCAGGTGCTCGAGGCTCGCCTTCATCGCTTCGGCGTTTTCGACCATCGAGCGGAACTTGTAGAACGTGAAGCGGCGCCCGTTGAGCCCGCAGCGGACCTGATGGAAAATAGCCGGACCCGGCGAAGTGATCCGGATCAGAAGGGCGATCACCAGCATCAGGGGAGCGAGGATCACCAGCGCGGCAGCGGCCAGCACCACGTCGATCACGCGCTTGGCGAACAGCCGGATCTCGTCGTGCGGCGCGGCGGAGAAGGTGAGGAGCGGCGTCTGCCCGAAGCGGTCGAGGTAGATTTCGCTGTTGACGTGCGGGAAAAAGTCCACCGCAACGCGCGTCTTGACGCCGATTTCGTCGCACAGCAGCATGCTCTCCTCAAGGCCTGCCAGCTTGTCACTATCGACAGCGAACAGGACCTCGTCGATTACCTGTGCTTCGAGCAGGCGCGGCAGTTCGGCCTGCGTGTGGACCGGATAGCCGTTGAGTTTCGCCGGCGCGGCCCCATCCTCTGCCAGGAATCCGATGAGCCGGACGCCATGACCGGAGGCTGACGCGAGCGATTCAGCCAGCCGCCAGGCGCGCTCCCCGGTACCCGCGACGAGGACGTAATGCGGACCGCCAAACTCGCGCCGGATCCAGCCCGAAAGGGCGACGGCGTTCAGGCGGAGCAGCGACAGACCGGTCCAGGCGAAGGCGGCCAGGAATCCGATGAACGGACGGCTCAAGTCCATCCGGAGCGAGTATTGGAGCAGGATCAGTCCGATGGTGGCGGCGAGCATCTGCTGAAAGGTGTCGCGGAGTATGACGCGCGGACGGGCTGAGTCGAGCCGGTCATAAACGCCGAGCCAGAGTGCGGCGCAGGGCCAGAGCAGAACAGTGGAACCGAACAGCAGCGCGAAACCGGGGGTATCGAGGTAGAAGGCGCGTTCAAGGGGCAAGATTGCGCGGCCCTTGTAGGCGGCGGCGAACGCCAGCCCCGCGATGGTGACGTCAGCCAGGGCGAGAAGGAGCTTGACCTTGCGATGGTGCCGGCTGTACACGTCTGGCGAAGTTCAGGATACCATGGCGTTGGAAGTGGCATCGTCACTGCCGTCGAACACGAGCCGATGCTCCGCGAGAGGACCATCGGAAACCGGTGTCACACCCGCCGTGCTAAATTGAGAGTTTCCCCGCATGATTCGTTCCTACCGCGGGGCTCTCCCCCAAATAGCCCCTTCCGCCTACATTGATCCCAGCGCACAAGTGATCGGAAACGTGAGCATCGGCGAGCGCGCGAGCGTCTGGTGCAACACCACGTTGCGCGGTGACATCCAGTCGATCACCATCGGCGAGGAGTCCAACGTCCAGGACAACTCAGTCCTGCATGTCGACGCGCCGGACTTCCCGCTCGTCATCGGTGACCGGGTGACCGTGGGACACTCCGTGGTCCTGCACGGCTGCACGGTCGAGGATGACTGCCTGATCGGCATCGGCGCGATCGTGCTCAACGGGGCGCGGATCGGCGCCGGATCCGTGATCGCGGCAAGCGCGCTGATCCCCGAAGGGATGCAGGTGCCGCCGGGCAGCATGGTGATGGGGGTTCCGGGCAAGATCCGGCGCGAGGTCAGCGAAGAGGAAAAGGTCCGCTTCCGCGAGAACGCACAGCACTACGTCGAAACGCGGCAGCGCTATCTGGACGAGCAGCCATGATCCGCGCGGTAAAGGGCACGCGCGACATCCTGCCTCCGTCGAGCAACACGTGGAATCACGTCGAAAGCGTCGCGCGCCGGGTGTTCCGGGCGTATAACTACCAGGAGATCCGCACGCCGGTTTTCGAGGAAACGCAACTGTTCGCCCGCGGGGTGGGCGAGGACACCGACATCGTCAGCAAGGAGATGTACACCTTTGACGATCACGGAACTTCGCTCACCCTGCGTCCTGAGAACACAGCGCCGGTCATCCGCGCCTACATCGAACACCGGCTGGACCAGAATCCCGGGCTCCAGAAGCTTTACTACATCGGACCGATGTTCCGGCGCGAGCGTCCGCAGAAGGGCCGCTACCGGCAGTTTTCGCAGATCGGGGCCGAGGCAATCGGTTCGGATTCCCCGGCCACCGACGCCGAGGTGATCGAGATGGTCACCGAGATCCTCACTCAGAGCGGGCTCGGAGGATTCCGGATCTTCATCAATTCCGTCGGGTGTCCGCAATGCCGCCCCGGATTCGTGGCGAATCTCAAGCAACAGCTCGAAGGCGTCACCGGCAAGCTGTGCCAGGACTGCCAGCGCCGCGCCGCCACCAATCCTTTGCGTGTGCTCGACTGCAAGATCCCGGAATGCCAGCCGGTGATCGAGTCCTTGCCCTCGATTCTCGACCACCTGTGCAGCGTGTGCCAACCCCACTTCGGCCAGGTGCAGGCGCTGCTTTCCAGCCGCTCGATTGACTACACCGTGAAACCCCGCCTGGTGCGCGGCCTCGACTACTACATGCGGACGACCTTTGAGTTCGTGCACGGAGCCCTTGGCGCGCAAAACTCCGTGCTCGGCGGCGGCCGTTACGATGGTTTGGCCGAGCAGTTGGGATCGAAGGTCCACTCACCCGGGATCGGATTCTCGATCGGCGAGGACCGCTTGGTGCTGTCGCTCGAAGAATCGGCGCCGGGTGCCCACCAACACGTGCTCGACCTCTACATCGCGCCCATGGGAGAGGCCGCCGTGCTGCACGCCGCGCAGGTAGCCTACGAGATCCGCAAGCGCGGATCGTGTGTCGAGCTGGGCGCTGGAGGCAAGCTCAAGCGCAACCTCGAAACCGCCAACAAGCTCGGCGCGCGGTACGTGCTGCTGCTGGGCGACAATGAAATCAGTGCCGGGGTCTATGCTCTCAAGGACATGGCGTCCGGCGAACAGCTCAACCTCACTCGCGAACAGCTTCTCGATAAATTCTAATCCTCATGCAACCTTCCGTTCCCTTGGACTTCCTGGGCGAACTGCGCCGCACTCATTCCTGCGGCGAGCTTCGCGCCTCCGCCGCGGGCCAGCGCGCGCTCATCATGGGCTGGGTCCACCGCCGCCGCGATCTGGGCGGCGTGATCTTCATCCACCTGCGCGACCGCGACGGCGTCACCCAGTGCGTGTTTGAGGAGTCCGATTCGCAGGCGCACGCCAAGGCCGAGCTGCTCCGCCAGGAGTACGTCGTGGCTGTCGAGGGCCACGTCAAACTGCGCTCGGACGCGACTATCAACCCCGCGATTCCCACGGGCGAAGTGGAAATCGTCGCTGATAGTGTCTGGATCCTCAACGAGTCACGCACGCCGCCGTTCCCGATGGAAGAAACCGTCGACGTAAGCGAAGAGGCGCGGCTCAAGTACCGGTTCGTCGACTTGCGGCGGCCCCGGATGCAACGCAATATCATGCTCCGTTCGCGCGTGTCGTTCGCCGTGCGGCAGGCCCTCTACGCCCAGGGTTTCCTCGAGATCGAGACGCCGTTCATGACACGGTCGACACCGGAGGGTGCGCGCGACTACCTGGTTCCGTGCCGCGTGCAGCCGGGGACGTTCTACGCGCTTCCGCAGTCGCCGCAGATCTTCAAGCAGTTGCTCATGGTGGCAGGCTATGAGAAGTACTTCCAGATTGTCCGCTGCTTCCGCGACGAGGACTTGCGCGCCGACCGCCAGCCCGAGTTCACACAGATTGACCTCGAGATGTCGTTCCCGCAGCAGGAGCGCGTCTACGAGACGGTCGAGGCATTGCTGGCGAACGTGCTCAAGGTGCTGGGCAAGGACCTGCCGTTGCCCCTTCCCCGCCTGACCTATGACCAGGCGATGCGCTCCTACGGCAGCGACAAGCCGGACCTGCGGCTGCCTCCCTTCCACGTCGTGAGTGACCTGTTCGCCGGCGCTGGACTCGTGCCCGATGGAACGCCGCTCGTGGCGATCCACGTTCCGGGCACGGGCGGTCTCAGCCGCAAGGAGCGCGACGAGATCAAGGATGCGGGCAAAGAGCGGGGACTGCGCGTGTTCGACGATCCGAAGCGCCTGGAGCGGGATTATCCGGAAGCCATGGCCAAGGTCCGCGAGATGACCGGTGCGGGCCCGGACGACGTGCTGGTGCTCGCCGGGTTCGGTGAAGCACCCAAGTCCGCGCGTCCGGAGGAAGACGTGCTGAAGGCCTGCGGACAGCTCCGGCTTTGGATCGGCACCAGATACAACGAGCGGCACAAGCTGCTCGACCCGATGGACTTCCGGTTTCTGTGGGTGGTCGACTTCCCGATGTTTGAGTGGGACGAAGAGGACAACCGCTGGATGGCGGCCCACCATCCGTTTACCTCCGTGCTCGACGAGCATATCGGCAAGCTGACCGACGATCCGGCGGGCTGCCGTGCGAAGTCCTATGACGTGGTTCTGAACGGCGTGGAGCTTGGCTCGGGTTCGATTCGTATCCACAGGCGCGACGTACAGTCGAAGGTGTTCGCAGCGCTCGGATTTTCAGATGAAGAGGCGCGGCGGCGGTTCGGGTTCCTGCTCGATGCGCTTGAATATGGCGCGCCTCCCCACGGCGGCATCGCGCTCGGACTCGACCGGCTGGTCATGATCCTGGCGGGCGAGCAGTCGATCCGGGATGTGATTCCCTTCCCCAAGACGGCCAAGGGTACGGACCTGATGTGCGAAGCGCCAGCCGAGGTTCCGGAGCGGAATCTGCGGGAACTCGGGATCTCGCTCCGCGCGCCTCGATAGCGGCAGCCGCGCTGGCGGCCCGCAATGTGGTATTTCTTGTTCACTCGAACAACTGCGAGATACCATGCATTCGACAAGGCTCCACGCGCTCGCACGGATCGCGGCGATCCTCTCTGCGTCAAACGCGCTTGCCCAGGTCTCTGGCACCATCAGCGGATTCGTACGCGATCCTTCTGGCGCCGCGGTGGTGGGCGCATCGGTCACGGCGCGGTCCGCCGAACAACAGTTGACTCGTACCGCGGCCACTGACAACACCGGATTCTTCAATCTGCTCGCCATCCCGTCGGGCAGCTATGATGTCACCGCGTCGGCGCAGGGATTCGAGCGCCAGGTCCAGAACCACGTGCGGTTGTCGCTGGCCGAAGACCTGAGACTTGACTTCGCCCTCAAGATCGGATCGGTCACGGCTGAGGTCACCGTGAGCAGCACGGCGACACTCGTCAACACGACAAGCCACGCGCTGTCGGGCCTGGTCGACGACCGCCGCGTGCAGGACCTGCCCCTCAACGGGCGTAACGTGATGGCGCTGGCGCGGATCCTGCCGGGCGTGTTGAACGTCAACGCGCCTCAGGAGATCGGTAACACGCGCGCGGGCCCGAACATGAGTGTCAACGGAGGAAGGTCGGTCGACAACAACTACACGTTCAACGGCGCCAATTTCACGCACTTCGGACAGACCACGGGCATGAACTTCCCGCCTCCCGATGCCGTGCAGGAGATCCGGATCCTCACCCACAACTTCAACTCCGAGTACGGGAACAACTCGGGCAGCCAGGTGAGCGTCATGTCCAAGGCGGGCACCAACCAGTTCCACGGCAGCGCGTGGGAGTTCCTGCGCAACGCCAAACTGAACGCGCGGAGTTTCTTCCAGCCACGGCGCCCGGCGAGCCGCCAGAATCAGGCTGGCGCGGCGGCGGGCGGCCCCATCCGCAAGGACAAGCTGTTCGCGTTCGGATACTACCAGAAGCTGTGGAACCGGCCGGAGTCGGGTTCATCTCAAGCGCTGGTTCCTACAGACGCGGAGCGGTCGGGCGTCTTCACCGGTCCCGCCCTGCGCAACATCAACGATCCCATCACGGGCCGGCCGATGACGGATCCCACCGGACGGCCATGCGTGGCGGGCAACACCGTGGCGCCGGGCTGTATCAGCAAGGCCGCGGAGACCATTCTCAACCGGTACATCCCGCGGTCCCCTACCGGGACCTACGTGTCGCTGCTGCCCACGCCATCGGGCAACTACTCGTTCCTGACTCGCGTCGACTTTCTGCAGAGCTCCAAACACACCATCTTCGGCCACTTCCACCGGGACAACTATTCGCAGCTGTTCACGGCGGGAAACATCCAACCGTTCACCACCGGCGACCGCACGGTGGACAACAAGAACTTCTCGATATCGAGCACCTATACGTTCTCGCCGTCGCTGCTCAACCAGGCGACGTTCGACTACATGCGTGCCACCTCACTCGATGTGGCGCGCGAGAAGGTCCCGCCTGAAGTGATGGGGATCACGCTTCCGCCGGGAATCAACGGCGAAGGGATCCAGATCAACGTGCAAGGCCGCTTCAACCTCTCACCCGTCAATCCCAACGGGCAGGACTACAAGAACTGGCATTTCCGCGATTCGGTGAGCTGGATCAAAGGGCGTCACACCGTGAAGTTCGGCTACGAAATGCACAAGATTACCTGGACCCTGAACAATCAATACACACAGAGCCGGTCGGCGACTTTCACCGGCGTGGGCAGCGGGAACCCGATGGCCGACTTCCTGCTCGGCCGGTTCGACCAGGTGAACGTGGTATTCGGGCAGCCGGGCAGCGATCCCGTCAACTGGAAGCATTTCTTCTTCGTGCAGGACGAGTTCAAGCTGTTCCCGAGGCTCACACTCACAATCGGCACGCGATGGGAGCCGTATTTCGCCTGGGATCAGAAGTTCGGCCGCCACACGGTGACCGACGTCCCGAACCTGGCGCAGCGGTCCACCGTGCGACCGGACGCGCTGCCGTTTGTGCTGTTTCCCGGCGACCCGGGCCTGCCCTCCGGCGGGAAGCTCAGCTACGACGACCGCAACAACATCGGTCCCCGCGTGGGATTCGCCTGGGACGTGTTCGGCAATGGCCGGACCAGCGTCCGCGGCGGCTATGGCTTCTTCTTTGATCAACTCAGCGCCAACGTAGTGCACACCGCGGAGGCGCCATTCGCCGGAACGAGCATTGTCCGTGGCGGACAGATCGACGCGCCCTACCGGTCGCTCAACCAGCCCATCCCGCCGCAGGGGATTCTGCCTGGCAATTTCGGATGTCGTCCGATCGCCGCCCGCCCCGGCGTGGCATGCGATTTTCCGCTGCCCGCGAACCTCGTGACCACCGAGGTGCGCCTGAAGGTCCCCTACACGCAGTCGATGAATCTCAACATCGAGCGCCAGTTGAAGTCGGACCTGGTGGTATCGGTTGGCTACGCTGGAAAGCTCGCGCAGAAACTCGAAGGACACCGGCATTGGAATCCGGCGGTGTTCCGGAATGATCCCATCACCGGACAGGCGCCCTCCACCGCCAACATCAACAACCGTGTGCTGTTTCCCCAGACGATCGGGCTGTTCAACACGCAGTCCCGGATTCTTGGCAACGACTACCGGTCGGGCTACCACAGCGCGCAGTTCCGCGCCGAAAAGCGGTTCAGCCGCGGGTTTTCATTCAACGGATCGTATGTCCTGGCCAAGCTGGTCGACAACGTGAACGCGCCGCAGCCAGGGCTCACCCCGGGCGTCGGGAATCCGTTCCGGCTGATCGACGAGAAGGGGCGGGGCAGCTTCGACCGCCGCCATGTGGTGGCCGTGAGCTGGCTCTGGAGTCCGGATGTCCGGTTGCAGAACCGCGCCGCGAGGGCGGCACTGGCCAACTGGAGCTTGGGCGTGTTCCACTCCTGGCAAAGCGGAGCGCCGCTCAACATCACCATGGGAGTCGACGTAGCGCTGGATGGCACCGGGCAACAGAACCTGCAACGCGCGCAGTTGGTGAACGGCGTCACCTACGATCAGATCCGCAAACAGCATTCGAGCCGGGCCGACTTCGTGAACCAGTTCTTCAATACCGGCGCTTTTGTGGCTCCCGCGACACTGCCGCGCGGAATCTACGGCAATGCGGGCCGTAACATTATCAGCGGTCCGGCCTTTGCCAACACCGACTTCACCCTGATGAAGGATTTCCTGGTCCGCGAGCCCGCCCGGCTGCAATTGCGCGGAGAGTTCTTCAACGTATTCAACCAGGCGAACTTCAACGCGCCGAACACGCTCGCCTCGGCTGGTGGATTCGGCCGGATCACGGGAGCGAGCGACGGCCGTGTGATTCAACTTGCCGTGAAGCTGCTGTGGTGAAAAAAGGGCCCTAATTAAGAGCGATTCTCACTTCAGGTCGTGCACCCGCCGTGGGCTGGGCCCCTAAAATGAGACAGGCAGTTAAGACTCAACCTTCATCGAATGGAGAATTGAGTCATGGGATTATCACGTAGGAAGTTCACCAAGGAATTCAAGCTGGCCGCGGTGAGGCGGCTGG
>VFZX01000346.1 GCA_016871015.1 Acidobacteriota bacterium | reverse complement strand
ATTCGATGAAGCTGTGGGCGATGCGCGAGGCCGGCCTGCTGCCCGGCTACGGATTCGATCTCGATCTCCACGCCGAGGTGTTCGAAGCTTGCGCTTACCACCGCTGGGGATTGTTCGACCAGGAGCCGTACAAGCTGGGAACGTTGATCCTCGGCGGCGGCGTGCCGAAGAATTTCAACCTGCAGCCGGAGCCAGCGCTCGGCCAGATCCTCGGATTTAAGGGCGTATCCGGGTATCACTTCGACGTCCAGATCGTGACCGCTCCGGTGACCGATGGCTCGCTGTCGTCCTGCTTCCCCGCAGAGGCCGTCACGTGGGGCAAGGTGGACAAGGAAACCTACCAATACACGACTGAGAGCTTGCAGGCTGACTACTCAATGCTCCTTCCATTCCTGGTGAAAGCGCTGCTCGACAACCGCGCCCGGTATGAACGCAAGGCGGCGGAGATCGGCGAACAGGCGCTGTTCGCGGCCGAGCCTTCAGCCCGCGGCTACTTGCGTCCACGCGGTGGCTACCGGTTGTTCGAACAGCGCGAGGCTCTGTGCGCCCGGCTCCGCGAAGCCGTGCGCGACAATGGCGAATGGCTCGGCCAGAGTTTAAGCTACTGAGATGACCCGTGCGATATTGCTGATTCTCGCCGCCTCCTTTGCGTCAGGCGAGATCGTGACTGAGAGAGTCTTCGGACCCGAGACCGCCACCGGACCCTACAAGCATCCCGCAAGTTTCACCGAACTCGACAACGGCGACCTGTTCCTGGTCTATTACGGCGGCGGAGGTGAATATGCGGATGCGACCGCGGTCTTTGGCTCGCGCAAAGCCAAGGGATCGTCCACCTGGAGCCCGCCGCGCAAGCTCGCGGCGGATCCCTTCCGGCCGCTGGGCAACGGGGTGATCTGGCAAGCGCCGGACAAGGCGCTGTGGCTCTTCTATGTAGTCCGGTTCGAAGCCACTTGGTCGAGTTCGAGAATCCAGGTGAAGGTGTCATCGGACCGTGGCGAGACCTGGTCCGATCCATCGGTGCTTGCGCCCGAGCCGGGGATGATGGTGCGCGGACGCCCGATCGTGCTGGCCAATGGCGACTATCTGCTGCCCGTGTATCACGAGACCGGCGAGGACCGCGAGATCGTTGGACCGGATTCGACGTCACGCTTCCTCCGCTTCAATCCAACAACGCGGACATGGAGCGAGTCCGGTGTGATCCGGTCCAAGAAGGGCAACATCCAGCCGGCGCCCGTGGCGATCGATGCCCAGCGGCTGATCGCCTATTGCCGGCGCGGCGGCGGATACGGACCCGTGACAGACGGCTACATCGTGCGGGCCGAGTCCACTGACGGCGGCCATACATGGAGCGAAGGCGCGGATTCGGCGTTTCCGAATCCGAATTCGGCGATCGACTTCATCCGGCTGCGCAATGGTCATCTGATGCTTGTCTACAACCACTCGATGAGCCGCCGGACTCCGTTGCGCGTGGCCATCTCGCGGGACAACGACCGGACGTATCCGTATTGGCGGGACATTGGCGAAGGGACGAACGATTTCGCCTATCCGGTGGCGCTGCAGGCGATGGATGGGCGCATCCATGTGATCTACACGTCGAACCGGCGGACTCAAGTGAATCACGTGGTGTTCGAGGAATCGGACATTCCGTTGAAGTGACGCGATGCCGAATCCCTGCACGCGGAGCTGAGGCTTGATAACGTGGGCTCTCAGGGCTTGTTTGATCAAATAGAACTCCTGATGCGGACCCCACGCGGTAAACTGGTCCCAAATGACGCCAACAACCCAGAGGTTGTACTCTGAGGCGGAGTACGAGGAGCTTGAGGAGAAGGCTCCTTACAAGAGCGAGTACTACCGCGGCCAGGTCTTCGCCATGGCCGGGGGCTCGTTCGCCCACGGAGCGCTCGCCATTGCCGTGGGCGGCCTGCTCCGCGACGTGATAGACCGCAAGCGTTGCACGGTGTTGTCCTCGGATGTACGAATCCGAATCGCCGCCTCGGGATTGCAAACGTATCCCGACGTGAGTGTTGTCTGCGGAAAACCCAAGTTCGGAACCAAAAGCCGCGACTCTCACGAGAATCCGGTCCTGATCGTCGAGGTCCTGTCACCAACCACAGAAGCATACGATCGAGGCGGGAAGTTTGCTGAGTACAAGCTCATCGAGTCCCTCCGTGAGTACCTGCTTGTCTCGCAGGCCGGGGTCCGCGTGGAACTGTTTCGCAAGCAGCCGGACGGGACATGGAGCGCCGCGATCGCGGAGGGTTTGCAAGCGGAACTGAGGCTTGACAGCGTGGGCGTGACGATGCGCTTGGCGGATATCTACGAAGGAATCGAACTGGTATGACGCCTGCGCCCGGGAGGTTGTTTTCCGAAGCCGAGTACGCCAAGCTTGAGGAGCAGGCTCCCTACAAGAGCGAGTACTACCGCGGCGAGATCTTCGCCATGGCGGGTGGATCCCCTGCGCACAGCCGGTTGTCGGTAGCCCTCGTCGGCTTGTTGCATGCACGGGTTGACCGGCGCAGATGCTGGGTGTTCAACTCGGATTACCGAGTCCGCATCCCCGCATCCAGCCTGCAGACCTACCCCGACGCGAGCGCCGTTTGCGGACCGGTGAAGTTCGCGCCTGGCCGTACGGACGGTTTCGAGAATCCTGTATTCATTGCCGAAGTTCTCTCTCAAAGCACGGAGCGCTACGACCGGGGTCCAAAGTTCGAGGACTACAAGACCATCTCTTCGCTACGGGAATATCTGCTGCTGTCCCAAACGCAGATCCGCGCTGAACTCTTCAGCCGCCAGCCGGACGGGACCTGGACCACTCACATCGCCGAAGGACCAGACGCGGAGCTCACCTTCGACTCCCTGGGCGTCACCGTCCGCCTGGCTGACATCTACGACGGCATCGAGCTTTCAGGGCTGTCCTGAACCGCTACTTCTTGCCCCTGAGCTTCCGGTAGCTCTCCAGGCACCGCTTGATCGTATCCATTGGCTCAAAGCGGCTGCCCTCCTGTTCGATCAAATAGAACTCAATGCCGCCCGTCTTCTCCAGCGCATCCAACAGCGGCTTCCACCGCACCGCGCCCTCGTTGAACAACGCCTTGTAGCCCTGATCCGGACCCCAGTCCTTCAAGTGCGCCGATGCGATCCGTCCCGGATTCTGCTTCACCCACTGGACCGGATCCGTTCCCGCCTCCAGGCACGTACCGACATCGAGCTGCAGGACCACATCCTTCGGCGTGTTCTTCGCAAGCACCTCCATCGGACGCACATCTCCAATGGGCCGGAATTCGGTCTGATGATTGTGGAAGCCAGCCCGCATCCCGAGCGGCCGCAGCTTGTCCGCGCCCGCCGTCAGCGTATCGGCCACTCTCTTCCAGCCGTCGAGATCCGCGATCTTCCCTCCCGCGCTCGCCATCACGACCATCTTGCTGCCGATGATCTGGTTCAGCTCGATCGCCTTGCCCAGATTCTCCGACAGGAACGACCGTGCGCTGTTGTGCGTCGACAGGCACTTCAGCCCGGTCTCATCGAGCAGCGCGCGCACCTTCCTTGCGTAGTCCGGCGTCCACTCGAAATACGGCGAGTAGAACTCGACGCACTCGTAGCCGAGCTTGGCGACCTCGCGCACGGTTCCGAACAGGTCTTGCTTTAACTGATCGCGGACTGAATACAGCTCCACTCCGACCACCGGCTTCTTCTTCGCAGCCACCATTGGAGCGGCGGCTAAACCCGCGAGCACTTCCCGGCGCGTGAACGTCATCCCAGACATGATTTCTCCTCAATCAAACGAAAACTCGCGGATCCGCGCGGCCGCCTCCGCCTTCACCCGGTCAAACAGGCTGTTCCCGTGCGCATCAATCGCCACGATCAGTGGACCAAAGTCCCGCACCCGGAACCGCCACAGACACTCGGGCATCAGATCCTCCCACCACACATCGGTGATCTCTTCGATCTGCAGCGTCTCCAGTGCCGCCGCTCCCCCGGTAATCGCCAGATAGACACCGCCGAGCCGCTGCATCGCCCGCACGCTCCCGGCCAGAAGCCCACCCTTGCCCACAATCGCGCGGACCCCGTACTGCTCCATTAACGGCTCCGTAAAGCGGTCCATGCGCGTGCTCGTGGTCGTGCCGATCGAGAGTTTCTCATAGCGTCCATCGGCCAGCTTGCGGACTCCCGGCGCGGTGTGCAGGCACACGCCTCCGCTGAGATCGCACGGCGGCGCGATGCCTTGATCGAAGATCCGGATCTGGGTCGCATCACGGATCCCGAAGATGATCCCCGTGATCGACACCGTGTCCTCCAGGCGTAGCGCTCGCACGGCATCTTCCGTTAGCGGCGTTTCAAGCTTATGATGCGCCATACCGGATTCCCCCGTCCGCCGAGATCACCGCCCGCGCCCGCTCTCCCCGCCAGCACTGGATGTTGACCGCCACCGGATTGTGCGAAATGTGGGTGTGCGCCCACTCGACATGCACGGCAAGCGCAGTGGTCGCTCCGCCCAGCCCCTGCGGACCCAGACCGGTCCGGTTCACGAGGTCCAGCAGCTCCGCTTCAAGCTGCGCCGCATCCGGATCCGGATTCGAGCTCCCAATCTCGCGGAAACAACTCGCTTCCTTGGCGAGCTGCATCGCGACATCACTGGTGCCGCCCAGTCCCACGCCCAGAATCACCGGCGGACACGGACGCGCGCCCGACTCAAATACGCACTCGACCACGAACCGCTTGATCCCCTTGCGGCCATCCGCCGGATTGAGCATCTTGAGGAAGCTCATGTTCTCGGATCCCGAACCCTTGGGCGCCATGACAATTTCGATCTCGTCTGTTCCGCGGGCAAAGCCGAGTTTCACCGCCGGGATTCCCTGCCCCGTGTTGGTGTGTGTCGGCTTGCGTGTGAGCGGATGCACGGTGTTCGAGCGCAGCGGGTACTCGCGCGTGGCGCGCTCGCATCCGATCCTCAGCCGCGATTCGATCTCGGCTCCATCGACGTTCAGCGCCGTGCCAATCCGGACCCGGAACACGGGGAGTCCGGTGTCCTGGCACACGAGCGTGTCCTGCTCATCGGCGACCTTGATGTTCTCGATGATCGTGAACAGCACCTGCTCAGCCGTCGTGTTTCCGCTCTGCTGTTCGGCACGCAATCCGCGGTCCAAAGCGGCGCGCACATCGGCGGGAATGTCCTTCAGAGCGCGAATGTAGAGTTCCTTCGCCGCTTCCTCAATACTGTCGTAGATGCTCATGGCTTCATCCGTGTGAATTCCACTGGCCGCGTCTCGATTTTCATGCCACGCCCTTCCGGAGTCAAGTAGATATTGCGGAGCCACGCCGGATCCGGAGCCGGATGGTCCTCGCGGTAATGTGCGCCGCGGCTCTCGGTCCGCTCGATGGCCGACGCGCAGACCATCCGTGCAACCGCGACCGTGTTGATCAGATTCAGCGCCTCATTGCGCGCGGGCGTCGCGGCGCGGACTGCCCGTTCCTCAAGCTCTTCCAGTTGTGCCGCGGCTTCGCGCAGGCCGTCTCCCCGGCGGACCACTCCCACCTTCTCCCACATCAGATCCTCCACTTCCTTCCTGAGTGCGAACACGTTCTCCTTTGAACCTGGCGTGGCAGCAGGACGACCGCCGGCCGCGACAGAACGCGCCGGAAGCATCAGGTCCGGCATCGCATCGCCCGCCACGCCGCCGAACACGATCGAGTCCGCCACGCCGTTCCCGCCCAGACGATTCGCTCCATGGACTCCGCCCGCGTCCTCACCAGCAGCAAAGAGCCCCGGCACCGTGGTGCGGCACAAGAGATCGATCACCACGCCTCCCATCTGATAGTGCGCGCTGGGTGACACCTCAACACGGTCGTTCACCAGGTCGAACCCGTATCCAGCGCAGCGCTCCACCATCCCCGGAAACTGGCTCAACAGGAACTCCGCACCCAGGTGTGAGGCATCCAGGTACACGCCGCCTGCATCAGATCCGCGTCCCGCCATGATCTCCATGTAGCTCGACCGCGAGATCACGTCGCGTGTCGCCCGTTCGAGCTTCTCCGGTGCATATTTCTCCATGTAGCGCTCACCGTGGCGGTTGAACAGCCGCGCTCCAGCGCCACGCAGCCCCTCCTCGAGCAGTCCGCCGGTGGCGATCGAACTGCCCACCAACAGCCCGGTCGGGTGAAACTGCAGCATCTCCATGTCGACGAACTGGGCCCCGGCACGGAACGCCATCGCCATCCCATCGCCGGACTTCTCCAGAGAAGGCGACGAAATCCGATACATCCGCGCTCCGCCTCCGGTCGCGAGCAGTGTGGCACGCGCATGGATCTCCGCCCGGCGGCCCGTGTGGATATGCTCCACTATCGCGCCCCGGACTTCGCCATCCACGGTAATCAAGTCCAGCGCGCGGCACTCCGCGATCACGCGGATCTCGGGATGGTCCAGCACCCAGTCGCGCAGGTTCGACATGATCTCGATCCCGGTGAGGTCACCTTTGTGCACGGTGCGGTCGAACGACTGGCCCGCGAAAGCCTTCTGATGGATCGTGCCGTCGCGGTTGCGGTCAAAAAGGCAACCCGCGCGGTTCTCGAGCTCGATGATGCGGCGTGGCGCCTCCTCCACCAGTTTCCACGCCAGTTCCTGGTGATTCAGGAACGCGCCGCCGCGGATTGTGTCTGTGTAGTGCTTGTCGAGAGAGTCCGCCGGATTCAGGACCGCGTTGTAGCCGCCCTGAACCATGCGCGTGCAGCCACTCTGTCCCAGCAGCCCCTTGACCACAATCGTGACGCGGGGCAGCGGACGGTGATCCAAGGCGTGCATCGCCGCCAGCATCCCGGCGCCGCCCGAACCCAGGATCAGGATGTCGGTCTCGACCCGCTCGGCGCTCATGACAAGTTGCTGAACGCTTCAATGCCCCACCACGCCCACACAAGCCCGATACCGATGAGCGCGGCGGTGACGGCGCGGGCCATCTCGCGCGGAATGAAGCTAAAGTCGAGGACGATGTTCCGCAGTCCGTTCAGCCCGTGGTAGAGGGCCACCAGCAGGAACGCGATGTCGATCCCCTGCCACAGTGGCGTCGTGATGCGCGCGCGGATCGCCTCGTAGGTGAGCTTGCCGTGCAGCAATGGCTCGGATGCGAAGTGCTCCACCCAGAAGTGCGCAATCAACAGGATCAACAGCGCCGCGCCGGTGATCCGCTGGAGATACCAGTTGAGCGCGTTCCACGGCATCAGTCCGCCCTCACGATTCCAAACCAGAACATCGGCGCAGCACCGGCCACAAACAGCAGCGCACCCGCTCCGGCCACACCCCAGACGAACACTTGTTTCTGTCTTCCCTGCGCCAGCCCGAGTCCGGCAATCGTGATCCGGATCCCGTTAAACGCATGCAGAATCACCGCGGCCAGAAGCGCGATCTCGCCCAACTTGAACAACGGACTCCGGAACACCGCTACCGCCTCGTCAAACGCCCGCGGACCCTCACTCAGCTTGTGGATCGTCCGCACATGCAGGAACAGGTACACCAGCAGCCCAATGCCGGTGATCCGCTGCAGAAGCTGCGCCGAGTTGCCAACAAGCCGGATCATGCCTTGTTCCGCAAGCTCGATTTTCGCAGCAGCGAGCGCTGGAGCCACGTGATCGATTCGGTGAGCGTGATGCCTTTCGGACACACCTCAGTACAGTTGAACTGCGTGTGGCAGCGCCAGACTCCCGCGCGTTCCTGATCGAGCACCGACACCCGCTCCTCCACCGCGCCATCCCGCGGATCGATCAACCGCAGCATCGCCCGGTTGATCGCCGCCGGACCCAGGTATTCCGCGCTCGCCGCCTTCACACCACACGCGCCGAAGCAGGCACCGCACGTGATGCAGTCGCGTTTGCCCTTGCTCAAGCGCATATAGCGCGAGCCTTCGGGGATCGTGGCGAGCTCCGTGCTTTCCGGCGCCCTGGGGCGGAATCCAGGCGTCACGCGCTTCCACTGGTCGAAGAACGGCTGCATCGAGACGGCGATATCGCGGATCACCGGCAGGTTTGGCAGCGGATCCACCGTGATGCGTTTCCCGCCCAGCACCGACGCACGCGTGCGGCAGGCCAAGCGCGGGATCCCGTTGATCGACGCGGCGCACGTTCCACACATCCCGACCCGGCAGGCGCAACGGAAGGTGAACTCCGGGTCATGCTCACGCTGAATCCGGAACAGAGCGTCGAGCACCGTCATGCGGTCCTCGAGTTCCACTTCAAACGTCTGGTGGCCGCGCGAAATCCCTTGTTCCCCGCGGGCCACGCGCACCTGATAACGGATCACGCCCGCCACTCCAGATCACGGTCCAACGGATAGATGGGACGCGTGACGCGCTTCCACGGCAACCGCTCGAAGTTCGCGGTGCTCACCCCAGGCGTGTCGACGACGATCATCTTCTTCGCGATCGGCGCGTACGCCGCGCGGAATCCGAGCGGTGACTTCACCACCACGATTTTGCAATACAACGGATCGATGCCGTGGCTGCGGAACAGCTCCGGATCCACGGTCATCGTCGAGCGCGATCCGATCAGAATCTGAA
>VFZX01000345.1 GCA_016871015.1 Acidobacteriota bacterium | reverse complement strand
GCGATGCTCAACGTCGCGCCGAGGGTTTCAACCGCGCCTGGCTTGCCGCCTGGCCAATGATCTCTGGATGATGAAGGAAATCACGATGTTCGAAGCTCGACAACTCGTTTTCTATAGCTGTGTAAGCCCGGTGCACATGGGTGCCGGGCAGGCCGTCGGCGCCATCGACAACCCGATCCAGCGCGAAGTACATACCGGTCATCCGCTGATCGCAGGTTCCGGCCTCAAGGGTGCAGTAAGGCATCATTTCACCAGAACGTGGAACAACGACAAACTCATTGCCCGGCTGTTCGGTCCGGAACGCAATGCCTCCGAGCACGCCGGAGCGATCGCCTTCACCGACGCCGTCCTGGTGGCCTTCCCGGTACGCTCGCTGAAGAACACTTTCGTCCATGCCACCTGCCCGACCGCACTGGCGCGGCTTAAGCGGCTTGCGTGTGACTCTGCGAAGTGGACGGTGCCGACCATCGGCGAAGGCAGTGTCAAGACCGCCAGCAATGGGGCGCTGACAGAAGGCCGCCTGGTGCTTGAGGCCTTCGACTTTGCCGCCACGCCGGATGAAGGCATCAAGGCCATCGCCGACTGGCTGGCCGCCAATGCTCTGCCGCAAGGGGCGGAACACGAGTTCTTCCGCAGCAAACTCAAGACCGATCTGGCGCTGCTCTCCGATACCGAATTCGGCCACTTCGTGCGCCATGCGACGGTGGTGGAGCCTCATGTGAGGATTGACAACGATACGGGAACAGCGGCCGATCATGCTCTTTTCTATACCGAGAATTTGCCGCCGGAAGCATTGTTTGCTGGCCTGCTTCTGGCGAGTGTCGAACGGCGCAAAGGCAGGGATAGCGAGGGCCTGATGGATGCCAGAGCCGTTCTCGCCACTGTGCTACAAGGCGCGAACGAACGCCAGGGCCTCGCCAACCGCCTGTTGCAAGTTGGCGGCGACGCGACCACCGGCCGCGGGCTGATCGTGGTACATCCTGCCGGGGAGGGGGCATAGATGGCACAGACACTTGACCAGCAGCGCGCTCAATACGCGTGGGGGTGCGCCGAGAAGAACGCGATGGTCGATGGCTACCGCCAAATCGCCAAGGGTGCGCCTGCGCTCATCATGGGCAATGGCCTGATGCCCGCGCTGGCTTTTTACCACTCCAGGACCGGCAGCAACAAGAAGCCTGCCGAGTTGATTCTGGACGATGTCCTTGGCTGGCTTGCCAAACGGCAGGTGGTCCCCAAAAGCTTTCCAGACGCAATGGAAAGATTTTTCAGCTCCAGTTCGCAAGATTACATACGCGCCACCGACGAAGCCCTCGCCATGCTCAAGTGGCTGCGCCAGTTCGCCGACGCCGTGGATCCGGCGCAATGAGAATCCCGGCCGTTCCGAAGTATGTGCTCAACACCGCCCAAGGCCTTAGCGGCGTTCCCCCCGGCCATCGCTTTAACCTCTATTTTCAGATCTGGGATAAGAAGAACTGGCAGCTCGACAAGACGGCCAAGACGGACGCGCTGCGCGAATGCCTGAAGCTCGGTGATGCCGCCGAGCCGCTCAGAGCCCTGCTCGCCCGGCAGCAGGCCCACGCCCTTGCTTTGCCCGAGAACTTTCGCCATGTCGTTGACGCCCGCTCCACGGCGCCCTTCGCCACGGGGCTCGGCCTCGAACACCCGGTAGAGAACGGCTTCGCTTTTCTCTCGCCATACGGCCTGCCCTACCTGGCTGGCAGCGGTGTGAAGGGCGTGTTGCGACGGGCGGCGGAGGAACTGGAACTGGACGAGCAGCTTCCTGGCGGCGCTGCGTGCGCCCTTTTCGGTCACGAAGACGCCAACGAACCCCGGCGAGGCGCGGTGACCTGTTGGGACGTTTTCCCCAAGCCCGCCGGGGACAGCCTGGCGGTGGAAATCATGACGCCGCATTTCAATCACTATCTGCAGGACGGCGGTGCACCCCACGATGCCGGCAAGCCCAACCCCATCCCGTTTCTGGCCGTTCCGGCGCGATCGGAGTTTCGTTTTGTGATCACCTGCGAGCCGTCGATGCTGCCCCCGGGCTTCGGCAAATGGAAGGCCGCGAGCGACAAGATCATTCAGCACGCTTTCGACTGGCTCGGCTTCGGCGCCAAGACGGCTGTCGGATACGGGGCGATTGAGGGGCTGTCCCATGCGGAGATCTCCGCCGCGAAGGCACAAGCCGAGTCCGCATCGAAACGCTGTGATTGGGTCGATCAGGCGATCGACAGCCTGCGCAAGCAGACGAACGCCAACGCCGGCGACACGCTACGGGGCAAAGGTCTCGCCGAGGCATGGAAGCAGATTCCCGACACCGCCCTGAAGGCGCGCGCCAAAGCCGACATAATGGCCCGCTGGCAGGCTGAAGGCTGGTGGAATCACCCGCCCGGAAAGGCCAGTCGCCAGGCCAAGGCAATCTACGAGGAAGGCGACACCAAGTGACCGGGGTTCCCATAGGCAAGCGGACCAACGCGGAACAGAATATGTATGTTTTCACAAGCAGAAAGACATCGTCATGTCACCCTTGATCGAAACCCACCTTGCCACGCTGCGCGATCTCGTGGCCCGGCATGGGCAGCGCAATGGGTGCGTATTCGGTTCCATGGCACGTGGGGACGCGGATGAATCAAGCGATATCGACCTCCTTGTTGATGCCGCCGCAGGTACTACTTTCTGGCTTTGCCTTGGGTGCCCTGATGATGGATGCGCAGGAGATGCTTGGTCGCCGTGTTGACGTCGTCACCGAAGCGGCCCTATATCCGATGTTGCAGGAGCAGGTGCCGCGTGAAGCTCAGCCACTCTGAATGGGTATCGATCCTGAGCTGATCCGGCGCGTCATCGCCGAGGAACTCCCTCGGCTTTCCGCCGCGTTGAAGCGCTTGGAGCAGCGGGTTTTGCCGCATCCGCAGCCATGATCAAATCGGTGAGCGCAATCACCAGTTTCCCCATTGCCCGCTACCGCTTCGTCATCCGCTTGCAGGACGAGCTTCGACTTCCCGAGTACGCAGGCTCCCTGCTTCGCGGCCAGTTCGGCGCCGCGCTGCGGCGTACGGCGTGCATGACCGGTGCAGAACAGTGCGCCGGTTGTCCGCTGCTGCGTACGTGCCCCTACCCCGCGATCTTCGACACTCCGGCCCCCGAGTCGCACCCGTTGCAGAAGTTCAGTCAGGTGCCGAATCCGTACGTGATCGAACCGCCGCCGTTAGTGCTGCGGCATGTCGGCGCGAACCAGCCATTCACATTCGGCATGGTGCTCGCAGGGAGGGCGCTGGCCCAGCTCCCGCTCATCGCTTTCGCGCTGCAACGTGCCTTCAGCCGTGGCGTCGGCAAGCAGCGGGCCCGCGGCGTGCTTGAGGACATCCTGTTTGAGGATGCCGGCGGTGCGCGATCCATCCGGGATGGCGGTGGCCAGATCCTGCCCCATGCGCCCCGTATCTCGGTGCCAGCGTTTCCGGATGCGAGCGAGGCCTTGCTGAAGATCGAGACGCCGCTGCGCTTGCAGAATCAGGGACGGCCGGTTTCGGTCGGCAACCTCAGGCCCCGTACCCTCGTCACTGCGCTGTTGCGGCGCGCCGCGTTGCTCCTCGAGATCCATGCTGATATGCCCGGCGTGGTCGGTAATGCGAGCGAACTCGCGCGGTGTGCCGAGCGGCTCACGGACGAACGCAGGCTCGAATGGCAGGACTGGACCCGCTATTCCAGTCGCCAGAAGCAGCAGATGATCTTGGGCGGTGTGATCGGCGAATGGCGGCTGCGCGGCGAACTCGTACCGCTGATGCCCTGGCTCTGGCTCGGCCAGTGGTTGCATGCCGGCAAGAACGCTACGATGGGGCTGGGGAAGTACTCTCTCGAATGGCGCTGAAATACTGATCCGAGGTAGATCGGCGCAGCGATTGTCGGGGAGTGCCCCAATCTCCATCCTTTCGTCAACTTGTGGAGGATTGATTGAGCGGAATCGATCGGGTAACGCACAAGCAGCGCGACTGCCCGGCAATCATCGAGGCCGTCGCAATGCTGCGCAGCCGCCTTGCGGCGGAATCGGTGACGCTGTACGGTTCGAGGGCCAATGGCACGGACGATGCGGAATCAGGCATCGACCCCCTGGCGCTGACATCGCGCGTGCTCGGCTGGCGGGAGAGAGCCGATCTGAGCGATGCCTTGTTCGACATCGGCCTGGCCCATGGCGTGGTCATCAGTCCGCTGGTCGTGCCTGGGAGCGAGCGGGAGCGGGGCCGCTTCTGCGGGCTGCCGATCCACGACGCAAACGCGGAATCCGGCGTGCCACTATGACCGAGGACACGGCCCTGCGCGCCGTGGCGGAATGCTGGATGGGGCACGCCGATGCCGCCCTGGCCTCAGCGGACTCGGAGCTGGCAGCCCGGCGGTTCGATTTTGCGGCGAATCGCCCCTATTACGCGTCGTTCCACGCGGCGAGCGCATTACTGCTCGCGGCCGGCCGGAAGTTCGCCAAGCATTCTGGCGTGCGTGACGCGGTGCATCGAGATCTGGTCATGGCGGGAGCGCTCGATATCGCGTGCGGCAAGGCCTACGGCCGCATGTTCGAGGCCCGGCGGGCCGCAGACTACCTGAAGCTGTTCGAACTCGAGCCGGCGCATGTCGAAGAGATGGTCGACCTTCCGCGAGGCTTCGTTGGAGAAATGCAGCGGTTGTTCGCTGCAGGGTTCGAATGACCGAGCACGATTGCGTCGCCACAATCCCGGTAGCGGCGCCGCCAGCGATCAATTAGCGATGTCCATGCTGCGCTATGATGTGCACGTCTGCCTGGTTTCGAATCAGGCGACGCCGAACTTCATTCCTGTCCTCGATTCCCGCTTCCGGCCGCGCGAGGTGATCCTGCTGGTCAGCCCCGAGATGAAAAAGCAGGCGGGGTGGTTGAGCAAGGCGCTCAGTGCCCAGGTGCAGCGTGTCACCAAACACGACATCAATGATGCGTGGAGCGTGGCGGGCATTAAGGACACATTGTTAAAGCTGGTGGGCGCACGGCAGTCTGAAGGACTCGCGCTGAACGTGACGGGCGGCACCAAGCTGATGACGATCGCCGCGCAGGAGGTGTTCAGGGCCAAGAGCCTGCCGATCTTCTACGTGCACCCGGCGACCAACCAGGTCGTGCCGATCTTTTCGAGCGAGCCTCCGTTCTCCATCTCCATCCGCGTCGGCCTTGTCGACTATCTAGCTATTCACGGCTATCGCGAGGAAGCGCGCGCGGGTGCGGAGGTGCCCGAGGGCCACGCGTTGCTGGCCGAAGAGTTCGTCAAGGAAGTGGAGCGCTTTGCCAGCCAGCTGAGAAAGCTCAACCGTTTGGCGGGCGACGCCAAAAGTACGCTCCGCGTTGAACTCGGGTCCAGTGCGAAGGACGAACGTTTGCGCGAGTTACTGGACAAGCTCCTCCGTTACGAATTGGCCCGGCTTGAAGGGCAGAGCTTGGTTTTCCCGAACGAAGCGGCACGCGCGATTGCCAACGGGGGCTGGCTGGAGTTGCACGTAGCCAAGGTAGTGGCTGAGCATGCGGTTGAACTGGGCGTGCAGGACCATGCACGGGGCCTGGTGGTCGTATCTGACGGTGGTGCGATAAATGAACTCGATGTGGCGTTTCTCGCTCACAACCGGCTGTTCTTGATCGAATGCAAGACCAAGCGACTCACGGGGCCAGAAGCCGAGGGGCCGGGCGCGGAGAGCCTCTACAAGCTCGATTCGCTTACTGCGCTGGGCGGTCTCAATACCCGCGGCATGTTAGCGAGCTATCAAGTTATCGAACGATGGGATCGTAAGCGCGCAACCGACCTCCAAATCCGCATTGTCGAGTCCGGAGAGCTTCGTAATCTGCCGGGGCATCTCCGTAAATGGGTGCAAGGTTCCTGACTTGGGGCGGCTCGTTCTACGAGGACCCCGGCGTGGCAAGCTTGCCGTCCGCCACAGCGTCGTCCTGTTCCCCGATAGTTGGGCCATCGTAACGTCGCGAAGGAATGCCGCGCCACGATGGAAGCCCGCTCGCTCTATCTCGCCGCCTATGACGTCGCCGCACCGCGCCGGCTGCGCGCTGCGCTGGATCTGGTGAAGGCGTACTCGACCGGCGGGCAGAAATCGGTCCACGAGTGCTTCCTCACCGAAGGCGAGAAGGCGGGCCTGCTGTACGACATGGCGCTGGTGCTCGACGAGGACGAGGACGGCTTCCTGCTCCTGCGGCTCGATCCCCGCGCTCGCACGTTCACCCTCGGCAAGGCGGTCGAGCCGGTCGACGCCCCTTACTTCCACTTCGCCTGACCATGACCACGCTCGTCGTCGACCGCAACAACCTGGAACTGCGCTCCGACGGGGCGGCGCTCGCCGTGTACAAGGACGGCGAGCGCCGGGGCACGGTGCCGGTGCGTCTGCTCGATCGCGTCGTGCTGCAGGGAACGATCCGACTCGACTCCGGCGTGCTGACACGGCTCGCCGAGGCCGGCGTGCCGACGGTGCTGCTCGGCGGCCGCAGCAGCCGGCGCGTGGCGACAATGCTCGGGCCGGCGCACCGCGACGCTTCGGTGCGCCTTGCGCAGTTCCGCTGCGCGCTCGATGCTCCATGGTGCGACCGGTGGGCGCGGCGGATCGTGGCCGCGAAGGCGCGCGCCCAGCTGCGCCTGCTTCACGCTGCGTCGGCGGAAAGGCCCGACCGGCGCAAGCCGCTGTTTGATGCTACGGGGTCGATCGACGCCATGCTGTCGTCGCTGGCGGAAGAGGCCGGCGCAGTCTCGTCGACTGTGCGCGGCATCGAAGGGGCATGCGCCGCCGCGTACTTCCACGGCTTAGGCGCCCTGTTCGCCGAAAGCCTGGGCTTCTCGGGTCGCAACCGGCGTCCGCCGAAAGACCCGGTCAACGCCGTTCTTTCGCTCGCCTACACGATGCTGCACTTCGACGCCGTGCGCGCCGCGCACATCGCCGGGCTTGATCCGATGGTGGGCTTCTACCACCGGCCGGCACACGGGCGTGAATCGCTCGCTTGCGACCTGATCGAGCCGCTGAGGCCGCGTGCCGATGGGTGGATATGCACCTTGTTTCGCGACCGCACCCTGCGCGCGGAGCATTTCTCCGTCGACAAGGGCGCATGCCTGCTGGGCAAGGCCGGACGCGAGGGGTTCCACGCCGCCTACGAAGGTTTCGCGGCGCTGCCTCGCCGCTGGCTGCGGCGGCAATGCGCATCGCTCACGCGGACGCTGCGCGCGCAGGGCGAGGACTTGATGGAGGCGCTGGAGACCTCATGGCCGGAAGAATGACACCGACGGCCCCGACCGGGTCGCGCCGCCCTCTTGTTCTCGGGCCTCGCCTCGCCGCGCGCGTTGCCGCCGACGGGCCGGCCCTGCGCGTGCAGGCAGCGGGTAGCGCCCAGGTCCGCTTTCCGCTGGATCGCGTGTCGCGGGTCGTTGGCGGCTCGCACACTGACTGGGACGCCGGCGCGTTGCGCGCGTGCCTCTGCCGCGGAATCCCGGTCGTGATCGTCGGCAACGATGGCGCCGCGCTCGGTTGCCTGCATCCCGCCCGGGCACGCGCCTCGTCCCTCGCCGAAGGAATCGAGGAACTCCTTGGCCGGCCCTCGGGCTCGGAGCGCTACGGCTGCTGGCTGCGGGCGGCGCGCATGCGGGTACTGGTGGACTGGCGGGAGACGCGCCGCGCCGCTGGCGGCACGCTGGCGCCGGGTGCGTTCGAGGATTTGGTGCGCATTCACGTCTATCGCGACGACGGCCGATCGCCGTTCGGCGACCGGACAGGCTTCTGGCAGGGTGCATTGAGTGCCCTCGCGGCGGAGACGATCGGCCGATTCGGTCTCGATCCGGTGTACTGGGGCGCTGGAGACGAAGCGCTCGATCTTCACCGGGACCTGTCGCGACTGCTGGAGCTTCGCCTTCACCTGGAGGTCAGCCAGGGAATGGAGCAGGGGCTTCACGGCGACGTGGCGATCTTTCGCGTCTTTCATGCGTTGTCCGCCGGGCTCGAGCGGGCCGCGGCGGAAACGATCGCGTCGCTCGCGCGCCGGGTACGGCAGGTACTCGCCGAATGGCGCTGAGCCAGCCGCGCAACTGGCTGATCGCGTACGACATCAGCGATCACCGCCGGTTGCGGCGCGTTCACCGTTTCCTGCGCGGGCACGCGGTGCCGGTCCAGTACTCGGTGTTCGCCACCCGCGCTTCGCCGATGGCGCTGGGCGTGATGCGTGCCGCGCTTGCTTCCCTCGTCGATCCGAAAAACGACGACGTGAGGATGTACCCAGTCCCCGAGCCTGCGGTGCTCAGCGTGTACGGGCGCAAGGCGCTGCCGGAGGGGCTCCAGGTCGTCGCTCCGGACACTGCGCTCGGCCTCGCCCCGTTTCGGCTTGAGCCGCCGCTGGGCTAGTATTCGGCCATACGAATCGCAGGGAGGTCGATCGATGACGAACGGGATGTTGCGGCGGCGTTTCGCGGGATTCCCGGCAGACCACGTCGAAAGCTGCTATACCAGAAGCCGAATTCGCGTCGGACGGTTTTTACGGGTGCCCTGATGAGGAAGGGATTACGACACGCTGCCG
>VFZX01000344.1 GCA_016871015.1 Acidobacteriota bacterium | reverse complement strand
GGTTAGCCCCCGGGCTAGAATAGAACAGCGATGGCGAAGAAGTTGTCCGCATCATCTCGTCAGAAAAGCTGGTAAGAGTGAGCGCCGAGCGTATTTTCAATAAACCGATTACGAAGGCACAGCGCGAGCGGCTTGCGCGGCTGGCCAAGAAGCCGGACTCCGCGATAGACGTGTCCGACATACCTCCGTTGACCGACGAGCAACTTGCGGAGATGGTGCCGTAACGCCTGCGATCGAAGACGACGCTCATTTCGTTTCGCGTCCAAAACAATGTCCTCGTGTGGCTGAAATCACCCGGCCGTTCACCCGACAGCGTTGCTGCGGACCGGTTCTAACGCATCGCGACCACGCGAACTACGGATGCGAACCGGCCCGCGCGAGATCGCGATCGAGGAACCTGGCGTAGCCGAGCCAGACGATCAGCGCCGACGCCAACACAAACACGGACGCCGAGGCGAAGATCGCCATCAATCCGTACTTGGTCTTCAGTGCACCGGTGATTAGAATCGCCGCGCCTCCCGACATGCAACTGCACAGATTCATCACTCCGAACGCCACCGAGCGGCGGTTCGAGGGAATCAGGTCGCAGAGCACGGGATTCGCATTGGCCCCTCCGCCGTACCGGATCAGCATGAACACGAACAGCGCTGCCTGAAGCGCCATCAGGTTCGGCGATATCAGAAAGACCAGTAGAATCGGCACGCTCAGAGCGTAGGCGCATGACTGAGTCAGCATCCTGAGCCGCTTGCCGTGCCGCCCTACGGCATCGGAGATCGCTCCACCCGCCAGCACCCCCAGAACGCTTCCGCCCATCAGGAAGAAGCTGCCCTGAAAACCCGCGGCGCCCAGGTTTAGACGAAAATTCTCGTGCAGGAACAACGGCAGCCATGCGGTCAGGATAAACACCACGGCGCCCATGAGAAATGCATCGGCCACCAGGATCCAGTAGGTCGGGACCCGGGCGAGTTCCCGCAACGATTCGATCAGACCCGGCCGTTCCGCCGCCTCCGGCGCCTTCTCCCGGGCCGGCCCGTCGCGCAGCACGAAGTGCGCAACCGCCGCGAAGGCCAACCCCACCGCGCCAAGCAGCAACTGCGGAAGACGCCAGCCGTGGAGGTTCCCCAGATAACCCGAGAGCGAAGCTCCAACGATGCTCCCAGTATAGAAGCCGCACAGATGAATCGAGAACGCCTTGGCCCGCGTCGCACCAGCGTGGTGGTCTCCGATGAGGGCAATGGCGGCGGGGATGTAGAAGGCTTCGGCGATTCCCAGCGGAATGCGCATGGCCAGCAACTGTCCCTGCGTTTGCGCCATGCCGTTGAACAACATCACAGCGCTCCAGGCGGCGAGACTACCCACGATGACCGTACTTCTCGAGAAACGATCACCGATGTATCCCGCCAGTGGGGACGCCAACGCGTAGCTCCAGAGGAAGATGGAGCCGATGGAGGCCAGAGCGACGTCTGACATGCCAAGCTCCCGGCGCAATAGCGGGAAGACGGAATTCAACGCGGCACGATCGGCGTAGTTGAGGCAGGCAATGAGGAACAGCGTGCCAACCAGCAGCCACCGGTACAGCGGCCCGGACTCTACTCCGGCCAGGGTCCTCGAGTTGATTCCAGCGGTCGACGGTGACATTGCACGCAGCGCGCCAGTCCCGCGCTCCGGTCGAAGACGCCGTGCGTAGGCGCGCCCATCCAGTGTACGCTGTAACCGATGAAGCGTAGAAATTTGCTTGGAGCCATGACGGCGGGCGCCCAAGCCGCTCTGCTGCCCGCCGCCTCCGCGGCGGCATCTGCCGGCGAATCGCGGCCTCCCTCCGGATACCGCACCCCCGAGCCCAAAGTCTTCTTCTATGACGACGGCCGTCACGCGGCGGGCCTCTACCAGTTCGCGCCTCCTTTCGACGCCGCCGACGTCACCTTCAACCTCGATCAAGTGGTGGAGGCCGGAGTGGATACGCTCTTCTATTCGGCAGGCCTCGAGGGCGGCGTGGTGCAATATGACAGCCGCGTGGCTGCCAAGTGGGGCGACAACGTCCGCGTATGGACCCACCCGATCTTCTACCGGGCCGCCCGAAATCTGCGTCAACTGATCGCCGATGGGCTCGACCCGATGAAGGTCCTCTCCCAGCGGGCGCATGAGAAGGGCATCTGGTTTCTGCCCACGGTTAGCGTGGGCACCCTCGGCAACGAGCGCGAGACCTCTCTCGGGCTCGGGCGGCACTCCGACTTTACCTACGACAACCCGCAATTCCAGGTCGGCCCGGATGACGATCCGCGCGCCCGGAAGCCGGCGCGATTCCTTGGCCCCAAGCGCCTGAGCTTTCTGCATCGGGAAGTGCGTGACGAGCGCTTCCGGATCTGCGAGGAATTGCTGACACGCTACGAAACCGACGGCATCGAACTCGACCTGTCCATCGACAACGACTTCGGCCCCTTGTGCAAGTTTGCCGAAGTAGGGCGCCTGGCTCCGCTCCTCACCCAATGGATCGCCGATCTACGCGCCGTGGCCGGCAAAGCAGCCAAGGCGCAGGGCCGGAAGAAGCGGATTTACGTGAGAATCCCCGCGGGTCCGGCCGAGTCTTGGGATGTCGTCGGCTTTCAGGTGCCTCAGTGGGCTTCGCGCAAACTGGTCGACGGGCTGATGTGCGTCACCACGCATCGGGCGATGCTCGATCAGGATGTGGACATCGCGGCGGCGTTGAACGCCGTAAAGGGAACCGGCTGCCGCGTCCTTGCCGGCTTTGAGGCTAATCTCGCGCGGCAGTTGGAGGGCAGCGCCACTGCCCCGATGACATGGGCCGCCGCGGCCAATGCCTACCATCGCGGAGCGGACGGTTTCGGATTGTGCGAGGGGATGTGGGCGCCGAACGGCTGGCCGTGGCGCGACGAGGACTACGCGACGCTCAGGCTGCTCGGCCATCCCGATCTGCTGGCCACCGCGGACAAAACCTATCGCGCCCGGTCCATGAACCGGGGAGCCACGTTCAGTCCCGGCTTGTTCCACACCGCCGGACCGGTTCTTCCGCATCCTCTGCGACAGGGAGAATCGGTCGATATCCCGCTTCGCGTGGCCGACGATCTGCCCCGGTGGCAGGCTCTCGGAAGAATCTCCGGAGTGCGGCTCCGCCTGCGTTTCACCAATCTGGAGCCGTCGCTCAACGATGTGCGGGTGGCGCTGAACGGGCAGACTCTGCCTGATTCGCTGGCGCGGAAGATCGACCTCCACTTCCACGTCGTCGAAGCCGGGCCAGTCAACCCCTACGGCTACATCTACGAATTCCCTTTGACGCCGGAGATGTATCCCCGGCAGGGCGACAACCGGATTCAGGTGACGCTGGTCAAGCGCGATCCCAATCTGAACGCTCCGTTCGAGGTCTACGACGCGGACTGTTCGATCGACTACCGCGTCCACCGCCACTTCGAGCGGAAGCCGCTCGAGTACTGAGCCTGACCGTGAGGGGCCGCGAGGGGGATCGGGCTCTGCCGCGCGACTTCATAACGTGGTTCACACGACGACGATGACGATGACGAGGCGCGCCGCACTCGGTCTGCTGCCAGGCCTGGCGGCGGGGCAGGCGGCAGATCCCCAGTTGTTCCTTCAGGCCATCGGCAGCGATGTCAGCGCCGCCCGAAAGGCGCTCGATAGCCTCGCGCCACAATGGCGCGACTCCTACACGATCATCCTGCTCGAGTTGACGCGCCTGTTCGTGCGCGACAGGCCGGGCGACTCGGCGGATCCGTCCTCTGCCGCCAGCATGGCGCGAAAGCGGATCTTCGAATTCCTCGGGTTGCGCACGAAGAAGCGCTTTGGGGACGACGTCAAGGCCTGGACTCGCTGGGCCTGGTCGCTGCCCTATGAGCCTCATCCCGAGTACGCTCAGCTCAAGGGCTTCGCCTATTCGAAAATCGATTCCCGGATGGCGGAGTTCTTCCCCCAAGGGGTGCGTTCCAACATCCGGCTCGATCAGGTGGAATGGGGCGGGGTTCGCGTCAACGGCATTCCGCCGCTCGTGAATCCGCGCACCATTCCGGCGTCCGAAGCCAGATACCTCAAGGACTCCAACATCGTCTTCGGGATCGAGGCCGGCGGCGAGGCGCGTGCGTACCCGAAGCGCATTCTCGCCTGGCACGAGATGGCGCGCGACCGCATCGGTGGCGTCGATCTCGCCGTGGTCTATTGCACTCTGTGCGGGACAGTGATTCCGTACCGGACCGAGGTGGACGGAGTGCGTTTTACTTTCGGCACCAGTGGATTGCTGTTTGAGTCCAGCAAGCTCATGTTCGATGAGGAGACCAAGTCGCTGTGGTCGACGCTGCAGGGAAAACCGGTGATCGGCAAGCTCGTGGGCGATAACCTGCAACTAACGTTCGAACCCGTCGTGACGACGACTTGGGGCGAATGGAAGGCGGACCACCCATCGACCACGGTGCTGTCGCTGGAGACGGGCCATGATCGCGACTATTCCGAGGGCGCAGCCTATCGCGAGTATTTCGGCACCGGCGAACTGATGTTCCAGGTGTCGAAGATGGACCGGCGGCTGGAGAACAAGGACGAGATCGTGGCGATTCGGCTGCAGGGGAAAACGCCGCTCGCGATCGCGGCGAAGTTCCTACGGAAGCGGCCGGAGTTCACGATCGAGCACGAAGGCGTTACGGTGACGGTCAAGACCAGCAAGGGCGGATCGAATATCGTGATGGCCGGTGGCAAGCGCATTCCCGCGCATCGGGCGTTCTGGTTCGGGTGGTTTTCCCAGTTTCCGGAGTCGCGGGTCATACAGTAAGGGAGCGCCACAAGCCGGCTGGAACTGGTATCCTAAATCCATTCATGAAGTCAGAAATCGCCGCAAAGCATTCTCGAAAGGCGCTCGGGGTTTTCGCTGCTCTTCTGCCTCTGGCCGTGGCGGCCGAGAACGTTACCGACGTCGGCTCGCGAAAACAGTTGTTCATCGATCACAAGTTCATCGAATCGTCGGAAGGCATCCGGCTAGCGATGAACGCTCCCCATCAAACGCGGGAGAAGATCTTGGTCACCGATCAACCCTGGGAGCGCGACGGATGGGTGGCCAGCTACTCTACCGTTATTCAGGAGAACGGCAAGATCCGCATGTGGTATCAGATCAGCGCGGGGAAGGCCGCGCGGAGGCAGAATCCTCCGATGATGGCGGTCGGGTATGCGGAATCGACGGACGGCATCCATTTCACCAAGCCCGTGTTGGGCCTAATCGATCGCGATGGCTCGCGCCAGAACAATCTGGTTCTGCCGCCCGACTTGAACCTGATGACCGTCGGAGGCAGCACGGTGTGGCGCGACGATAACCCGAACTGCCCGCCGGAGGCTCGCTACAAGTCGTGGATGAAGATCTATCCGAAGCCCGGGAGCGGCATCAAGGGTCCGCATCGCGTGTTCATTTCTCCGGATGGTCTGAAATGGAAAATGGACGAACGCTCCGTTACCGGATTGCGCGCGGCCGACACACAGCCCTCATGGTTCTGGGATCCTCGCGTTGGCCGCTACATCGGCTACAGCCGCGAATGGGTTCGCCGCGGTGTGGGATATGGGGCCCGGATGGCGAGCTACAACGAGTCCGACGACATGATCCATTGGGACAGCCCCGAAATGTCGCTCGAACTGGACGAGCGTGACATGGCCGCTGGCAAGGTAGAGCGTCTCGATCTCCGGACCGCCGGCGTTCACGGCGAGAATGTAGTCGGGGCGAAGGCCCAGGGCGCCGAAGCGGTGAAGGCCGGCGAAGATCAAGTGCTCACTCCGACGATGCCTCTCGACTACTATGGACCCGGTGTCTTCCCGTATGAAGGTGTATACCTCGCGCTGAGCCCGATCTTCTATCACTGGCGGATGGAGGGACGCGAATCGTGGCCCGATACCTCTGACCTGCATTTGTCCGTCAGCCGCGACGGACTTCACTTTACCCGGCCCGAATCGCGGCGGCCCTTCCTCAGCACCGGGCCCGACGGCAGTTTCGATTCAAAGTGGATCTATCCGGTGCTGCGTCCGGTCCGCATGGGTGACGAGATCTGGATTTACTACTTCGGCACGAATCGCGACCACGGCAACCGCCTGGATGCCTTGGCCCAGAAGCAAATGCACGCAATTTCGCGGTCCATCCTGCGCGTGGACGGGTTCGTCTCCGCTGACGCGGACTACGAGGGCGGGACGTTTCTCACGCCCCCCCTGCGTTTCACCGGATCGCGGCTGGAGCTCAACATCAATACGGGCGCCGGCGGTTCGGCAAAGGTCGAGATTCTGTCAGAATCCGGCAGGCGGATGGACGGGTTCTCGTTCCACGAGGCGGACGAGATCAACGCAAACCGTGTGCGTCAAGTGGTGACCTGGCGCGGAAAGTCCGATGTGTCCGCGTTGGCTGGCAAGGCTGTCCGGCTGAGGATCCGAATGCGAAGCACCAAGCTCTACGCGTTCCAGTTCACCAGCTAGGGCGTTTGATCGAACATCAGTTCCGGCGGCCCGCGTTCCTCGAAGCCAGGGCAGACCTACGCCCGGGTGTCGGCGCGCGGGTGTCGGCGCGCGGGTTGCGGCGAAAATTGTTCTGTGATACGTATACACACTGGAGGCGACGATGCGAAACCGATCGATCCGATGCTTGATGGCGGCAGTCCTGGCGGTGTTGCTGTCCCAGATCTCGTTTGCGCAGGTAGGGACTGCCACGCTCAACGGAACCGTGCGCGACCAGTCTGGCGCGGCGATCCCGGGTGCGGCCGTGATCCTGAGCGGCATCGAACAACAGTTCGCCCGCGAAACGGTGAGCGATGCCTCGGGCCAATATGTGCTGTCGGCAATCCCTCCGGGGCGCTACAAGCTGACCACCAAGGCTTCGGGTTTCCGTGAGAATACGATCGACAACATTCAGTTGTCGGGCGGCCAAGGCAGCACGCTGGATGCCCCGATGAGTGTCGCCGAAGCGGCGGAGCAGATCACGGTGACGGGGGCGCCCCCTTTGCTCCAGACAGCCAACGCAAACGTAGGCGCGGTCATTGAGGGCAAGAGGCTCGAGAGCCTCCCTGTGTTGGGCCGCAATTTCACCTCGCTTTTGCTGACGCTGCCGGGCGTCTCCCCAGCCAGGCCGGCCTCGTCCACCCGCGGAGGTCCGATTAGCGTCGGCGACACCGGCGTGAATCCGTCGATCAATGGCCAGCGATGGCGTAACAACAACTACACTATCGACGGCGTGCCCAACAATGAGCCGCTCCTCAACCGTGTGCCCGTTCTTCCTCCGCCCGAGGCCCTGAGCGAGATGAAGATGGAGATGGCCCTCAGCTCGGGTGCCAACGGTCATGCCTCGGGAGCGAACATCAACCTGGTAACCCGCGGCGGGTCCAACGCGTTCCACGGCAACTTGTGGGAGTACTTCCGCAACAACGTTCTGGATGCGCGGCCGTTCTTCGTTCCTCGCCTCGGCGCGTTCCGCTGGAACCAGTTTGGCGCGGCCGCCGGAGGACCGGTCATGATTCCCAAGCTGGTGTCACGAGACAAGAACTGGTACGTCTTTGGCTACTACGAGGGGATCCTCGTCCGGCGCTCGGCCAACGCGATCGCGCTGGTCCCCACCGATGCGCAACTGCGGGGCGATTTCTCGGGTTCGAATCCAATCTTCAACCCGTATACGACCGTGACCAACAGCGGCGTTTCCTCGCGGCAGCCTTTTCCGAACAACCAGATTCCGCGCAATCTGTTGAATCCGGCGGCGCTCACCTACGCCACCGATCTCAATCCGCGCGCCAACCTGGCGCCTGGCGTGATCCCTGGGAACAACTACTTTAATCAGGGCCCGCTTACGAACGACGCCCACCAGTGGAACCTCCGCGTGGATCATCAGTTCGGTAAGAGCGATAACTTCTTTGCCCGATACACGAGAACGAGGATCGAAACCGTTTCAGCCGCGATTCCCCAGGCTCCCACGGAAACCACGCAGGTCAACCGCAACGTAGCCGTCAGCGACACGCATCTGTTCAGCCCCACGTTCCTTGTCACGGGGCGCTTCGGGCTGGCCCAGACCACGCAGGATGACGTCACCGGCGGCGACCTCACGGTCGCGCGGCGCGCGGGCACACTGGATGCGCTGCCCGGTTTCGCCGGACGGGAAGTGATCATTCCGGTTGGCATTGCGGGCTATCGAGGTCTGAGCCAAGGCATCCAGTATCTCGGGCCGCAACTCCAGCTCTCCTGGATTGGCGACGCGAGCAAGGTGCATGGCAAGCACAGTCTGCAGTTCGGCGGCGCCGTCATGTACACCTCGTTCGTGACCAACAATCTCGCCGGTACCAGCGTCCAGTTCACCGCCCTGCCGTCTTCGAACTTCGCTCCGCGAACCGGAGACGCACTGGCGAGTTTCCTGCTCGGAACTCCGGAAAGCGCCAGCCGCGTGCTCGGTAACACCGAAGGCGACATGTACGGTCCTGCTTACTCGCTTTATCTGCAGGACAACTGGCGATTCACCGAGCGCCTCACCGTCAACGTGGGCCTCCGCTGGGACTACGCCCGGCCCATGCGGAACCGCCATGGCAGCGGCACCCTCGTTCAGGAGACTGGACAGTACGTCTGGGACATCAC
>VFZX01000343.1 GCA_016871015.1 Acidobacteriota bacterium | reverse complement strand
AGTAGCTTACCACTTGTGCCGCGCCGGTTCAAGCCAGCATTTCGCGGACCCGGCTGGCGGTCCATTTGACCGCGATATCGATCATCGCCTCACCCTTGGCGGTGCTGGCAAGCTTGGCCTCGGCGGCGAACTCCTCCTCCTGAATCGCGGACTTGGGATCCTTGATCCGCAACTGAGGCTTGATTTTCGCGTAGTCCACGCCCTCCCAGCGCACACGTTCGGGGAAGGCGGCCATCGCGAACGAAGTCTCGAACTCGCCCGCATGGCCGGGAGCCTTGTTGCTCTCCATGTGTTTCTTGATGGTGTCGCGCGAATAGGAGTCCCAGTAGGAATTGGTCTCGATCTTGATCCCGAGCTTTTTGGCGAATCCAGGCACAGCCTCACGCAGCGGAAGCACGTTTCCACCGTGGCCGTTCAGCACCAGGATCTTCGCCACGCCGTGGGCCACCAGGCTTTCGCAGATCTCGAACACGACCGCAAGGAAGGTCTCCTTCGTGAGCGTCAGCGTGCCCTTGCGGTCCATCCAGTGCGGCGAGATGCCGACGGGAACCGGCGTCGCGACCATGACGCGCGGATAGCTCAGCATCGCGGCCTTTTCAGCCACGAGCGTGACGCTCGCCGTATCGTTGATCATCGCCAGGTGCTCATTGTGCTGCTCCGTGCTGCCCGTGGGCACGATGACGAGCTTCTTGCCTGGTCCTTCGATCCATTCGCGGAACTCCTTGCGGGTGCTTTCCCACAGCCGCACCTTGCGGAGATGGGCGTACCCGTTGCCGGCGGGCTCGAGTTCCGATGCCTGGGCCGAGAGTGCCGCCGAGCCTGCGAGAGTTTGGAGGAATGCGCGTCTTGGGTTCATCGTCAATTACCTATAGGGAAGAGTCTTGCCTGCCGCCCACGCGAATCCGAAGAGACCAAAATCGATCTCGCCGCCCGCGCGCAGCGGCGCCGTGAAACGTCCGTTGGTCAGACCGGCGTTTGCCGATCCCACCTGCAGCAGGCCGATCGAGCTGAAATCGAGATTCAGTCCGCTGATCGTGATCGCGTTCGCCATGGGCAACTGCTGCAGGATGCTCACCGGCACCGTGAGGGTTCCCGCATTGGCCCGGGCCGCGCACGTGAAGACCGCGCCTTCAAACACCGGGTTCGCGGCGGTTCCTCCCATCCGGTTCCCCGCGATCCCGAGCACGGTGACGATGTCGTCCGCCGGTCCGGGCGTCCAGTTCACGGTCAGAGGATTGCTGCGCGTCACTTGCGTGACCGCGTCCCGGTTGGTCCACGCCGGAGGCGAAGAGATCCGCACTGACGCGGTAAACGGACCGACATCCGCTCCGCCGGCGCCGGTCAGAGTGTAGGTTCCCGCGGCCAAGCCGGCCGGGGCAGCGCCACCTCCGGCAACTCCCGGAACGCTGATTTGCGTGGGATCCGAGATCAGCGCGCTGTAGTAGTTTTGGGGCGACCGGTCGAGGGTGCGGTTGACGTTCGGACCCGCGATCGTGATGGTCCCCGCATCGAGTTCGAGGGGGGGCGTGGACGTCTGCGGTTGTCCGGATGAATCGAAGAGGCCCCGCTGCACGGTGCAGCCTCCAACCGGGGGCGAGAGTGAGGAGGAAAAGTCATCGATATTGGCGAGCGACAGCCGCGAGAAGCTGCCCGCCACCTGCTCGGCTTTGACGTCGATCGGCGGGATCGCAATCGGCAGCCCCGTGATCGTGAGTCCGAAGCTGATCGCGGAGAGGGTGAAGTCACCGGCAACCAGATTCTGGCCAGCGTCGATTCTCCGCAGTGAATCCTCGCTCAAGAAGGGATGCTCGCAGGCCGCCCTGCCGCCTGGGGCAATCGCGATCGAAGCGGGAGGTGCGGTTTGTCCGGCGACGCGGACTTCGAGCGTCACCGCGCATCCGGATGGGGCGTTGTCCGGAATCGTGAAATTGATTTGGTCCGCGCCCGGCAGCGATGGGGAACGGCCGGCATAAACGGGGGTCACTTCGACGCCACCGACGATCACGCGGACATTGGCTTCCGCGCGCAAGTCCTGAGCGCCGGGTGCGGCATTGTCCGGGACACGGATCGGACCGAGTCCAGTCCCCCAGAGCACAACCACCTGGCCCGGGCGGACCGGAGCGGTGAACTGGACCACGCGGCTGTCGTCCGAAGCGTTCTGAATCACCGCGAGTCCCGTGCCGCGGCTGTTGAGCGTGATCATTCCGTAGGCCCTCTGCACAACACGCACGCGCACAGGCGGGCTGGCCGTGCCGTTGAACGACACCGTGATGTTGTACTCGCCAGGCGCGGTGGTCGAAGGCAGGATGCCCGCCACCTGCTGGTTCAGCGTGTACACCACGAATGCATCCACCGCAGCACCGCCCGCCACCGGTGTGAACCGGATGCTGGTCCCGGCGAGCGCCGTGCCCAGCGGAAGCGTGCTGGCCTGCGTCAGCGCCGGCGGCCCGAGGTTCGTGCCGATGGCGACGAACAACGATCCCTGGGCGATGTCAGCGCCGTAGCTCGCCGCGTTGCCCACCTGTGTGACTGTCTGTCCGAAAAGGACCGCGCCGGCCATCAGGCCGGTGATGAGTGTCAGCTTCAAGAATCCTCCAGCTCAGGCGCGCGCCGCGCCCAACTCCTTCACTATACCCGCCAGGAACGACTTGGCATCGCCGAACAACATCAGGGTCTTGTTCATGTAGTAGAGATCGTTGTCGATACCGGCGAAACCCGGACTCATGCCGCGCTTGATCACCATCACCGTCCGGCTGCGGTCGGCGTTGAGGATGGGCATTCCAGCGATCGGGCTGTTGGGATCCGTCCGTGCGGCGGGATTCACGACGTCGTTGGCCCCGATCACCAGCGCGACGTCGGTGAGCTCGAAGTCGGAGTTGATCTCTTCCATCTCTATCAGCTTGTCGTAGGGGATGTCGGCTTCGGCCAGCAGCACGTTCATATGGCCCGGCATTCTGCCTGCCACCGGGTGGATCGCAAAGCGGACGTCAACTCCGCGCTTGGTCAGCGTGTCGAACATTTCCCGGAGTTTATGTTGTGCTTGTGCCACGGCCATCCCGTAGCCCGGAATCACGATCACCGAGCGGGCATTCGACAGAATCTCGGCCGCCTCTTCGGGACTGGCCGACCGGTAGGGGCGCTGTTCGGCCTGCGCCGCCGAGGTCTGCAACTGGCCGAAAGCACCGAACAGCACATTCGTGAAGGACCGGTTCATCGCCCGGCACATGATCACGGACAGGATGAATCCCGACGATCCGTCGAGCGCCCCGGCGACGATCAGGAGCTTGTTGTTCAGCGCGAATCCCATGGCGCTGGCCGAGAGCCCGGCGTAGGAGTTGAGCAGCGCGATGACGGTCGGCATATCGGCGCCGCCGATGGGGATGATGAACAGGATCCCAAACAGCACCGCCACGAACGCAAAGATCGGGAAGATCCAGCGCTGGTCCGGCGACAGTATCATCATCACGCCCAGGATCACCGCCAACGCCAGAATCGACAGGTTGAGGAAGTTCTGGCCTTTGAAGACAATCGGGCGCGAGGGGAGCAGTTCCTGCAGCTTGCCGAACGCCACAAGGCTGGCCGTGACGGTCAGAAATCCGAGCAGGGTTTCAAGCGTGAGCGCGACCATCGTGCCGCGACTCGGAACTTCGCGATAGAACTCCGCGGTTCCGATCAGGGCGGACGCGAGCGCTCCGCAGGCCTGCGATACGGCTGTCCGTTGGGACACCGCGGTCATCGGCATCAGATAGGCGAGGGGAGCTCCAATCGCCGCGCCGACGATGAACGCCAGGGCGATCCACTCATAGGTCACCACTTCGTGCCGCAACAGGGTTCCCACCACCGCCAGCAGCATGCCGATCTCGCCCGCCAGAACTCCGCGCCGCGCCGTCACGGGCGAGCTCATCCATTTGAGCGCCAGAATGAATCCGGCCGCCGCGGCCACGTAGAACAGTTCGAGGATCGTGTTGTTCATCGTTCGGCGCCGTCCCGCTTCTTAAACATCTTGAGCATCCGGTCGGTGATCAGATATCCGCTCACCGCGTTGACCGTTGCGGCCACGACAGCGATGAACCCGAGGACCCGGCTCAACGTAGAAGCCTCCTTCTCTCCGCTGATCAGGATGGCGCCCACCACCGAGATCGCGGCGATGGCGTTGGTCAGCGACATCAACGGAGTGTGGAGCAGAGGCGAGACACGGCGGATCAACTCGAATCCGAGGAAGGCCGCCAGCATGAACACAAACAGGGCAGTTTCGAGGTTGGGCATAGACGGAAGTTTCTCTTAAGCAGGCACGGCGGCGGCCACACGTGAGTTGACGATCTCACCGTCACGTGTCACGGCCGTTTCGCGGATGATTTCGTCATCCCAGCGCAGATTCAACTCTCCTTTCAGGACCAGGTGCTTCAGGAATGCGGCGACGTTGAAAGCGAACATTTGGCTGGCGTGATACGGCACGGTGGCGGGCAGGTTCGCGGGTCCGAGCACGGTCACACCGCCATGGACCACGGTCTCGCCCGCCTGGGTCACGGCACAGTTGCCGCCGCGCTCCGCCGCCAGGTCGACGACCACCGAGCCGGGAGCCATCGCCTCCACCATCTCACGTGTCACCAGAACCGGAGCGCGCTTTCCCGGTACCGCGGCGGTGGTGATCACCACGTCCTGTTCCCGGATCACGGCGGTGAGCAGCTCGCGCTGGCGGCGGTAGAAGGCATCGTCCATGGCCTTGGCGTACCCGCCCTTGTCTTCCGCGTTGCCGGTTTCGAGATCCAGCACGACGAACTTGGCGCCGACGCTTTCCACCTGTTCGCGCGCCGCCGGACGGATGTCATAGCCGCTGACCACCGCGCCCAGCCGCTTCGCGCTGGCGAGAGCCTGCAGTCCCGCGACGCCCGCGCCGATGACCAGGATCTTGGCCGGGGCGACAGTCCCCGCCGCGGTCGTCATCATGGGTAGCATCTTCGGCAGCGTCTCCGCTGCCAGCAGAACGGCTTTGTATCCGGCGATCGTCGCCATTGACGACAGCACATCCATGCTCTGGGCCCGCGTGATGCGCGGAATCAGCTCCAGGGCGAACAGCGTGACGCCGGTTGCGGCAACATCGGCGGTCTCCTGCGGCGTCGTCAGCGGCTCGGCCAGACCGATCACGATTTGGCCCTTGCGGTACCGGCGCAGGTCGTCGCGGCCCGTGCGCGGGTTGGCGCCGGGTGTCCGGACCTGCGTAATCACTGCGGCACGCGCGAATACGTCGTCTCTCGAGGCCAGTTCGACGCCGCGCGCGGTGTACTCGGAGTCCGGGTAGCCAGCCTCTTCGCCCGCTCCGCGCTCAACCACCGCCGTGATGCCGGATTTCGACAACCCTTCGCACGCTCTGGGGGTCAACGCGACCCGCCGCTCCCCCTGCATTGTTTCTTTTGGAACACCCACCAGGACCGCCAAGCCTCTATCCTCCGCTTGCCAGAGAGTACACTGTCAGCGTCCTCACCGGCACACTCTCAAGGGATGCGCTCTTGCGGGACGCCCCAGCTATGACCGAGTTTATATTAACGGACGAGCCCGTGTCATTCCGCGTTACCCTGGAACTGGAATGCTTCGCCGGACCGTTCCCCTCGCCGCGGTGGCGGCGGGCCTTGCGCTTGTGCTCGCCGGGGCCGGAACTCCGCCTGAAAACCCACAGGGGCAGTTCCAGCACAAGCAACACGCCGCGCTGAAGCTGAAGTGCAACTACTGCCATTCCGGCGCCGCCGCGGAGGATCAAGCCGGATTTCCCGCATCCGGAAAACAGTGCAAGGCGTGCCACACTGCGATCGAGGCGCGAAAGCTTCCGTCGGCGCGTGTCTATCGCGTCCGCGATTTTGTGATCTTCAGCCACGCGCGCCACGTGAGCGCAAACCTTGACTGCTCCAGCTGCCACGGCGAAGTCTACCAGGCGGATGTGCTCAAGGTGGAGCGCCCCTTGACAATGATCGCCTGCCTGAACTGCCACAAGGAGCAGAAGGCGACGATCGTGTGTACAGCCTGCCACGAGCTCGGTCAGTGAGCCGCGGTCTTTTTCAGAGCGAACACGAACAGCAGGAACACAGCGATCGCGCCGAACCCCAAAAGGTTCTCCTGGAGCGCCGGCGGGAAGACGAGGATGAAGCCCGCATCCTTAACCAGGGCCGCGAAACTCGAGACGCAGAATGGCATCAGGTACAGGCGGAAAAGTGCCCACGGGCCGGGCTTCGCCGGTCCGCCGGATCCCCGCGTGCTGAGGACGAGCGCCGTGCCCACAATGGCTGAGATCCCGAGCGCGTTGAGCCACAGCCTGGGATGCGGATCAAAATGGATCGCGACGTGCAGGCAATACCAGATCAGGTAGCACCACAGGATCGTCCGGGCCTGATTCAGCCCGCGGAAATAGCGCAGTAGCCGTCCCATCGGGCTAGAACTCAGCCCTCTCGATCAGCGCGTTGAGTTCAGCTTCCAGTGCCGCCTTGCGCTTCTGCAGGTCACTGGCCCGGTCGCGGAGCGAGGCAAGCTGGCCTTCGGCGTCCGCCAACTGCTTAGCGTAGCGGTTGACCTGATCCTGTTGTCCGGCGACGCGGTTGAGGGCCGACAGGTTTTGGCGAACCCGCTCCTGGTCCTTTTCGAGGTCGGTGCGCTCCTGGTTGGTCCGCGAGATGTCGTTGTTCACCTGGGTGATCTCGCGCTTCTTCGCGATGATGGCTTCCAGTTGGCGGCGGCCATCGTTGGACAGCGCTTGATTGCGGACGAACGTCAGCAGGAAATCGGGCGTCGTGCTGAGCAGCGAATAGGTTTGGTCAAACAGCCGCTCCTCCTCGACTGCGAACTTGTCGCTGGAGGACGGCGCCAGGTTCACCGGGAAACGGTGGCGGGTGGCTGTCGTCTCGACCGGCTTTAGATTGCCGAGCAGCCTGTATCCGGACCGCGCCGGGTGCTCGATGATCAGCGTCTTGGCCTTGGCGTCGACATTCCGGATCGTGTAGGTCTTAGTCTCGCGAACCGCGGCGCGCGTCGTCAGCACGCCCCGCCTGAAGCGGACTTCACGCACCGCATCCTGTGTCGAGTCGTGATTGGTGGTGATGCGCGTGCCGATGTCGATCCCGTAGCTGATCAGGCGCTTGTCGCCCTGCTTCACCGTTTCGACAAGGGCTTCACCGGCGTAGGCGCCGCCGTCGTACACGGTGATCGGACCGCCGTCCAGAGTCTTGCCGGTTGTGTTGGCGAGCTCGGCGGCGTTCATCGGGTGCTGCGATGACGGATCGGAGTAGATCAGCAACTTTCGTGCGGTCAGCTTCTGCTGGAGGAAAGGCAGCATCGCGGACTCGTTCCTCTTGACCGTGACCGGCGTTGAGAACCGGTACTCGAACAGGTCGCCCAGCTCGCGCCCTTCCGCGGTGCGCGCCAGCGAGGACTGCTCCACCATCATGGGGGCGGCGTCGGATGCCGCTGCTTCAGCCGGCCCACCCTGCTTCCGGGCCCGTCCGGCGAAAGCCATCATTGGCGCGGGCGGAGGTGGCGGGGCGGCCACCGAGCCTTCGTGAACCACTGGAGCCGCGGCTCTTTCCTCGGCGAGTTCGGCCACCTGCCGCTCGACGTACTTGGGCTCGTACAGGCGGCTGATGAACGACACCGGGCGGCCGGACACGAGGGAAAGGTTGACGTTGGTCCAATCTTCTCCGGTGGTGTTGTCGACAATCGCCCAGCCCTCGAGCACCGGATCTCCCGCTGCGCCAAAGATCAGCCGGTAGCTCGATTTCCATACCGGCATGGGGATCATGTAGCTGGCTGCGATCTGACGGCGGCCCGCGTCGGAGGAGTCGATGTAGACGCTGCGCTTGTCGCTCGACCGGGCCTGCAGAAGCGTCGCCAAGTAGTCCTTAAATTGCAGCTGGACTTTGGGATCCGGAAACGAGAGCGCGGACACGGCGGCGAGATCCACCGTGCGGAGATCGCCGGAGTCGAGCAGGAGCGTCAACTGCTCGCGCTCCGTTTGGTCGCGGGAACCCGGCACGATGCGCGCCGAGACGATCGCTCCGGTGAGGTCGGCGCCCACCCGGACCCGTACGCCTTTCAGTTGGTCCAGCACGGCGGCGAGCGCCTGATTGGCGCCGAGCTTCATGGGGAACTTTTGGAGCTTCCGTTCGAGCGGCTCGGCCGAGTCGTAGCGGAGACCGGCGACGCCGGATCCTCCCTTTACGTCCACGGTGAGGGACTTGAGGACGTCGTTCATCTCGGCCGCGTTGAAGTCGAGGCGGGCGCTCTCGCCGGGTCCCAGTTCCCCGCCCCGTTCGAAGAATCCGACTCCGTGTTTGTACAGCACGACGGTGCGAACGTTCAGGTCCGCCGCCAGCACGACGCTTGACATAGCCAGCAAAAGCCTCCGCATATGTTGAATACTCCTCTAGTCTGATGGTACCGGATCAGTACTGGCACGGACTGGCTAGGGCGGTTGTTGGATAGGGAGTCCCCTGGTTCCAGCCGATTCGAAACTTGACAGCCCGGAATTGCTAGCGTCAGACTGGGAGGTAGATGGGCGTATTACAGGTGCGCGACCGGACACATCCTTGACACTTTAGCCTGGATTCTTGCTTGACACTTATCAAGGGCGGGTGCGGCTCGATCTTCACCTTACACCTTCTC
>VFZX01000342.1 GCA_016871015.1 Acidobacteriota bacterium | reverse complement strand
GGAGAGCTGCCGGCGGTCCGCGCTCCGGAATGGAGCAATCTCCAGAACTTGGAAAAGGCGCTGCGGAGCGTGCAATCGCTGGTCCTGTGGGGTGACCTGAGAAGAGGTGCCAGTTTGAACATTACTGGGAACTGCGGCAAGGAGGAGGACGCAAGGAAACTGCACGGCGGGCTCCGGGCGCTGATCGGCATGGGGCGGCTGTCGACACCGGACAATCAGCTCGACTTGCTCAAGCTGTATGACGCGATTGAGACGAAGCAGGAGGGCGCCGTCGTCCGCGCGTCCGCTTCGATAACCTCGGCGCAGGTGGATCAATTGCTGGGGCTGTGGAAGCCGCGGAGATGAAGACCCACCGGAAGGAGCTGACCTTCCATGTTCCGTCGCGGCGGGGATTCGTGAACATCACGCCGATGGTTGAGACGGCCCTGCGCGAAAGCGGAGTCCGCGAGGGATTGTGCCTGGTGAACGCGATGCACATCACGGCGCGCGTGTTCATCAACGACGACGAGTCAGGGCTGCATCATGACTACGAAGTCTGGCTGGAGAAGCTGGCGCCGCACGAACCGGTATCAGGCTATCATCACAACCGGACCGGCGAGGACAACGCTGATGCGCACATGAAGCGCCAGGTGATGGGCCGCGAAGTGGTGGTGGCGGTGACCGGCGGGCGCCTGGATTTCGGCCCGTGGGAGCAAATCTTCTACGGCGAGTTCGACGGGCGCAGGCCGAAGCGCGTGTTGATCAAGATTATCGGGGAGTAGGCTACAAACGCGGTCTGGCGGGCTTTACCGGCTGCCACGGGACTGCGCCTTGCCGCTGTACGGGCCGGCGGTAGACGCGGTCGCCGGCAGTGATGTACAACGTCTTGCGGTCCGGACCGCCGAAGGCGACATTCGACAGCGCGCCGTTGTGCGGCTTGTTGACGATGCCCACCACGCGGCCGGGAGCGTCGCAGATCTGCACTCCGATGCGTGTTGCCACGTACAGGTGGCCCTCGGTGTCCACCGCCATCCCGTCTGCGCCGCTCATTGAGGACTCGTCCGTGGTCTCCAGCCGGAAGAACGGCTGCGAATTCGTGAGCGATCCGTCGGGAAGAACCTGGTAGGAGGTGACCCACTTGCTCCGTGAGTCGGCCACCATCAACATCGACTGGTCCGGTGACAACGCGACGCCGTTGGGAAACTCAAGGTTCTCTTCGATCACCACGCGCTTCGCGCCTTTGGGATCGATGTACCAGACCCGGCGGTTCTGCGGGTCAGTGAAGTAGATCCCGCCCTTGCCCGTGATGGCGAGATCGTTGGACTGGACACCGTCGGCGACCACTGTTTCTTCAGCGCCGTCGGCGGTGTAGGCGACAATACGCCGCTTGCCATTCTGGCAGGCGTAAAGCTTGCCGTCCGGTCCGAACTTGAGTCCGTTGGCGCCGCCGGAATTTTCCTTAAACACCGACACCTGGCCGTCAATGCCAATCCGGTGGATCCGGTTGTTGGGGATGTCGGTGAAAAAGATGTTGCCCTGGCGGTCGGCAGCCGGGCCTTCGGTGAAGCGGTGGCCCTTGCTGACCAGTTCCCATTCAGTGCCAGCGCCCAGGATGTCGAGGACGTAGTGGCGCTGTCCGCCGCCCCGGGGCTTGGCCACAGGCGTGGGATGGTCGCGCCAAAGCCAGCGGAGCGCGTCAGGTAGAATCGAGGATCCGTGCACTGCGTTGTGGCCTTCGGTTCCGATGGTGAACGTGAAATCGTAGCCCGCGTACTCGAGCGCGGATGCAAGATCCTGATTGCCGATGAACCAGTGTCCGGAGTAGATGTTCTGGTCGTTCTTGCCGTCCTGCAGATACACGCGCAACGGCTTTGGCTCGGTCTTACGGACCAGTGAGGAATACACATGCCCGCCGCGCAGGTTCGTGTAGCTTCCGATGAAGCTGAGGACGCGGCGGAAGGCATCCGGACGGTTCCACGCCGCGGTGAAGGCGCAGATGCCGCCCGAGGACGACCCGGCGATCGCCCGGTCATTCGGGTCTGCGGAGAGGTTCACGCGCTTGCCCACCTCCGGCAGAATCTCGTCGATGAGGAAGCGCGCGTAGCGGTCGCCAAGCGCGTCGTATTCGTAGCTGCGGTTGTAGCGGTCCTGGTGATCGGGAGAGAGCGCGGGCAGCACGCCCGGATTGATGAAGATGGCCACCGTGGGCGGCATCGCGCCCTTGTGGATCAGGTTGTCGAACACAATTGGGACGCGCCAGCGGCCCTCTTCGGTCGCGAATCCACCGCCGTCCTGGAAAATCATGACCGGTGCTGGCTTTTCGGCCCGGTACTGGGCTGGAACGTAGACCCAGTAGTCGCGCCGGGTTCCCGGGTAGATCTCGCTGGTCCAGTCGTGCTTGGTGACCGTGCCTTTCGGTACGTTGGCCTGCCGCTGGGAATCGGGCCCGAGGGGATAGTCCTCGGCCCCAAGAACGAGCGCCGCGGCCAGCGCGAGACCCGATCGCGTCATCCTAGCTGGCCCGCTTGCCGATGCAGTAGAGGGCGTTCTTGGTCCGGATGAAGATCTGTCCGTTGGACACGGCTGGGGAGCTGAGCGTGTACTCTTCGAGCGGATTCTCGGCGAGCACTTCGAACGTGGGTCCGGCCTTGATCACCGTGGTCAACCCGTCTTCGTTGGTCATGTAGATCTTGCCGTCGGCAAGCACGGGTGATGAAGAGTAGATTGCCGGTTTGATCCGCTGGCCGCTGTAGACCTCCTTGCCGGTGAGCGCGTCGAAGCACCAGGCGATGCCGCGGTCATTGATCATGTAGAGGTACTTGCCGTCGGTAACGGGAGTCGGCACGTCCGGGCCATTCGGATTCGCCCACACCAGGTGGCTCTTGGTGACGTCGCCGGATCCGCCCGCGCGATAAGCTTGCAGCGGATTCACGCGCGTCGGGACATAGACGATATCGTTAAGCGTCACAGGAGAGGCGACGATCCGGTTCATCGGATTACCGCGGGGATTCATCCCGCCCCCGCGCCAGAGCTCCTTGCCGGTGGCCGGATCATGGCCGGTGACATAGTCGCCGCCCGTGATCACGACCTGGGGCTTGCCCTTGGCCATGATCAACACGGGAGTGGTGTAGGAGTCGGGCGACTCCACCGTGGCGTCGGTGGGGCGCTCGACCTTCCACAACGTCTTGCCGGTGTTACGGTCGAGCTTCAGGACGTAGGAGGGGTCGTCAGTCTTGAATCCATGCAGAACCTGGATCACGAGTCCGTCGCTCAGCAACAGGGGCGAGGACCCATAGCCGTGATTGAGGCCGAAGCGTCCGTAATCCTTCCACATGTCGCGGTGCCACAGTTCTTTTCCGGAGAAGTCAAAGGCGCGCACCTGGCCGTTTCCGCTCATCGCCCAGACAGTCTTGCCGTCGGTCACCGGTGACGGCGAGGACATGTTCCCCTTTCGGACCTTGTCGTCGGAGTCGGCGACCTTGGCCTTCCACTTGACTGTCCCTTTGTTGCGGTCCACGCTCCAGATCTGGATTGAGCCGCCGTCGGAGTTGCTCAGGAAGATTGTGTCTCCCCAGACCACCGGTGTGGATCCGCTCACTTCGGGCATGGCCAGCTTCCAAGTGATATTGGTTGTCTGGTTCCAAGTGGTGGGCAGGCTTTTCTCGGCCGAGGTGCCATCGGCGCGCGGACCTCGCCAGTTCGGCCAGTTCTCAGCTTGAAGGGCGGTGAGCGCCGCCAGGGTCGCAACGAGCGTTCTTCTCATATGCGTCATCGTACCGCAGAAGGCTGTTATCATTTGAGGTCGTCAATGAACCCACACACCAACCGGCGCCGCTTCCTGGCCACGCTCGCCTCTGCGGCGGGCGCGATGGCGCAGAGACCCCAGCCTCTCGACCTCAGCCAGTTCGAGCCGAAGAGCATGCTGCATGTCCGCGAGACCCAGGTGCCACGCGCCAAATTCCCGGTAGTGGACTTCCATACGCATCTCGGATGGGGCGATCCCAAGGGCGAGAAGGCGGACCTCATCCTGCCGCCAGCAGAACTATTGAAAGTGATGGACCCCAAACGGATCCAGGTGATGGTGAACCTCACCGGAGGTTACGGCAAATCACTCGAGCAAACCGTGCGGCTGTTGCGCGGACCTCATCCGGACCGGTTCGTGGTGTTCACGATGCCGTGGTTTCCGCGGGTGGCGGAGACCGGCTATGCAAGCTTTCAGGGCCAGGAGATCGAGCGGGCCCACCGCGTGGGTGCGCGCGGACTGAAAGTGCTCAAGTCGCTTGGACTTGTGGTGCGGGAGAAGTTCAACTCGGGTCCGTTGATCAAAGTGGATGACAGGCGCTTCGACCCAATGTGGGAAGCCTGCGGAGCGCTGAAAATGCCGGTGGCGATCCACACATCGGATCCGGAGGCCTTCTTCACCCCAATCGACCGTTTCAACGAGCGGTTCGAGGAACTGAACGCGCATCCGGACTGGTCCTTCCACGGCAAGGACTATCCGTCCGACCGTCAACTGCAGGAGGCGCGGTTCCGGGTGGTCGCGCGGCATCCCCGGACTCAGTTCGTGGTCCTGCACGTGGGCAATTCGGAAAACCTGGGCTATATCGGCGAGGCACTGGACAAATACAAGAACATGCACGTGGAATTCGGCGCGCGGATCGGCGAATTGGGCCGGCAGCCCCGCGCGGCGCGGCGGTTCTTTGACCGTTACCAGGACCGGATCCTGTTTGGGACCGACGCCGTTCCGAACGGACACCAGTATCCGCAGCAGGTTTTCGGTGAGAAGCTGTACGAAATCTACTACCGGTTCCTGGAGACGGAAGACGAGTACTTCGACTACGCGCCTGCCCGGATTCCACCGCAGGGACGGTGGAAGATCTATGGGGTCGGGCTGCCCGATTCGATTCTGAGGAAGGTGTATTGGGAGAATGCGGCACGCCTGCTCGGGCTGGGGCCAATGCCCGGGTGACGGTGGTCCGCCATTGCGGTCGGATTGCGATTCCAATATTGAGGGGATAACGTTCAGGATGACGAGTAGCGATGATCAGGACATCAGCGGAATTCTCCACCGATTTCGCGAAGGAGAAAGCGGCGCGCGGGCGAAGTTGTTCGACGCGGCGTATGGAGAGCTCAAGCAGATCGCGACGCGGTACATGCGGCGCGAGAAGCAGGATCACACGCTGCAGACGACGGCGCTGGTGAACGAAGCATATCTGAAACTGGTGCGAATGCCGCAGTCCGATTGGAAGGATCGGGCACACTTTTTCGGCGTGGCCGCGCAGGTGATGCGGCACATTTTGGTGGATCACGCGCGGCGTTGTGTGGCAGGCAAGCGCGGGGGCGGACACGAGGTCCTGCCACTGGAGGAGGGACTGGTGTTCAGCGACGACCGGTCGCCGGCGTTATTGCAGCTCGATGAAGCGCTCGATAAGCTCGCCGCGCGGGATCCGCGTGCGTGCCAGGTGGTGGAGCTGCGGGTGTTCGGCGGGCTGTCATTTGAGGAGGCGGCGGAGGTGACCGGGCTTTCGCCGAGGGCGGTCAAGCGGGAATGGCAGTTCGCGCGGTCGTGGCTGCGGGCGGAGATCTCCGGGCTGATTGAGTGATCGGCATTTTGACCCGGATGGACGCCTGGGCGGAGAAAGTCGACTACGCACTCGGAGTCGAAAGACCGCGAGATCGCTGAGTTGAAGGAACGGTCTTCAAGCTCGAAAGTCCGCGTAGCTCACGAACGCCGTCGAGGGGGAACAGGAGACGGAACCTCGTCACAGGCGGCGGGACCAATGCCATCGCAGGTCGGTGGTTCATCGGGTACCTTGCGCTGCTTGATGCCCGAGGCGGTCCGCGGCTGCAGTATCAGTCGTAGCGTGATCCGGCCCATGCCACAGCAGGAGCAACTCAGGATCATCGGGCGCGGGCATGTCGTAGACTGGGTCAGACGATGCCGATGTCCAGGCTTGTCTCTGATTTGTGGCCGGTGACGGTCGAGACCTATCATGCGATGATCGCGGCGGGACTCTGTGACGAGACGGTTGAGCTATTGAGTGGCCGCGTGGTCAAGAAGATCGGCAAGAATCCACCCCGCAAAGTCGCGAGCCGCCGCGCGGATCTCGCTCTGAGCCGGGCGATACCAGCAGGATGGCATGTCACCAACCAAGATCCGGTGACGTTGAGCGACAGCGAATCAGAGCCCGATGTGATGGTGGTCCGTGGACGCTTGGACGATTATGGAGGACAGCACCCGGGTCCCAACGAAGTGGGCCTTGTCGTCGAGGCAGCCGATGCCTCCTTGTGGCGGGACAGGGGGCTGAAGCGGCGGCTGTGCGCGGCGGCCGCGATTCCGGCTGCCGGTCTCCTGCCAGACTTACCCCAGGATCTCCCGGATCACGTTCCCTGACACATCCGTCAGCCGCATGTTCCGGCCGAGATGCGGATACGTCAACCGCTCGTGATCGAAGCCCATCAGGTGGAGGACGGTCGCATGCAGGTCGTTCACCGTCTTCTTGTTCTCCTCCGCCCGGTAGCCATACTCATCCGTCGTGCCAACCACCGTTCCGCCCTTGACCCCGCCGCCGGCAGCCCACACCGTGAACCCGTACGGATTGTGGTCGCGGCCGTCCATGCGTTGGGAGATTGGCATCCGTCCAAACTCGCCGTGCCAGAGCAGGATCGTCGAGTCGAATAGCCCGCGCCGCTTCAAGTCCGTGATCATGGCGGCGAGCGGCTGGTCCGTTTCCCCGCAATGGGTGTCGTGATTCCACTTGATGTCCCAGTGGGCATCCCAGGACTCCTGGAAGTTGCCGCCACCCGAAAAGATCTGCACATACCGGACACCACGCTCGATCAGCCGGACCGCCATCAGCGCCTGGCGCCCGAAATATTGAGTCCGCTCCTCGTCGACTCCGTACATGCGCCTCGTTTCCGCGGACTCGCGGTTCAGGTCCACTGCCTCGGCCGCGTGCGTCTGCATCCGGTAGGCGAGCTCATACGTGGCCACACGCGCCGAAAGCTCGGTGTCGAGTGGATTGCGCTTGCGGTGTTCCTCATTCATCGCGGCCAGGAAATCGAGCCACCGCCGTTGCCGGTCATTCGAGACGTCCTTGGGCGGCGTCAGGTCGACGATCGGATCTCCGGTGGAGCGGAACGGCGTGCCCTGAAATGCCGCGGGCATGTAGCCGTTGCCCCAATTCGGCGCGCCTCCGATCGGGCCTCCCCTGTGATCGGTGAACACCACAAAGCCGGGCAGATTCTCGTTCTCGCTGCCAAGTCCGTAGGTCAGCCAGCTTCCCATGCTCGGGTGGCCGGCCTGCACGAATCCAGTGTTCATTTGATACAGCGCCGGACCATGATCGTTCGACAGTGTCGTCATCGAGCGGATGAACGCGATGTCGTCGACATGGCGCGCCACGTTCGGAAACAGCGTCGAGACGTCCATCCCGCACTGGCCGTGCTTGCGGAACTCCCACAGCGACGGCATCAGGCCGCCGGGCGTCCCCTGCGGCACCACCACCTCGCCCTTGCCCGTCAGCGCTTCACCGGCGCGCTCCTTGAGCAGCGGTTTGGGGTCGAACGTGTCCATGTGGCTCACGCCGCCATAGCAGAACACTGAGATGATGGCCTTCGCCTTGGCCGGGTGATGCGGTTTGCGCGGCGCCATCGGATCGAGCCGGGCGGCGCGGGCGGTGTCGCGCGACAGCAGGTTGGCGAATGCCAGTCCGGCGACTCCTCCGCCGAGCCGGTTGAGCAGCTCGCGGCGCGAAGAATAGCGTTGGGCTTGGTGCGAAGTCATGGAGTGTAAACGAACTCGTTGAGGTTGAACAGCGCCTGGCAGAAGTCGAGCAACCCAGTAGGAGACGACGCCTGAACGAAGGTGAGTGCACGGTCGCGTTCGGAAGCGGTGGGCCCGCGCGCCAGAGCCAGCTCGAAGGCGCGGTCCACCTGCTTTGAGGCGTCGCCGGGAGCCTCGCGCCGCAGCCTGTCGGCGAATTGACCGGCGTGGAGGCGCACCATGCTGTTGTTCATCAGGAGCAGCGCTTGCGGGGCGGTCACCGATGAATTGCGGCGGGCGCAGGAAGTGATCATGTCCGGCTGGTCGAACGATTCAAACATCGGATAGCGGATGGTACGCTTGCTGAATACGTAGAGGCTCCGGCGCCAGGTGGTGCGGTCGTCGTCGGGCTTCCCGTGCCAGGTCCGCTTCGAGCTCGACGCGAAGAGAGCGGGATCGATGTAGGGCAGCACGGCTGGACCACCCACAGTCCGGTCGAGCGTTCCGGGTACTGCCAGCATGTTGTCGCGGATGGTCTCGATGTCCAGGCGCTGGCGCGGCATCCGCCAGACGTAGCGGTTGGCGGCGTCGGTCTTGTGGTTGGCCTCAATGTCGTCGGACGCCATCTGATACGCGGCCGACTTCATCATCAGCCGGTGCATGGCCTTGATCGACCAGCCGCTCTTCACGAACTCGCTTGCCAGAAAGTCCAGCAGTTCGGGGTGTGTGGGAGGCGCGCCGGTCTTTCCGAAGTTGCTCGGTGTCGACACGATGCCCTCGCCGAAATGGCGCTGCCAGATGCGGTTGACCATCACACGTGCGGTGAGCGGATTCGCGGGCGAAGCAACCCATTCGGCGAAGTTCCGGCGCCGGTAGCTGGACTTCGCATCGGCGGGAGGCGGAATCACCGGTGTCCCTTCGACCG
>VFZX01000341.1 GCA_016871015.1 Acidobacteriota bacterium | reverse complement strand
CAATCTTAACAACGTCGATCGCCCGCACCACGCCCGCGCAGAAGCCCCTCGGAGTCAGCAGAATCACCTTTCCGCCAGTGGTTCCGGCGGACGGCGAAGTTGTTGATGTCATAGGGAAAGTCCTAGTATAGCATTTGCTAGCTGGTGGATATCCCTTTGACTCAGCGGGCTCGTGTCGTGGGATCCGCGACACTTGGGCAGCGCTGCTCAGCACAAGGCCTCGAGTAGCGTCTCGCGACCGAGACCGGCACCGGAAACCATCGAGACAACACGATCGCTTCGCGGGCGCCTCAGACGGTCTTGCTGAGTGAAGCGGATATCCAGTTGCTAGCTTATGGCCCAGTGGATTGAGATCGACACCCGCGCCGGACGCGTGTTCGCCGCCGCCACCACCCGCGGAATCTGCCGCACCGGATTCCGCACCACGGCCCGCCAGTTCACCGCTGGGCTGCGCGCCGAGCTTCCAGGCCGTCAGTGGCGCCGCGCTACAGACTCGGCGCTCCTTACCGCGGCCCACGGCCAGGTCCAAGCCTACTTCGACCGCAGGCTCACCGCATTCGACCTGCCGCTGGACCTCGCCGGAACTCCCTTCCAGCGCGCTGTGTGGGAAGCCGTGCGCCGGATCCCATTCGGCGAGGTCCGCAGCTATCAACAGGTGGCCGAAGAGGTCGGGCGGCCCAAAGCGCCACGGGCGGTGGGCAATGCCATGAATGCCTGCAAAGTGGGACTGTTCATCCCCTGCCACCGGGTGGTCGCCGCTGGAGGAAAGATTGGGGGCTGGGGTGGCGACGTCACCACCAAGCGGTGGCTGATCGAGTTCGAGCGCGGTCAGGCGATCGAGCGGTAGTAGAAAATCAGGTCGAGCGCCGGGGGCTTGTGTCCCATCGTCCGCAGAAAGCCCACGGCCTGGCCCCGGTGGTGCGTGCCGTGGTTAACCATGTGCAGCAGGATCTGCCACAGCGGCTGGCGGTGCGGGTTGCCCCGCAGATCCTTGAACTCAATCACCTGTGCTGCCGATTCCGGAGTGATGCCTGCCGCATAGCCTGCCCACTTCTCATGGACCACGGGCCATTCGGTCTGCAGCACCTTGAGCGAGTAGTCCTCGGGATCGATGAACGTGGTCCGTGGCGCTCCGATGACACGCGAGTGCCAGATGCGGTCGGCAGCAAGCACGTGGACCAGGGTGCCCAGCACGCTCTTGTCGGCGGTGCCGAAGTCGCGCGTGAGTTCCTCTTCGGACAGCGCCGCGGCGGCCTCGACGAGTCTGGTGCTCGCCCATGCCGTGTAGTTCAAATGAGTAAGGATGACGTCCGGGAGCAGCATTCGTCCATTATCGCCCGCTGACGGACTCGGCGCGCAGCAAAGCTTGCTTCCGATCGAGCCCCCAGCGGTATCCGCCCAGGCTGCCGTCGCCGCGGATCACCCGGTGGCACGGAATCACCAGCGCGACGGGATTGGCGGCACACGCGCTCGCCACTGCACGGACCGCGGCGGGCTGCCCGATCGCTGCAGCCACCTGGCTGTAGGACCGCGTCCCGCCACGCGGAATCGACTGCAGGTAGGTCCAGACGCGGATCCGGAAGGCCGTGGCGCGGATGTCGAGCGGCAGCCGTGGGTTGGGCTGCGATCCGTCGAGGTGTGCCTGAAGCGCGGACATCCAACGCCCGAACGGCTCCGGATACGGCTGCGCGAGCGGGCGCAGGCGGGCATCGGGGAACTCGGCGCGCAAGGAGTCGAGCAGCGCGGTCTCGGTAGCGCCGAACTGGACAAAGCAAAGTCCGCGGTCGGTGGCGCCGAGCATCATCCACCCCATCGCGCAGGCGGTCGAGGCCCACGAGATCTCGACGCCGCCTCCCCCTGCCCGGTAGGAGGCGGGCGTCATACCAAGGTGCGAGTCCACGCGCTCGTAGACACGGCTGCCGGACCCGAATCCTGCGGCATAGATGGCATCGGTGACCGAGTCCTGTTGCCGGAGTTCCTCCTTGAGGCGCGCAATACGGCAGTCCTCGACATACTGGCGCGGGGTCACGCCGGTGGCGGCCCTGAACGCACGCTGGAAGTGGTACGGACTCAACTCCGCGCGGGCGGCGAGCGTGGCGAGAGTCAAGGTGTCTTCGAGGTTGGCGCGGATGAACGCGCAGACAGCTTCAATCCGCGCGGCATCCGGATCCACACCCCAGGAGGCGAGCGGACGGCAGCGGAGGCAGGGGCGGAGTCCGGCGCGCCCGGCTTCCTGGGGGTCGCGGAAGAAGCGGACGTTGCGGCGGAGGGGAGTCCGGCAGGGACAGGAGAGCCGGCAGTAGACGCCAGTGGTGACCACGCCGAACACGGCGCGTCCGTCCCAGGCCTTGTCGCGGGTCTGGACGGCCTGCCACAGGATCTCTTCGTTCAGTGCTTGTTCCGGCATGCTCTGATTCTGCGGCATCCAGGCGGTGCGCGCCATCCGGTTCTTGCGGTGAATCGGACTGGTCTCACCGCACCTGCGGGAAACCCAGGTCGACCTTGCTCGTTCCCGGATCCGGCCACCGGCTGGTCACCACCTTGGACTTCGTATAGAACTGCACGCCCTCCGGCCCGTACATGTTCAGATCACCGAACAGCGACGTCTTCCAGCCGCCAAAGCTGTAGTAGGCCACCGGCACCGGAATCGGCACATTGATGCCCACCATCCCGGTGTCAACGTCGAACTGGAACTGGCGCGCCGCACCGCCATCGCGCGTGAAGATAGCCGTACCATTGCCGTAAGGATTTTCGTTAATCATTTGCAGGGCCTCGGCGTAACTGCCAGCACGGACGACGCCGAGCACGGGTCCGAAGATCTCGTCGTTGTAACAGTCCATGCCGGGCCGGACATTGTCGATGAGCGAGGCGCCGAGAAAGAATCCGGGACCGCGCGATACGGGGTCCCGGCGGCCGTCGACCACCACGGTTGCGCCCTCGGCTCCGGCGTTGGCGACGTAACCGGCCACTCGGTCGCGATGCTCGCGGGTGATCAGCGGACCCATCTCGTTACCGGGCTCGAGCCCGGGTCCAACCTTCACGTTCTTCATGCGCGCCTGGATCGCCTCGATCAGCGGATCCGCGACGTCGCCCACGGTGACCACCAGCGAGATCGCCATGCAGCGCTCACCGGCCGATCCATACGCCGCGGACACCGCCGCGTCCGCCGCCATGGAGATGTCGGCGTCGGGCAGCACCAGCATGTGGTTTTTGGCGCCGCCGAGCGCCTGGCACCGCTTGCCGTTGCGCGTGGCGGATTCGTAGATGGCGCGGGCGACCGGCGTGGAACCAACGAAGCTGATGGCTTTCACATCCGGATGTTCGATGAGCCGGTCAACCGCCGTCCTGTCGCCCTGGACGACGTTGAAGATGCCGTCCGGGACGCCTGCCTGCTGGAGCAGCTCCGCCATGTACAGGCTCGCCGACGGGTCCTTTTCCGATGGTTTGAGGATGAACGCGTTGCCGCACACGATGGCATTGGCGAACATCCACATCGGGACCATGGCGGGGAAGTTGAACGGCGTGATTCCGGCCACGACGCCGAGCGGCTGGCGGATTTGGTAGACATCGACGCCGCGGCTGCATTGTTCGGAGAATCCGCCTTTGAGCAGGGCGGGAACGCCGCAGGCGAACTCGATGTTCTCGAGTCCGCGGGCGACCTCGCCCATGGCGTCGGCGATCGTCTTGCCGTGTTCCATCGTGAGGATGGTGGCGAGCTTGCGGCGGTTGGCGTCGACTAGTTCGCGGAACTTGAACATGGTTTCGGCTCGGCGCGACAGCGGAGTCGCGCGCCAGGCTGGGAAGGCGGCGGCGGCGTTGGCGACGGCAGCGTCCACTTCGGCTGGGGAGGCGAAGGCGACGTGAGCCCGTGGCTCGCCGGTGGCCGGATTCCAGACGATGCCCCGGCGGCCGGACTTGGATTCGGCGGGCCGTCCGCCGATCCAGTGATTGACGAGGGCGATTTCGATTTCGGTGGCGGTCATGGTGTTTTCCTCACGATAGCAGAGTGGGATTGAAGTAGAATCGGCGTAGGTGCGGATATGAGAATCAGGCTCGCGCGCGAGGCATCACGGCGCAGCAGTTGATTTTGGATCTCCTGGACCCGAATTCAGAACCTGTGCGGGCGGTGGTACTGGAGCCGGTATGGTGACCATCGAAATCCCGGAGCTCCATGCAGAGGTGTACGGAAAGCAAGCACGAGCCCGGGGAATGACTCTGCGGGACTGGATGCTGGAAGCCGCCTCGTGCCTGCCAGTGCGGGTAGCCAAGCCACTGGATGAAGATCCGGAGGAGCGGGTGCGCCGCTTTGAAGAATGGGTACAGAGTCACGATCCCAACTTGCCGGTATTGTCCGACGAGGCGATGAGCAGGGAGAATCTGTATTAACGCTGAATTTTCGTGGGCAAGGTCCTGATCGACACAAGCGTTTTGCTGAGAACGTTCCAGTTGATGCAGCCATGGAATCTGGTTGCGCGGCAAGCCGTTGGAGTCCTGCAGCGCCGAGGCTGCAAGGCTCACGTCGTTCCCCGGAATCTATACGAGTTCTGGGCCGTTGCAACCGGTCGATGGCACAGAACGGTCTTGGACTCAGTGTTTCTGAAGCTGCGGCCGAACTTGAGCGGCTGCGGAGCGCATTCGATTTTTGCAGGATACCGAAGCGGTGTTCGAGTTCTGGGAAGAGTTGGTAGTTCGCCATGCGGTCGTTGGCAAGCCTGGTCATGACGCTCGATTGGCTGCTGCGGCGTATGCGCACCGTCTCGACGCAATCCTCACCTTCGACAAAACCGGCTTCTCCCCCTTCCCCGGTTGAACAGGCTCGCCGACAGGTCCTTTTCCGATGGTTTGAGGATGAACGCGTTGCCGCACACGGATGGCATTGGCGAACATCCATATCGGGACCATGACAGGGAAGTTGAATGGCGTGATGCCCGCCACGACGCCGAGCGGCTGGCGGATTTGGTAGACATCGACGCCGCGGCTGCATTGTTCGGAGAATCCGCCTTTGAGCAGGGCGGGAACGCCGCAGAGCGAACCTACCAACCGCTCGTGGTATTGCGTAGAATTGAGGTAGCTATGGTTACCATCGAAATCCCGGATATCCTGGCTGAAGTGTACGGCGAAGAAGCACGCGCCCGGGGGATGACCTTGCAAGAATGGATTCTGGAGGCCGCCTCGTGCATGCCAGTGCGTGTGGCCGAGCCGCCGGACGAGGATCCTGAGGAGTGGGTGCGCCGCTTTGAGGAATGGGTGGAGAGCCACGATCCCAACTTGCCGGTATTGTCCGACGAGGCGATGAGCCGGGAGAGCATCTATAAGAGCTGACTTTTTCGTGGGCAAAGTTCTGCTCGACACGAGCGTCCTGTTGAGGACGTTTCAGGAACTCTATCCGTGGAACCGGGTCGCCAAGCAAGCGGTTGAGATACTGCGCTGCCGGGGCTGCCAGCTTCATACCGTTCCGCAGAATTCATACGAGTTTGGGGCCGTGGCAACACGGCCAGTGGAACAGAACGGCCTTGGATTCAGCATCGCTGATCTGGCTGCTGCCGCCGACGCGCACGGTCTCAAAGCAATCCTGACCTTCGACAAGACCGGCTTCTCCCGCTTCCCAGAAATCGAAGTCATCGACCCGGCATCGCTGCTGGCCGGAAACTCCCGCCCTTCCTAACCTACCGCTCGATCCAGTCCATCACCTTCGACGCCAGCCGGTCAAACGCGCCTACAGCCAACTCCAGGTGCTCCTCGCGTGTATCCTCGACCTTGTTATGGCTCATCCCGCCGAGCGACTGCACGAACATCATCACGACCGGGACTCCCGCCCTCGCCACCTCCGCTGCGTCGTGTAGCGGACCCGAGGGCAGCCGGTGCGCGGTCCCGCAGGTCTCCCGCACCGCGTCCTCGCACATCCCGACCATCGCCGGATGAAATGGAACCGGCTCGATGTTCCAGATCCGCGACCAGTCCACCGTGCACCCCTCCTCACCCGCGAAACGCTCGCTCGCGTCGCGCGCCTGGTGCAGCATTGCGGCCAGCACTCCGGCGTCGAGGTCGCGCTGGTCGAGCGTGGTCTCACAGCGGCCGACCACCGCCGTGACGATGCCGGGGAACGTCTTCACGCTGCCCATCGTACAGACGGCGTCCGGGTGGGCACCCGCAATCGAGCGGATCTCGAGGGCAAGTTTGGCTGCCGCCGCCAGCGCATCGCGCCGCACACGCATTGGCGTCGACCCGGAGTGCGCCTCCTGTCCATGGAAAGTGATCGCGTGGCGCTCGACCCCCTTGGTCCCCAGCACGACGCCGAGAGGCAGTCCCAGCGATTCCAGCACCGGACCCTGCTCGATGTGCAGCTCGATATAGGCGGCGAGGTTGGCCCGCCCCGCCGCGGCCTCGGGAAAGCGGTCGATCTCGACCCCGCAGAGCCGCAGCGCGTCCTCCATCGCAACGCCATCCTTGTCCTTGCGCTGGCGGTCGGCGGCGATCGAATGGGTCCCGGCGAATGCGGAGGAGCCCAGCAGACTGCGGCCGAAGCGCGCGCCTTCCTCGTCGGCGAAGTCCGCCAGCCGGACCGTCACCGGCGGGCGTCCGTTGTATTGGAGCGCGATGCCGCGCAGGATTTCGAGTCCAGCGAGGACCCCGAGGCAGCCGTCGAGCCATCCGCCGTTGGGAACCGAGTCGAGGTGGCTGCCGATCATCAGCGTGGCGGGTGATGCGCCCGGAAGCGTGTAGAAGTGGTTGCCGGCGGTGTCGGCGTGGTGCTCAAGGGGAAGGTCCGCGGCCTTGGCGCGGAACCACTCGCGGGCGCGGAGCCAGGTATCGGTCCATGCTACCCGCTGCGCGCCGTTGCCGTCCGCGGTCAGCTCGCGCAGCTCCTTCAGATTGGCAATGGCGCGGCGCGGATCAACGCTCGTCATGTTGCGGCTCCCTTCTCAATAGCCGACCTCGCCCGCGGTCACCCACGAACTGGCCGTCGCGGACCTGGATCTTGCCTCGCACAGTGACGATCGAGGGGCGTCCATCGAGTTCCATTCCTTCGAATCCGTTGTAGTCATTGTTGGTATGTTGAGTGGCCGCCGAGATTACACTCTTGTGATCCGGGTCGTAAATGACGATGTCGGCGTCGCTTCCCTCGGCGATGACGCCCTTGCGCGGATAGAGTCCGAACAGCTTGGCGGCGCGCGTGCTGGCGGCGTCGACGAACCGGGACAGGGTGAGCGTGCCCCGCTTGACGCCGTAGGTGTAGAGCAGGTTGACGCGCTCCTCGATTCCAGGGATGCCGTTGGGGATCTCGGTGAAGCGGTCCTTGCCGAGCAGCTTCTGGGCCGTGTCAAAAGGACAGTGATCGGTGCCGACGGTGTCGATCCAGCCTTGTTCGAGCGCGGTCCAGAGCACATTGTGGTTGCGGGGATTGCGCAGTGGCGGCGACATCACGTGCTTCATCCCTTCGACGCCGGGGCGGGCCGCGTGCGATTCGTCGAGCAGGAAGTGCGGGATCACGGATTCCACCGCGAGACTCACACCGCGCGCCTGTGCGGCCAGCGCGGCGCGGAGAGCGGGTTCACAGGAGAGGTGGACGACATAGCCGCGCGCACCCGTGTTTTCGAGGAAAGTACCGAAGCGGTGCGTGCCCTCGGCTTCCACCGATTCCGGCCGACTCGGCTCGTGCCACTCGGGCCCGGTTTTACCTTCGGCGAGCAGGCGCTGTTGGAGCCGGCTGACGAGTTCGGCGTTCTCGCAGTGAGCGGTGACGATGACACCGAGCTCCCGCGCAAGCATGAGGGTTTGGTACATCTCCGCATCGTCGACGCCGAAGAATCCCTTGTAGGCGAGGAAGATCTTGAATGAGGTGATCCCATCCGCGACGATCTCGCAGAGCTGGGCCGGGGTGTCCGTGCCGAACTTGGTAACCGACATGTGGAATGAGTAGTCGCAGGCGCTATTGCCTTCCGCCTTTGACTTCCAAAGCTGGTAGCCGTCAAGCGCGTCATCGAGGCGCGACGGACAGCACATCTCGATGAACGTGGTGGTCCCGCCCATCAGGGCGGCGATGCTGGCGGTTTCATGCGTGTCCTTGGCGAAGGTCGCCATGAACGGGAGATAGATGTGGACGTGAGGATCGATGAATCCGGGAAAGGCGAGCTTGCCCGAGGCGTCGATCACTTCAGCGCCGGGAGGGGCGTCGAGGTCGGGCGCGATACGGGTGATGACGCCGCCGTCCACGAGGATGTCCGCGCGGGTGCGGGAATCCGAGTTAACGATGTCGGCGTTGCGGATGAGGAGGGGCGTGTCCCCTGAGGGCATTCCTGTATTTTAGAGGGTCAGGTGGCCCCTGTACCCATGCGCACCGAACTCAGGATACCACCGAAGAAATTACTCGCTCGCGGAATCCGGGCGGGCCGCAAACTCGTAGGTGGTTCCACCGGACACCAGGCGGGTCCACCGCAGCATCGAGCCCTTCTTCTCCATCACGAGCCTCGAACCCGCGCCAGAACTACCCGCGACGAGCACGGGAACTTCGAATTCTCGTCCGTCGCTCGAGCTGATCAGCACAGCCGGGTTGGCGCCAGCCGCGCTGGCCGTGTGAATGTAATACTGGCCGGCCGGAAGTACCGTGCCGGCGACTTCAAACCCGTCTTCTACAGTTGGCAGCGGAGAGTCGCGGCAGGTCGTTGATTCTATTGGGAGCGGGATGCGTCGTCGCGAAATCCTAGTGACACGCGTGCGTCACGATATCCAACATGTCTCATTGAATTC
>VFZX01000340.1 GCA_016871015.1 Acidobacteriota bacterium | reverse complement strand
CCTACTCTCCCGACTTCAACCCGATCGAGAAATGCTGGTCACAACTGAAGGCATACCTGCGCGCGGCCAAGGCGCGAACCGCCGCCGCGCTCGAACATGCACTCTCTGAGGCCCTCCAGCATCTCACTCCAGAACAAGTCCGCGCCTATTGCCGGAGTTGCGGATATCGGGCATAGCAGATGTATATAAAATGTGAAAATGCTCTAGGTCACTCGAGGTACAAGAACTCATTGGCCGCAAACAGCATCTGGCACAGGCTCGCCAGCGCGGCGAGGGCCGCGTCCTCCAGCTTCGCGTTCGCAAACATGTGCAGTTGTGTCTGCTTGTCCAGGTGCTGCTTCGCCGCCAGAACTTCATCCGGCTCTGGCGGACGGTTCAACGCCAACTTCCAGGCGAGCGCGATCCGCTGATCCGTGACGGTTCCGCTCTCAGCCACCCGCTTGGCCAACGTGGCGGCTTGATCCACCACGAATTCGTCGTTCAGCATCGTCAGCGACTGCAGCGGCGTCGCCGAGTTCACCCGACGCGTGCAATTCACCTGAACGGAGGGGAAATCGAACACCTGCAACAGTTGATACGGATAATTCCGCCGCGCCGCGACATACAGGCTCCGCCGGTTCGCTGAGCCGGACTTCGGCGAAGGATCCAGCACCTGCGCGCCGTCCGGCTGCGGCTTCAACGCAAGCGCCGGACCACCCATCGCCCGGTCGAGCTGTCCGCTGGCGGCGAGAATCGTGTCGCGCAAGGCCTCGGCCTCGAGCCGGCGGAGGTTCATCCTCCACAGCAGCTTGTTTTCGGGATCGGCGTCCACCGGACCGCTGGAACGCGAAGACTGGCGGTAAGCGGTCGAAAGCATGATCATCCGGTGCAGCCGCTTCAGCTTCCAGCCGTTCGCCATGAAGTCGGCGGCCAGAAAATCCAATAGTTCCGGATGTGTGGGGGCCGCGCCCAACTTCCCGAAATTCTCCGGAGTCGCCACGATTCCGACACCGAAATGATGCTGCCAGACGCGATTGACCATGACGCGCGCCGTCAGCGGATTCTCCGGCTGGGTCAGCCAGCGCGCAAAGGCCAGCCTGTGCCCGGTGGTTTCGCCCTGCGCCTCAGCAGGCTTGCTGAACGGGCCGCCGCCCAGCACCTCTAGCCCGCCCGCTGTAACCTTCGGTCCCGGTGATTCCACCATGCCGCGCTGCAGCAGCCGCGTCACCGGAGGCTGGCCCACGTCCCACAGCGCCTGGATCTTCTCGACCGGCCGGCGGTATCCGTCCAGGGTCTTCATCTGCTCCCGCAAGCGCGCCACCGCCGTCCGGTCCGCTTCGTTGAGCGTCTTGTCGATGTCGGCATCGGCGGGCCGGACCATCTTTTCGAACTTCCGGACGAGGAACTTTTGCACTTCGTCGCGCTTGTCTTCCGCCGTGGCCAGAGCTTCCCGCGTCTCGACGCGTAGGTTTTCCGGCAACTTGATCAGATTGGCCTCGACCAGTTTCTCCGCGGCCGGCTTCCGCATCCGCGCGATCTCCTCCTTGAGCCGCCCCGTTTGCTCGTCGAGCTGTTTGTTGTGCGCCGCGATGCGCTTTTCCTCTTCCGCGGCGACATTGGCGAGGTGGCGGTTCTTGGGCTGCTTCCAGTTCCACGGATTGTAGGACGGCGTGAACACGGCCAGCATCCGGTAGTAATCGCGCTGCGGAATCGGATCGTAGCGATGGCTGTGGCAACGCGCGCAACCCACGGTGAGGCCCATGAGATTCGTGGAGACCTTCTCCATCAAATGAAACAGAACATCGAAGCGTTCGCCCGGCAGGTTCACGATATCCGGGTCGGTGCGGTCGAAGACGCTCCGCAGATATCCGGTCGCCGTCAGCAGCTCCAGAGTCTCTGGCGTGTAGCGGGCTGCCTTGCGCCAGTCCGTGAGCTCATCCCCGGCCAGTTGTTCCACCAGGAACCGGTCGTACGGCTTGTCGTTGTTGAAAGCGTTCACCACGTAGTCGCGGTAGCGCCATATGCCGTCGAACATCTCCATTCCCACCAGATCGTTGTCGAAACCGGCGACGTCGACGTAGCCAGCCGCATCCAGCCAGTGCCGCGCCCAGCGTTCGCCGTAGTGGGGAGATTCAAGCAGCTTGTCGATCAGCCGCTCCCACGCTCCTGGTTTGGTGTCGGCCAGGAACGCATCGATCTCCTGCGCGGTTGGAGGCAGGCCGTGCAAATCGAGATAGGCGCGGCGCAGCAGGGTGAGCGAGGGTGCGTCAGGCGAAAATCCCAGGCCCTTGCCTTCCAGGCGAGCCAGTAGGAACTGATCGATTGGCGTGCGCACCCGCGCTTTGCTCTTCACTGCCGGAGGCGCCCCGGCGGCGGGCCGCCGAAACGCCCAAGCCTGTTTATCCGCTTCTTTCACCGGGCGTGCCTCGGCGTCAGTGAACGTCTCGCGGAGTTCGGTGGGACGCTCCAGCCGGACATTGAAGCGCGACGTATCGATCCACTGGCGCAGTGTATGCAACTCGGCATCGGTCACCGGCTGCCCAGCTCCGGGCGGAGGCATGGACCGGCTCATGATCTTGCGGACCAGCAGGCTCTTATCGGAAGCGCCCTCCACAATCACGGGTCCGTTCGAGCTTCCTCCCAGCACACCCGCCAACGTACGCAGATCCAGACCGGCGGCCGCATTTCCCACTCCGTGGCAGGACAGGCAGCGCGCCGCGAAAACAGGCTTGGCTTCCTTTTCGAACCGTTCGGCATGTTGCGGCGAAATCGCGGCCTGCCTCTCCTCACCCTTTGCGCCTCCCTCGATCCATTGGCGAATCGTTTCGACCTGCGCATCCGTCAGCTTGAAGTTGAACGCCGGAGGCGGCATCACCTTCGATTTCACCTTCTCGTAGAGCGCGCTTCCGGCGGCATTGCCCGCTTGCACGATCTTTCCCTGATGGCTGCCATGAAGTACCGAAGCGCGCGTGCGAAGGTCCAGCCCCACCATCGCGGTGCCGCCGTGGCAACTGAAGCAGTTCGCCGTGAAAATCGGAAGCACGTCGCGCTCAAACAGCGGCGCCTGTGCCAGAGCGACGGCCGAGGCGAAGGAAACAACCAGGACGGATCTCATGACAGTAAGGCTGAAACCGGCTTGGCCCCGGTAACTGTAGCGTCGGTAGGCGTCTCCTGCCGCCCGCCGTGTGCGAAGCTCAGCCGCACGTGGTCCAGGCCCAGCGCATGCAGGATGGTGGCCTGGAGGTCCGGCGTGCCGACGCGATTGACAGTCGCTTTGTAGCCGAATTCGTCCGTCTCGCCGTAGGCCAGTCCGCGCTTGAATCCGCCGCCCGCCAGAAACAGGCTGAACGCGTTCCGGTTGTGGTCGCGGCCGTCGGAGTTCTGGGTGGTCGGCAGGCGCCCGAATTCACCGCTCCAGAGCACGATGGTCGAATCGAACAGACCACGGCTCTGCAAATCCTTGATCAAGCCCACCACCGGCACGTCCGTCTTGGCGCAAATCTTCGGCAGGTCGGTCTTGATGCGGGCGTGATGATCCCATGGCTGTCCGGGACCGGAAAAGATCTGCACGAACCGGACTCCGGATTCGACCAGCCGCCGCGCCATCAGGCATCGGGTGCCGAAAGCCCCGGTCAGCGGGTTGTCCAGCCCATAGAGTTGGCGCGTGGCGGCGGTTTCGCGCGACAGGTCCAGAACCTCGGCGGCGGCCAACTGCATCCGCGCGGCCAGTTCGTAGTTCTGGATGCGCGCTTCAAGCTCGGAATCGCCGGGATGGCTGGCCTTGTGCCGCGCATTGAGCCTGGCCAGAAAGTCCAGTTGCTCCCGCTGCACGCCGGGCGGCAGCGGCTTCACCGGATTCAGGTTGCGGACCGGTATGCCGGACGGATTGAACTCCACGCCCTGGAACAAGGCCGGCAGCCACCCGCTTGACCACAACTGCTTTCCGCTCACCGGATAACCCTCCGGATCGCGCAGCACGATGAACGCGGGCAGATTCTGATTGACGCTTCCCAGCGCATAGCTGATCCAGGCGCCCATCACCGGCCGGCCCGGAAAGATCCGGCACGTCTGCAGTTGGTTGAGTCCCTCCGGATGGTTGTTGTGCTCGGAGTACATCGACCGCACCACGCACAGGTCGTCAGCGATTGTGGCCAGTTCCGGCAGCGCTTCGGAAATCTCGATACCCGATTGTCCGGCCCGCCGGAACTGGAATGGGCTCCCCATGAGCACGTTCGCGTTGTTTGGCTGGTGGATCTCCACTCCGTCCGGATGCGGCTTCCCGGAGTACTTCGTCAGGGCCGGTTTTGGATCGAAGAGATCCATCTGGCTTGGTCCGCCGTTCATCACGAATTGGATGACGGCCTTGGATCGGGCCCGGTGATGCGTGGGGCGCGGCTGGAGGTCCATCGGCACGCGCGAGTCCGCCTGAAGCAATCCTTCCAGGGCCACCGTGCCCATGCCGAGTCCGGACAACTCCAGCAATCTTCGCCGCGAAAGGATAGGTAGCCGCTGGGAATCCACTGCGATGCCTCCGATTGATCTACGTTGCCATTCTAGTCCAATGCGGCACTACAGCGTATTGACGGCCTGGACGGCGGCCCGCATGAAGCCGTGGGAAAACGCGCGTCCGATATGGCCCCAGGGGGTGTCGCCTTCCATCTTGGGTGTGTGATCGGACACCATGGGGCCCATGTAGCCGGCGTCCTTCCACACCTTCATCGCCTGCACCATGTCGATGTCGCCTTCGTCGATGAAGACTTCGGTGTAATGCGGCACAACGCCGCGCACAGTGCGGAAATGAACCAGATTCACTCGATTGAGCTTGACGAAATACTTGATCTCCGCGAATACGTCGACTCCCATTTCGGTGATCGTGCCCTGGCAGAACGTGACACCGTTCGCCTTGCTGGGAACTTCCTTCAGGAAGCGGCGGAGACCGTCCGGATGGGAGAAGATCCGCGTGGCTCCGCGCAGGTTGCGATGCGGCGGGTCGCAGGGATGCATGGAGAGCCGTACTCCGGCGCGCTCAGCCGCTTCCACAACCGGCTTGGCAAAATAGAGGAAGCGCTTCCATCCTTCCTCTTCGCTCACCTCACCGATCTCAGGAAAGACCGGCGCGTTCGCGATTTTCGAATAGTCGTTCGCCTTGTACGTCGCGCCGCCGCGGCCCTCCACAAAGTAGTAGCCGACGCGTCCGTCCCAATAGAAGTCGGGCCAGAACCGCCACTCCATCATGCGAACGCCCGCGTCGCTGGTGGCCTTGATGGTGCGGCAAACATTTTCGATTTCCTGATCACGTCCGGCCGCGCCGAGCAGCGCCTTCCGGTAGAACCCGATGGGGATCATCGCCGATTCCATGACCATGCCCAGGGATTCACAATTCCGCTTGTGTGGCAGCAGATCTTCCTTCGTCCAGTAGCCCTTCTTCCCGCCGTCGACGGCATCGGTGCCCTGGAAAATCACCGTCGTGCAGCCGAGTTGACGCAGCCATTTGAGGCTGGAGATCTCGCAGTCCGGCATGTTCTCGGAAAGTTTCGGCATCCACTTGTACTGGCGCGGACCGCGCGGGGTCCCGGCGCGGCCCGGGGCCTGCGCGGCCGCCAGCAGAGAAAGCTTAAAGGTGTCACGGCGTCTCATAGGTGGTGGAATTCCATATTAAAACAGGAACTTCAGCGCGAACTGGATCTGCCGGTTCGACTGGATCGTCTGGGAAATCGTGCCCGCGTTGGCTGTGTCCACGATGGCGGCCGGCTGGCCCCAGTGCGGCGTGTTGGTGGCGTTGAAAAATTCCGTGCGGAACTGGAGCTTGCTCTTTTCGGTGAGGGTGAACTCCTTGAACATCGAGAGATCGGCGTTCTCCAGCCCGGGGCCGGTCAGGACGTTACGGCCGCTGTTGCCGAACGTACCCGCCGCCGCCCGGACGAAGGCCGCGCGGTTGTACCAGCGCTCGGGCGTGCCATCGGGAATCGCTCCATTCTCGAGCCGGTTGGGACGCTGGCCCGTCCGTCCGATGCCCGCGGTGTCGGTGGAGACGACCGGGTTGAACGGCAGGCCGGAGAGGAGCGAGACGATCCCATTGAACTGCCATCCGCCGAGCATCGCCTGTGGCACCCGGGAAAGGCTCGAGAGGTACCGCTGGCCCTTGCCGAACGGCAGTTCGTACGTGAAATTCCCATTGAACTTGTGGCGCGAGTCGGTGTTGGACAGTCCGCGCTCGGCGCGGAGGTCGTAGGCATTCTGGAGGGCCGCGATGTCCTGCAGGCCGTAGTCGATGGCCTTTGAGAAGGTGTAGTTCAACAACAACGCCAGGCCACGGCTGAACCGCTTCTCGGCGCGCATCTGGAGCGAATGGTAAATGGACGACTGGCTCGGCCGCAGCGTATTGATCGCGCCAAACTGCGTGAGCGGCCGGCGCGACTGCGGTGTCCCCGGACCCGGAATCGCCTGATTGGTGTCGAGCGTGATCGGGATGTGCGATCCCTTGGTGGCGACGTAGCCAGCGCCGGCAAGAATACCGCCGGGAAGCATCCGCTCGAGCATCAGGTTCCAGCTCTGGTAGTACGCAATCGGAAAGTTCCGCTGGATCGAGTAGGGAGCAGGTGGCTGCGCGGCAGCGGAGGACAGCATCGCGCGCGAAATCGTGCCCGGGCTGTTGTACTGCAAGACCGCGGCTTGCATGGTGACGATGAAGGAATTCCAGTTTTCGTAATCGTAGAAGATTCCATATCCGCCACGGAGCACGGTTTTGCTGTTGGCGAACGGGGTGAACGCGAATCCGGCCCGCGGCGCGAAGTTATTCTTGTCGGTGCCGTATCCGGCGCGGGGCATTCCATTGGTGCCGACGCGCTTCACGGTGCGGTCGCTGGGATCGAAGAGCCGCGCGTTGTCGTACTTGTCGAGCAGAGGCTGGAAGTACTCGAACCGCATTCCGAGGTTGATCGTGAGCCGGCGCGTGACCTTCCAGTCGTCCTGAATGTAGGTTCCTGTCGTCGTCTGCCGCATCCCGGAAATGAGCGGCGTGGGGATCTTGGTTACCAGGAGAGGCTGACCGAGGAGGACATCGCCAATCGAGATGCCGGTAAAGGTCGTCGAAAAAGTGAAGTTGCCGCGGACAACATTCGACAGGGTCAGGTTTTGCTGCGCGCGCCGTGCCTCCATGCCTACCTTCAAGGTGTGCTTGCCTGTGATTCGCGACAGACTCCAGAAGTAGTGAAAGGTATTGCAGTATCGGAACTGCGGTGTATTGGCGGGGTGGCCCAGAGTCCCGTAGCCGGGAATCGCCATCAGCGGATAGCCGAAGGTGTTCGGCGCAGCGCTGCCGCCTTCAATCCCGAGTTGGCCCAAGCCATCCACATCGCCGTTCTGCCACCGGGCCGTGTAGAACCGCAGCAAGCCGGCGCGCGACTCCATCACCATCGTAGGGCTCAACACCCGGGTCCAGTTCAAGGAAACGTTCTGCCCCGTGTTGGGGAAGGTGATGCCGAATCCCGGTACCGTCGTGCCCAGGTTCGCCGCACCGGCGATGACGCCGAACGGATTCACCTCCGTTGATGTGCTGCGGAAGTAGCGGCCGAACGCGGTGTCCTTGTCCGAGAACCGGTGATCGATGCGGACGGCGCCGAGGTTGGAGTCGATCGGATTGCCGGGGCTCGACACAAGATTCTGGGTGCCAACGCGATTCGGCAGCGGATAGAGGGCCAGGATCTTGCTTCCGGTGGGATCGAGTCGTCCGGCCGGAATGCGGTTGCCGGGGAAGGCTTGATTGGTGGTGGGATCCCGCAAGGGAATGACCGCACCCGCGGCGTTCAGAGTTTGGGAGAAATCGCCGGTGCGCTGGGCTGGCGTGGGGACCGAAGCGAGCGCGGTGATGGACTGCCGGATGCGGCCGCCCTCATAGTTGCCCATAAAGAAGGTTCGATTGCGGATGACCGGCCCGCTGACGACAGCGCCGAACTGGTTCCGTTTGAACGGCGGAATGCGCTGCGTTGCGGGGGCGAAGAAATCCTTGGCATCCAGCGCGGAGTTGCGCAGGAACTCAAACGCTGAGCCGTGGAACTGGTTGGTGCCGCCCTTGCTGACCAGGTTCACCTGGCCGCCGGCGCTGCGCCCGAATTCAGCGCTGTAGTTGCTGGTTTGGATATTGAATTCGGCGATGGCATCAATCGAGGGCATCAACGGCTGGAAGATCGCGTTCTGATCGGTGGAGTCGACGCCATCGAACAGAAAGCTGGAGCTGTTGCCGCGCGTCCCGTTGACGCTCATCAGGCCGCGGTTGATGGCGCGCTGTTCGACGCCGGCGCTCAGCCGGGCCAGTTGCACGAAGTTGCGGCCGTTGAGTGGGAGATCGAGAATTTTCTTCTGATCGATTACCTGCGCCACCGCGTAGTCGCTCGTGTTCATCAGGGCGGCGGTGCCGGTGACCTCGACCTTCTCGCTGACCTCTCCGAGCTTCAGGTCGAAGTTCACTTCCACTTTCTGGTTGGTGCTGAGCACGATCCCCTTCACCGCTTCCTGCTTGAAGCCAGCCGCTTCGGCGGTGAGCTCGTAGTTGCCCGCGGGCAGGGATCCGAAGAGGAAGTTGCCGGCGTCGTTCGTCATCTCGCTGCGGCGATAGCCGGTGTCGGCGTTGATGACAGTGACCGTGGTGCCCACCGCGGGGGCGCCGCTGGCGTCGTGCACGGCGCCGTGGATACTGCCTGTGAAGACCTGGGCATTCGCTGAAGGCGGAATCAGCAAGAGGGACAGCAGCGCGGCCATGACGGTTCGGATCGGCATTTTACGCTCTCCTGGTTTAGGATTTGGAGGCTCTAGCCCAAGTTCGT
>VFZX01000339.1 GCA_016871015.1 Acidobacteriota bacterium | reverse complement strand
CTGCTCGACCGAATTCCTCGTGCAGCCTCAGCGCCCTTTCTGCGTCCGCTGTTGCCTCGCTCTCGCATGCTTCCAGGATCGCGCCCCGCGCTGCGAAAACGATAGTGGGGTTCCCCAGACGCTTTCGTTGATCACGATACCGCGCGGGTTCTTGCCAACACCCACCTGCATGACGCGGGTCGCGTCTGAGGGGTTGTTGGGTACGGTGGGCGCGCCGTTGGCCGGGTTGAAGTTCACCTTGATGACCGTGTTGCTGGCCGCGGACACCACGTACGCCTCGCTGGCGCGGTGCTTGGCTGCGATCGCCCAAGGCTGGGTGACGAACAGCTTGTCGGCGTTCGTCTGCCGGGCTACCGCGAGGTGCATGTTGATGGTCTGTCCGGCGTCCCGCCCGTCGTTGATGTCGACCACGTTGAGCAGCGCCTGGGTGTTGACGTTGAACCGCGTCGGGCCGTTCGGAGAGGCGCCGGTATTGGGGAGAAACGCGAAGCGGCCACGAATCACCAGGTTGTTCATCTGGTTCGGGTAGGCTCCGGTCTGGAAGCGGAAGTCGGCGGGTTGCGGGGCTGCCGGAGGGGCGACCTTGGCGATGGCGTCGCCGGCCGCCAGGAAGCCGGTGTTGGCGAGGGGCCGCAGGATGATGGTGCCGGTGATCGAGTCGTTGCCGGTGCTGATTGAGGTGACCAGGCCGACCTTGCTGTCGTCCTCGCCATCCAGCTTGCCGACCGCGACTGGCAGGGACAGGAACTGCGTGACTAGCAGCGTCTCGTCGTCGTCGTCGCCATCGCCGTCATTGGTTACCGCCAGCCCGCGGGGCTCGAAGCCGACATTGTCGATCGTCTTGATGACGCGGTTGGTTGCCGCATCAATCACGGAGATGTTGTTGGACCGGGCATTGGCCACGTAGAGTTTCGTGCCATTCGGCGTTGGGACCACACTGTAAGGCTCGGTTCCGACCGGGATGTTGGTAATCACCCGGCCGGCGTGGGGTCCGCTGCGATGGACTGTGATCGCGGAAACGGTGCCGGAAACGGTGTTGGCCACCCACGCACGCCTGCCATCCGGCGACACGGCCACCCCGTTCGGTTCCTGTCCGACGTGAACATCGCCGATTTTCACGTTGCGGTCAGCTTCGACGTCGAAGATAGTGACGGACTCGTTATCGGGATTGACTACTGCGAGGACGTTGCCATCCGCGCTCAGGGCCAGTGGCTGGGAGGATGTGGGGCCAGCGAAGCGCGTAACGCCTTGCGCGCTGGCCCATTGGGACGTGACATAACTGTGGATTGCCAGGGCGGCGGCGCCTCCGGCCAGGACGAATCGCCATCCGAGCCGATTCGTGAACTTCATTGTGCAGTCTCCTTATTTGGATTCCGGCGGTTGTCAACAAGTGTGTGCTTAACCAACCGGCTGAGAGCCAGTATGCGGTACATCCGCGGTGAGGATGTCGCTGAATTGTAAAATTTGGGTGAATTGTCCCACACACCTTAGCAAGAACCCTCTTGCATAGGAATCGGAGCGGGTGTATTCTGGTGGGGACGTGGAGTGATTTAGATCCTCCCGGGCAACCGGAAGGTCAGCTACTTGCAACCACGCTAAAAAGTGCTAAAGGCGAATCGGCGTCAACGCCGCCCCTGAGGTTCGCCTCAGGGTTTCGTGTTCTTGGGCCATTCGCTGCAGGAGATGATTCTATGAGCGTTTGGTCCGATACAATTGCGCCCCCACGCGCGCTAGCAACTGAACAGGGAGAGCTGGTCTCGCTTCGCATCCAGGTGGAACCGAAGCTGCTCGAAGACTTGCTCGAAACGTTGGCGGAATTGCCGTTCCCGGTGAATCCGGAGATTCAGCAGCAGACAGCGTCTGTCGAGTTTCCCTGCTACGACTCATGGCTGGACGGTGTCCGGCACCAGTTGGCGGCAGCCGGGTTCCGGCCTGGAGCTTTGGAGGTCCGGCCGCTGCGGTTCGGTTGAATCAGGGTAGCAGGCGCAGCTTCCGCAAGGGCTCTACCGGTTCCTGATGTTTGCGGCGCGCCCGCTGTTCTTCGTACGGGCCACATACCGGTGAGTAGTCGCAGTACTCACATTGACGGGTCCCTGGCGCAGCCGGCAAAAATCCCTCCTCAATGGCCGCACCGATGACTCCAACCGCCTCCTCGATTCTCTGACGGGCGGTTGGAGTCACCTCAATCTTCACGTCGACATAGCCGCCGCGCTGGGTGCAGTAGCTCAGCAGGCCGGATTCGACGGGTTCGCCAAGCAACTGGCTCACGGCCTCGGCGTAGAGGAGCGGCTGGAGAAAACTGCCGCCGCCGACGTAGCCGGGCAGGGGATCGGGAGCGCGGCCGGTCTTGTGGTCGACCACGCGGAGGACACCGCGATGGCTGCGCTCGACCAGATCCACCGAGCCGCGGAGGCGCATGCTCCCCAGGATCGGAACATCGGATGGGGTGCTCTCAGGATCGCGCTCCGCGACATCGTGGACGATCCCAAAGGCGAGCTCGAACCGGTGCGGACGCCACTCTCCGCCGGGCCGGGACACGTGGCGGATCCAGCCACGCAAGTCGCTGCGCAGATCCTCGACCTCGGTATCCCAAACGCGGGAAATCGCCGGTGCCAGGTCATCGCAGTATTGAGCAGCAACGTTGTCGAGCACTTCGCCCGCCAAGTCCATCGTCTGATCGAGGCGCGCTGGATCCATCGGCAGCAGGTTCTCCGACTGAAGGCGGCGGAAGAGCTCGAACTGGACCTTGTGGAACAGCGCGCCCCGTGTAAGGGGATCCATTTGTTCCAGCGGTACGCTTTCCTCGCGCGGCCGGAGCTGCTGAACCGCGTACAAGTAGAACTTGTAGGGACATGCGGCGTACTGCTGGAGGGCTGTCGGAGAATAGCTGCGCTCGGACAGCCGGTGTTCGTGCAGGCGCGCGAGCGCCTCGTGGTCTCCCGAGGCGACCATTCCGTCGGAGGACTGCCAGGCCTTTTGATTCCAGCGCCGCCAGCGGGAGCGCAACGCGCGGGCGAGGTGCGGATTCGCATCCATCAGGAAGCGCCCCGCGCCGGTGGCATCGCCGGAGGGCTGGCGAAGATGCCTCTCGATCGCCGCTAGATCGTATTCGGCGGCATCCACCGCTTCGGCGGAGTCTTCGGGCGCGGGCCAACCCAGCCGCGCAGGGGTGCTCTGGGCAGCGCGCCGCTCGAATTCCCGGATCTCGGGCAGCGATCCCACCGCCGCGCGCATGACCTCCAGCGCGTAGAACGACGGTACGCGGGGACGCGATTGTCCCGCGTCCATCCGTGGATAGGAGACGATCAACTTCTTGGCTGCGGCGGCGGCCGCCGCGTGCAAGAGCAGGCGTTCGCGGGCGAACCGGGTGTCTTGCGTAGCCAGGGCAGCGTCCGTTGCGTGGCGGTAGGTGTCGAGCAGGAGGGGATCCTCCGCGGCGCGGCGCGGAAACAGACCTTCGGCCAGGCCAGGCACGAATACGGCGTCGAACTCGCGCGCCCGGGCGTCGTCGAGGGTGCCCACGAACACGCGGCCGTAGCGACGGGGCGGAGGATCGCGGCGGAAAAAGCGGAGGCGGTCGGAGAGCACGCCGTAAACCTCGTCGAGATCCACGGGACCCACGTCGGCCATGGGACTGAGCTCGCCGAGAATGCTGAGCACGGACTCGGGCGACTTGATCGCCGTCTGCGCGAGTGCTGTGAGCCGCTCCATCCATTCGCCCCAGCGGGCCTGGCGCGGGAGTCCGGCAAGCAGGTCGATGAGCGGGAGCGCGAACCGCTGGAGCCGGCGGAGCTGCTTCAGACGGTGCTCGATCGAGACGACGCGGTCGAGTTCGGCGCAGTCCAGTTGGAGCGATAGCTCCGATTCGAGTCCGGCGAGGCGGCGCGCCCAACGGGTGGGTCCACCGACCACAGCGGCGTCGACGAGCAGGTTCTCCCATCCCGACGGAGCTTCGAAGGAGGGCTCAGCGGCGGGGTCTGGCAGATCGGGGATGTCCGCGAGAAATCCGCCGAGAACATCGTCGCTCGCCGCGGCCCACGCGTGTTCCTGCCGGACGGGCGCACCGTGTTCGTTGAGCGGCGGGACCTGGGCCAGCGACAGATACTCCGAGAATCGCGACGCCGAGCACTTTTCTCCCGCGCAGGCGAGCAGCGCGAGAAACGCGCGTCCCGCGGGATCCGGGCGGACAGCTCCGCGGCTGTACCACGCTTCGAGACCCGCCCGGTTGAGTGCGTCCTCGACCAGCGGCTGGTAGCGCTCGGGGTTGCGCACGAGGATCGCGATCCGGTCAAAGCGGGTACCTTCGGACGCGAGGCGGTGAATCCGGCGCGCGATCTCGACGCACTCGAGTCCTTCGCCGGGTGAGGAGAAGATCTCGATGGTGGTGTCGAGTCGGGATTCGGTGGGATGGCCGGACGAGAACAGGTAGGTGCGGAGGCGGTCGAGAGAGGAGACTGGAGTCGAAGGGCGCACCGCCGGCTCCGCGCGCACGACGCGGGAATAAGCGTCGGTACTTTCCTCGTCAGCCCGTAGCAACAGGACCCGGACCGCGGCGGCCTGCGCGGCCAATGCGTCCACCAGGCGTTCATGCAGTTTGTGACGGAGGGGAAGATCGGCGATCAGCAGGGGGAGGCGCGGTAGCGGTCCAGCGGCGCCCGTCAGGACTTGCTGGCAGGCGATCTCGAACGTTGAGGCATGGTCCGCGAGTTGACCCGAGTGGAGCTGGTCGCTGAAGCGTGCGGCGAGGCGGGCGAGGTCGGCTCCAGCGGCTCCCGATCGCGCGAGCGTGGCAAGGTCGACCTGCTCCATCCGCAGCTCCGCGATAGTCGATGCGAGTGCGCGCGGGAAGCCTGGCATCTGGGCCACGGGCGCGAAGTAGTGCAGCTCGCCGCTCCGGCGCACCAGGTGGATCACGCGCGAGGCGAGGGCCTCGATCCCGAGCTGTGTCATGGGCGCAAGCTTCCGTTCGCCGAGCGCCGCTGACGCGAGGGACGCGGCCAGTTGCGGCAGCGTGAGCCGGTGGATTCCCAGGGATCCGGCGCCTGGAGCATTCCGTACGATCTCATCCGCGGCGGTCCGCGCGGGCGCCAGCACCAGCACTTCTGCCGTCCTGTGGGCGGCAAGGAACTCAGCCGCCGAATCCAACAACTCCCGCGACGACCGGACCAGGATCAGTTCGCGGCTCATCGTTCCGCGCTAACCTGCTGCCCGGCGCGGACGCTTGCTCTTGGTGTTGTCGACCACCACCGTGGGCGAGGCTGACTCCTGGATCGACACGGACTCCCCGGCCGGGGCGGGCGGCTTCTTCAGCGCCGTGAGGCTGGCCTTGAGCGCTTCCATGATGTCGGCCACTGGAGCCAGTTCCTGCGCCACCGGAGCGGCCACCACTTCTTCACCTTTGATCTTGGCGTCGATCATCGACCGTAGCGTGTCGCGGTAGGTGTCCTTGTACTTTTCGGGTTCGAAGGGGGCGGCCAGCGCCTGGACCAGGCTCACGGCCATCTTGAGCTCGGCGTCCTTCAGGATGCCGCCGTTCGTTCGGAACTCGTCGAGCGCGCGGACCTCATCGGCATAGAACATGGTGTGCAGCAGCAGGCCGTGCTTTCCGGGCCGCAGGATCACCACGTGCTCGCGTCCATGCATGCTGGCCTTGGCCACGCCGACGTGTCCGGACTGCTTGAGCGCTTCGAACAGCAGCGTGTAGGGCTTCTCGCCGGCCTCCTCAGGCTGCAGGTAGTACGAGGCATCCAGGAACACCGCGTCGACTTCGTCGGCCTTGACGAATTCCATGATCTCCATGACCTTAGCCGTCTTGGGGGTGATCTTCTTGATGTCCTCGTCTTCGATGACGACGTAACGGTCCTTTTCGTATTCGTAGCCCTTGACGATTTCAGACCGCGGGATGGGTTTGTCCTCCGCCGCGCAGAACAGCACCTGTTTCACGCGCGAGTGGTCATGCTTGTGAAGCTGGTTGAAACCGACCGTCTCGCCACGGGCGGCGACGGCGAGCCGGACCGGGATCGACACCAGTCCGAAAGTGATATGGCCCTTCCAAGTAGTTGCTGCCATGGGGCAAGTCCTTCTGCCTTAATTATGGCACTGCTTGCAAGCGGCTTCCTTTTCCTTACGCATGTGGGCGGCGGCGGTGGATCCGTGGGGATCGTGGCAGATCTGGCAATCGGCGAGAATTCCCATCTCGTGTGTGTGTTTGGCGGGGAACTTGTCCTTGGCGTGGCATTGGGAGCAGACCGTGGCGAGCGAGGCGCGCTGGAAGGTCCAGATGCCGTTCTTGACGGCGTGGCAGGTGGTGCAGTTGGCCACGGGCGGATGAGGGCGGAAGGGTTTGAATTCCGCGCCTGGACCGGGTCCGGCGAACACCCGCACGGTCTCGGCGCCGTAGCTGATCTCGTGGGCTCCGGGCGCGAGTTGCAGCGCCGCGGTCAGGACTCCCTCCGCGGGTGTTTCGGCGGACACTGGCTTGCCGTCGAGCTTGAGTTGGGTCTTGCCGTCCGCGCGGACGATCACGCGCACTTCGCCGCCCGGGAACGCAACTCCACGGGGCGGGGCGAGGATCGCGGGATCCTCCTGGGCGAAGCACAGCAGGTAGAAAACCGGCAGGATCCTACAGCTTCTGTTCATGGCGCCAACGGACCAGGCTCCTGTCGATCGCGGCGATGTTGGGGACTCCGGCGAGACCCATGTTCAGCGCGAGCTCAGTCTTCAGCAACTCGATCACGCGGGTGACGCCGCGCTGGCCGAAGGCGGTGAGGCCGTAGAGGTACGGCCGGGCGATGCAGATGGCCTTGGCGCCGAGCGCGAGTCCTTTGAGGATGTCCGTACCGCGCCGGAATCCGCCGTCGACCAGGACGGGGATCTTGCCGCCCACGGCTTTGACGCACTCCGGGAGGGCTTCGATTGTTGCTCCGACGTGATCCAACTGGCGCGCGCCGTGGCTCGACACGATGATCGCCGAGGCGCCGTGCTTGACCGCGCGTTCAGCATCTTCGGCGATCAGGATTCCTTTGAGGATGATCGGGAGCTTGGTCTGTGACCGGAGCTCCTCGACGGTTTGCCACGTGGGCAAGGGGCTTTGCCGCGCCGGATAGATTCCGGCGCGCCACGGATTCTTCGCCTTCGGGACCTGGCCATTGGCGTCGCGCGGCGGGATTCCGGTTTCGCACCAGGCTCGCTCGAGCTTGTTGTGCATGTCGCGCTCACGGTGGGAGACGTGCATGATGTCGACGGTGAAGCAGATTCCCTGGCAGCCTGCCGCTTCCAGGCGCTTGACGAAGGCGCGCATGGTCTGCCGGCTCTGCAGTTGTCCGCCGGTGGTGAGCTGCCACCACTGCGGTCCTTTGCCCGATTCCACGAGTTCGTCGATACCGCCGTTGGTGATCTGCAGAGCTTTGGCGGCTGCTGCTCCCTTGGCGACCTCCAACTCGCCGCCCCGGAAGAAGCAGTTCTTCCCTCCGGCGGGGTCGAGGATGATCGGGAATTCGAGCTTCTGTCCCAGGACTTCGGTGGTGAGGTCGATGTTGTGCGTGTCGACCAGCATCCGCGGGCGCAGGATCAGGCGCGCGAAGGCCTCCCGGCTGTCGCGGAGGGCCTGTTCATCCTCGCTGCCGCCTTCGAGATAATCCCAGGCGAGGGGATCAAGCTTCTTTTTAGCCAGATCGCGGAAGTCAAAGATGTTGATGGGGCCGAGGACGGGGTCATTGTCCCAGTCCTGCGGGGAAAGCCACGGTGCGGAGCCGAACATTCCGATGAGGCCGCGCAGGGCCTGTTTGCGAGTGATCATCAGCCGACATCATATACGATAGCGTGAGTACATGCTTGCCCTCTTGTTCGTTCTGGTGACGGCGGCTGCCGCGCAGGATTGGCCACAACTGCAGGGTCCGGGGCGCGATGGCGTCTATACGGGACCGTGGTCGGAGAAGAGCGGCTTCCGGCAGGTCTGGAAGCGCTCGATCGGCGAAGGATTCTCGCCGGCTGTAGTGGCGGGCGGACGGGTGATCGTCTACCATCGCGACGGCAGCCAGGACAAGATCGAAAGCCTGGATCCGGCTACGGGCAAGACGCAGTGGACCTACGCCTACACCACGACGTACCGCGACAGCTTCGGATTCAGCGAAGGTCCGCGTTCGACGCCCACGGTTGATGGCGACCGCGTCTACGCCTACAGCGCCGAGGGACTGCTGCATGGCGTGAACCTGGCGAGCGGCAAGGGGATCTGGAAGCTCGATGCACGCAAGGAGTACGGAATCCGGCAGGAGTTCTTCGGCGCGGCCTGTTCACCAGTGGTGGACGGCGCGCGCCTGTTGATGAACATCGGCGGCGCGAACGGGGCGGGCGTGGTGGCGATCGACAAGATGACGGGGAAGACGCTGTGGAAGGCGCTGTCGCACGAGTCCGGTTACTCGTCTCCGGTGGTGGCATCGATCGGCGGCGCGCGGCATGCGCTGTTCTTCACGCGCGAGGGGCTGGTGGACGCGGATCCGGAGACCGGACGGATCCGGTTCGAGCATCGCTGGCGGGCGCGGATGGCGGCCTCAGTGAACGCAGCGACTCCGCTGGTGTCGGGCAACCAGGTGTTCATCAGCTCGAGCTATGACACGGGCGCGGCAGTGCTGGAGATTCAGGGGGACAAGTTCCGCACCGTGTGGTCGGGTGATGAGTCGCTGTCGAACCACTATTCGACGAGCGTTCACAAGGATGGATACCTGTACGGGTTCCACGGACGGCAGGAGGAGGGGCAGGAGTTGCGATGCGTCGAGTGGGAGTCGGGCAAGGTGATGTGGTCGCAGGAG
>VFZX01000338.1 GCA_016871015.1 Acidobacteriota bacterium | reverse complement strand
TGAACGCACGGAAAGGAACATCGTGCGAAGAAAGCGACATCAACAAGGCAGTTTGCAGGTTAAGAAGCACGGCAAGCACAAGATGTGGATTCTGCAATATCGGGAGGGCACCAGCAAGAAGTACCAGACGCTGGGGCTCTACTCGAAGATGAGCAAGAGCGAGGCGCAGCAGGAACAAGCTCGCATCATGAGCGAAGTGAACGCACGGCTCGCGACGGCTCCCGACCCCAACATCACCTTCGGGGATTTTCTCGAAGGAGTTGCCTTGCCGTTCTACCGGTCGAAGTGGAAGCGCTCAACGGCAGCAACCACCGAAAGCCGGATGACGTACCATCTGGCGGAGTTCAGCGAAACCAAGTTGCAGGCAATCACCCTGAAGGCCCTTCAGGCGTTCCTCAGCCGCAAGGCCGAGGACTTGTCGCGCAGCGTAGTGGCGCATCTCCGCTGGGACCTGCGGGCTGTTTTCAAACTCGCGCTGGCGGAAGGCTACACGCAGCGCGACCCCACCGCTGCCCTCTATACCCCGAAAGAGGCGACGGTGGAAGAGACACGCGTTATGACAGGAAAGGAGGTAGAGCAGTACATCGCAGTGCTCGACATGAGAGAGCGGGTTATCGCTCATCTGGCGATTTTCGCGGGTATGCGTCCGGGAGAGATTCTGGGGCTACAGCGAAAGCACGTCAGCAGCGATCACGCATTCGTGACCGTCGAGCAGCGCGTTTACAGAGGAGACATCGACACGCCGAAGACGGCATCGTCCAAGCGCGTCGTTGCACTCGGTCCCGCCACTGTGAAAGTTCTTGCGGACTGGATGCAGTGGGTTGGCGAAGAGGTTGAGGCCTGGTTGTTCGCATCGGAGGGCGGCAACACGCCCGTTTGGCGCGACAACATCTGGTATCGCCACATGAAGCCTAAGCTGGAGCCGCAAGGTCTCGCTTGGGCAAATTTTCAGGTGCTACGCAGGACGCACGCCAGTCTCGGACATGAGGCAGGCGTTGATCCGAAGGTGGCTGCCGACCAACGCGGACATGGCATCGGGGTCGCGTTGGATGTGTACACCAAAGCCGCTCTATCCAAGCGGGCGCAAGCTGCGCAGCAACTGGAAAAGGCTGTGCTGACCGCTTAATGGAGTGAAGTGGAGTGGAAGAAGTTGCTGGATCAGCCCAAGTGATTGATTTCATGGAGCGGGAGATGGGGCTCGAACCCACGACGTCCAGCTTGGGAAGCTGGCATTCTACCACTGAATTACTCCCGCTCACCGGGCGCCAATTCACCACCACTATACCAGAATCCTCACAAGTACCGCCCCGTGTAGGAATTCGCACACTTCCGCACCGCCTCCGGTGGACCCACCACCACCACCGTCCCTCCCCCAGCCCCTCCCTCCGGACCCAAATCGATGATCCAGTCCGAGTTCCGGATCACCTCCAGATTATGCTCAATGATCAGGATGCTGCCGCCCGACCCGATCAGCCGCTGAAACGCATCCAGCAGACGCGCGATGTCATCGAAGTGCAGGCCCGTCGTCGGCTCGTCGAAAATGAACAGCGTTCCCTTAGTCGATGACTGCGCCAAGTGCGCCGCCAGCTTCACCCGCTGCGCCTCGCCACCTGACAGCGTTGTCGCCGACTGGCCCAGCCGCAGGTATCCGAGCCCCACGTCCTCCAGCACCTGGAGCTTGGCCACCAGCCGCGGAACATCAGCAAAGAACGCGATCGCCTCGCTCACCGTGAGCTGCAAGACCTCATGAATATTGCGTCCGCGATGCGTGATCTCAAGGACGCTGCTCTTGTACCGCGTCCCCCGGCACTCCTCGCAAATCAACTCGACATCAGCCAGGAACTGCATCTCCACCGTCACGGTCCCGTCGCCCTGGCAGGTCTCACACCGCCCGCCTGGAACATTGAACGAGAAGTGGCCCGCCGAATAGCCCCGCTTGGCGGATTCGCGGTTGGCGGCGAACAGCTCGCGGATCTGGTCGAACGCCTTGATGTAGGTCACCGGATTCGACCGCGGAGTCCGGCCAATCGGCGACTGATCCACCAGGATCACCTGCGACACCAGCCCGGCGCCCTGCACCGCCCGCCAATTCTGCACCCGCGGGACCTCGGTGTCCTCCTGGCCCTCCCCTCCCGTGAACGGCACCGCCGCGCCGCCGCCTCCCAGCGCCTTGTAGACCACCTCGTGGACCAGCGACGACTTCCCCGAACCGGAAACGCCGGTCACCGCCGCCATCACATCCAACGGAATCTCGACATCAATATTGCGCAGGTTGTTCGCCCGGCATCCCTCGATCCGCACCATACGCTTGCGGTTGATCTTGCGCGGCGCGCGCGCCGGCGCGGTCAGCAGCTCGCCCCGCAGGTACCGGCCCGTGAGCGTCGCCGCGGCACCCTCAAACAGGTCGCTTCGCGTTCCATGGAACACCACCCGCCCGCCATTCTCGCCCGCTCCGGGACCCAGGTCGAGGATCTCATCCGAAGCCCGCATCACATCCGGATCATGCTCCACAACCAGGATCGTGTTGCCCAGATCGCGCAGCTCGTGCAGGATCCGCACCAGCCGCCCCGTGTCGCGCGAGTGTAGTCCGATGGAAGGCTCGTCGAGGACATAGCAGGCGCCCACGAGGCGCGAGCCCAGGCACGTCGCAAGTTGGATCCGTTGCGCCTCGCCTCCAGAAAGCGTCATCGACAGCCGGTCAAGCGTCAGGTAGTCGAGCCCCACGTCGTTGAGGAACCGCAGCCGCTGCCGGATCTCCACCAGCACGGTCTCCGCGATGGCGCGCTGTTCCGGCGCCAGCTCCAGCTTGCTGAAGAACTCGAGCGCTTCGGCGATGTTCATCCGCGCCACGTGCGCGACCGGAGCCCCGCCCACGCGCACGTTCATCGCTTCCTTTCTCACCCGCGCGCCGTGGCAATCGGGACACTCCGCGTGCCCGCGGTAGCGCGACAGGAACACACGCACGTGGACCTTGTACTTTTTCGTCTCCACCTCTTCGAAGAAGTCGCGCACCGCCCGCCATACGATCTCGCGTTCACCTGCGTCGAGCTGCGCGTAGGGGACGCTCAATCGCACACGGCCCTTCCACCGCTTGGTGTAGTGCTGGTAGCCCCACTTGTGCATTGGCAGGGTCCAGGGATGGACCGCTCCATCCTCGATTGCCAGGAACGGATCCGGAATGATGCGCGCCGGATCGTAGTCGATGGTTCGCCCGAAGCCCTGGCAGCGCGGACACGCGCCCGACGGTGAGTTGAACGAGAACAGGTTCGGCTCGGGCGTCTGGAACTTACTCCCGCACGTCTTGCAAGCGAACTCTTCCGAGAACCGCAGCCGTTCCCCGCCCGCAGCGGGCTCAAACACCACCTCGCCGGACTCGCGGTAGGCGATCTCCACGGCGTCGACGATGCGCTGGCGCAGCTCGGCGGAAGGGTTGAACGACAGGCGGTCCACGAGACAGTGCACTGGTTTGCTGAAATCGATCTCGAGAATCGATTCGGGAGTGGAGAACTCGAACTGGCGGCCCTGCTGGATCAGCCGGTTGAAGCCGCGTGTGCGCAGGTCGAACAACTGGTCGCGCAACGCCCCGGGCGAGCGCTCGGTCCGCAGCGGGAACAGCGCATACCAGCGTGAACCCGGTTCCTGCTCGAGCATCCGCGCGGCGACGTGATCCACCGAGTCGCGCACGACTTCCTTGCCGCATTCCGGACACCAGGTGGCCCCCGCCCGCGCCCACAACACACGCATGTAGTCGTAAATCTCGGTCGAGGTCGCCACGGTAGACCGCGGATTCCGGGTCGTGTTCTTCTGCCGGATCGCTATCGGGGGTGCGATCCCGTGGACCTCGTCGACCGCCGGTTTCTCCATGCGGTCCAAAAACTGGCGTGCGTAGGCCGACAGCGACTCCACATAGCGCCGCTGTCCCTCGGCATAGATCGTGTCGAACACGAGCGACGACTTGCCTGATCCCGAGACTCCGGTCACGACCGTCATCTTGTTATGGGGAATGGAGAGCGACAGATTCTTCAGGTTGTGAACGCGCGCTCCCCGGACGACAATGGAGTCTTGCACGGGCGAGCTTTCAGTGTAGCGTTGTTGGATTGGTACAGGACGGGGCGGCGCGACCTGCCGTGGCGCAACACACGCGACCCTTACCGGGTTCTTCTTTCGGAGATCATGCTCCAGCAAACACGGGTGGCAGTGGTCATCCCATACTACGAGCGCTTCCTCGAAAAGTACCCAACCGCCCGGGATCTGGCTGAGGCTCCCGAGCAGGATGTTCTTGCGGCCTGGAGTGGACTCGGCTATTACTCCCGCGCGCGCAATCTGCAAAAGGCCGCCCGCCAAATCGCGGCGCGCGGCGAGTTCCCGTACGCCTATAGCGAAATCCGGCAGTTGGCGGGAGCCGGTGACTACACCGCCGCCGCCGTCGCCAGCATCGCATTCGGACTCCCCCACGCCGCGCTCGACGGCAACGTGATCCGCGTGATCAGCCGTCTGCGCAATGATGCGAGCGATACTGGCTCCCCTGGCGTCCGCAAGCGATTCCAGCAGGCCGCCCAGGAACTGCTCGACCCGGCCGACCCCGGTGGCTTCAACCAGGCCATGATGGAGCTCGGCGCCACGGTCTGCCTTCCGCGGAATCCCCAATGCCTTTTGTGCCCGGTGCGCGGGATGTGCACTGCGCAACAGGCTGGCCGCCAGAATGAGCTTCCGGTGAAGATCCGGCGGGAAAAGGTGGTGCGGATCGAGCAGGTCCTGCTGATCCTGGAGCGAAGGGGTAAAATATTGATGTGGCAACGACCGGAATCGGATACCCGGATGCCGGGGTTCTGGGAGCTGCCGTCCAGTGATCAAGTTCCGGACGCCGTGGGGTGCGGATTCCGGGGCAGCTTCTCGCATTCCATCACATTCCATCGCTACCGCATCGACGTGCTTCAGGGGCGCGTGGGCAACGCACCGCAGGGCATGGTGTGGGTGGACAAAGCGAGGTTGGCTCAGATTCCGGTGAGTTCGATCGCGCGGAAGGCATTAAAATTGTTGACTAGTCGTGCGATTTAACATTTCGGACCGCGATTGTCGGGTAGACTCTATAGAAAACAGGGGATCGAAACGCAAGAATGAAACGAATCAAGTTCGTCTTCGCGACTTTTTTGGCTGGACTCATGCCAGCCGTCGTTTTGGGAAACTCGGGTGGTGCGGATCCCGGTCACACCGGTGGGCCCGGGGATGCCGCCGAAGGATGCGCCAGGGCATCCTGCCATGTTGGCACGGGGAATCCGACGCGGGGATCGGGTGTGGAAATCACCTTCCCATCCGGAATGACCTACACGCCGGGCGCCGCGCAACGCTGGACCATCCGCGTGACCGGCCTCGAGGCACGCGGCTACGGCTTCCAGGTTTCAGTACGCCTAGGCAGTGACGCGCGGCAGCAGGCGGGCAACCTGGCGCCGGTCAACAATGAAGTCATCGTTCTCTGCCAGGATGGATCCACGCGCCTGCCGTGCCGGGCGGACACTCCGATCCAGTATGCGACACATTCGAACGCGAAAACGGCAAATTCGTTCGAGGTGCAATGGACTCCTCCCGCGGCCGCCGCGGGAGACATCAAGGTCTACGTGGCCGGCAACGCCGCAAACTTGAACGGCCAGAACACCGGCGACCGCATCTTCCTGAACAACTACACGTTACGCGCCGGCGCTGCCACCACTCCGGCCCCCACGATCCGGAGCCAGAACCCCGTACTTCAGGCATTCAGCAACCTGGCCAAGCTGAGCGCGCAAACCTGGATCCAGATCTTTGGCGAGAACTTCTCCACCGTGACCCGGCCATGGGCGGGCGCGGATTTCCGGGATGGCCGCGCGCCGACGTCGCTTGAGAACGTCCAGGTGAAGGTGAACAACCGCGATGCTTTCGTCGCTTTCGTCAGTCCCACTCAGATCAACGCCTTTACGCCGGATGATGACTCGCTTGGACCTGTGGATGTCACGGTAACCACGCCCGCCGGGTCCTCGACCACGCGCCTCAACAAGACGAGGGTGTCGCCTGCTGTACTCACCACACCAGCATTCAATGTCGGCGGACGGCAATACCTCGCCGCGCTCCACACCGACTTCACCACATTCGTCGGGCGGGCCGGGCTCATTGCTGGCGTTCCATTCCGTCCCGCCGCGCCGGGCGAAACCATCATCGTGTTCGCCGTCGGATGCGGACCCACCAACCCGGCAACTCCGGCTGGCAACGTGCCCGCCGCCGCCGTGCCAATCGCATCGCCGGTGCAGGTTCTATTCGGCCAGACCCAGGCTACCGTCCGAGCCTTCCTTGCGGCAAACGCCGTCGGCCTTTGCCAGCTCAACATAACAGTTCCCACCGCCGCCAGCGGCGACATCGCATTCGCCGCCACGGTGGACGGAGTAGGGACCGATCAGACGTTATTTACGACCATCCAATAACCCAGGAGACTCAATGATGAATCCAAAACTTGCCGTGCTGGGCTTGGTCCCGGTGATCGCCGCGGCCTTCAGCGGCGGAGCGCCGCCGAATCGCGCAGGTGTCCCTACCGATCAGGCAGGCATTACGTGTACGGCGTGCCACCGGGGCACCGATGTCAATGGCGACGCCCGCGGCCGGCTCTGGCTCTCGACCGACGCCGCCTACCGGCCCGGTGTCCGGCAAATGATCAAGATCAACATCGCGCACCCCGAGGGTGCCCGGTGGGGATTCCAGCTCACAGCGCGGCTGGCGCGCGATGAGACCCGGGCGGCGGGGACGTTCACCGCGGTCGCCGGCCAGATTCGCGTGCAATGCGGCGCGGGTGGACCTGAGGGCAACTGCGGAGGGCAGACTGAGTTCGCAAGCCACGTTCAGGCCTCCACTTTTAACGGCCAGGGCGGCGGCGCGGAATGGACGGTCGAATGGACTCCCCCCGCGGCGGGCGGCGGAGAGGTCATCTTCTATGTCGCCGGGAACGCCGCGAACAGCAGTGGCAACAATCAGGGCGACCTCATCTACAACACGAACATGAAGATCGCCGAGGATGGAGGCTGCAACCTCACCGCCACTCCCACCATTACGCGTGTGACCAACGCAACATCATTCGAGCCGCAGACCCTGTCGTTCAACTCTCTGTTCACAGTCTTTGGCACTGGGCTCCAGGCGACCGGCGGAGTCAGCAACGGCGGCGAGTACATCAACGGACGCAAGTTCCCCAACCGTCTCGGCTGCATCGCCATCGAAGTCGCCGGGGAACGGGCTCCGATCACCTACGCGCAGTTCAACCAGATCAATGCCCAGATTCCGACGATCAACAACATCGGCGATGTGCAGGTGCGCGTGATCGCCAATCCCGGACAGCCGAATGAGCGGCGCAGCGAGCCCACAACCATCCGGCTCGCCTCGGCCTCGCCCTCGTTCTTCCGGCTGGTGCCCACTCCGTGCATCGCGGCGGTATTTGCGAACACTGGCGAGATCTCGGGTGACCCGTCGCTGCTGTCATTCACCAAACCCGCCAAGGTTGGCGATATCGTCATCTTGTTTCTCACCGGACTCGGCGCCACAAACCCGATCTGGCAGTCGGGCGAGATTGTCGATAGTGCCTCGCGCATCGTGGCTCCGGTGGAAATCGAGCTGAACGGGCGCGCCATTCCCGCGGCTGACGTCCTCTACGTCGGTACCGCGGCAGGCGCCATCAGCGGACTCGCGCAGATTAACATGCGGATTCCCGCCGGTGGCATCAGCTTCAACGCGCAGAACGAAGTGCGGATCCGGATCGGGACCGACATCCTGTCTCCGGCGGGCACCACGCTGTACATTTCGAACTAGATAGGAGCAACGCGAGTCATCTCGAGGAGGGTGGCAACGCCCTCCTCGGAATCCTCAGCGCCATCGACCCGCCAACCGTAATCACGTCGTACTTGCCCTGATAGCCGATCAACTGGTGTGCCGCCCAGGGCTCGATCTTGTAATCGGTTGTCAGCCAATGCACCATGTCCGACGTCGCCACCCGCAGGGTCCGGTCGAGCGAGCTGACGAACTCCGGCTGGCTCCCGATTGCCGCAATGAACTCGGCATTCTCCAGCCGCGGCCCGGGTAGATTCGCGCCCTTCCGCAACGACACCGTGAACGTGACGTCCATCGTCGTCTCGATCCCGGTACCCGTCGGCTCCCCGTCCGCCTGCAGCGCGTGCCCGTCGCCGATGAACAGGAGCGCCCCCGGATGGTAGACCGGCAGGATCACGGTGGCTCCCTCAACCACTTCGTTGTAGTCCATGTTTCCGCCGTACGTGCCGGAAATCGCCGAGGTCGGTCCGAAATCAGCAGGCGCCGCGACGCCCACGCAGCCGAGCATGGGACGCGCCGGGAACTCGAATTTCACTGCCCGGCTCGCTGGCTCCCGCAGCCGCACGGTGGCACGTTGCAGGTCCAAGTCCCACGGCAGCAGCCCTGACCGCCCTGGCACTGCCGCGCCTTCGCGGTAGTTGCCTTGGAACGTGTTCTCCATGGACTCCGGTGTCACCGCATACGCGCCCAGCCGCTGCCGGCTCCATCCGAAATTCCGGTTCATCCGGATCCGGTCCAAGCGGATGACGATCGCATCTCCTGATTGCGCGCCCTCAATGTAGAACGGACCTGTCAGCGGATTCGGCCCCTGCGTCCGCTGCTGCCCCTTTTCATCAAGCCCGGTGGCGTCGATCGTCCGCGTGACCACGGAATCGCCCGGTCGGATCCGCTTCAGAACCGGATGCCGGTGATGGAACGAGTTCCACCAGCGGTCCGCATACACGGTGTGCGTCTCCGCCCAGCCCGCGGAGGCG